>JAODBH010000018.1 GCA_025463865.1 Actinomycetes bacterium | reverse complement strand
GCTCCGGTCAGAGCGAGCATGCCGCCGACCGTGTGCACCACGGTGGAACCGGCGAAGTCACGGAACGGCGTGTCGAGCGTGGCGAGCCAACCATTGGGGCCCCAGACCCAGTGGCCGAGAATCGGGTAGATGAGTCCGCTGACGCCGAGGCTGTAGAGGAGGTCGCCCTTGAACGCGGTGCGACCGACCATGGCGCCGGAGACGATCGTGCTCGCGGTGTCGGCGAACGCGAACTGGAAGATCCAGAACGCCAGGAACGAGACACCGGTCGTCTCGTAGGTGGCCGGGATGTTCTGCAGGAAGAACCAGTGGTAGCCGATCCATCCGTTGCCGTGGCTGAACATGAACGCGAAGCCGATGGCCCAGAACAGGATCCCGCAGAGGCAGGTGTCCACGATGCACTCGGCCAGGATGTTGCCGGCCTCCCGGGTACGGGCGAAGCCCGCCTCGAGCATCATGAACCCGGCCTGCATGCAGAACACCAGGAACGCTGCGATCAACACCCACGACGTGTTGACCGCGTTGACGATGTCCACCGTCTTCGCCACCGGTGCCGCTTGCAGCCCGGTTGCACCCGCAGTGTTGCTGAAGAACCAGGTAAAGGCGAAGAGACCCCCAAGTGCGAGTCCCATTCCCAACATCTTCCCGGAGAGGTACGCGTAGAAGAACCTACGCGATTCTCGTTGACGGATAGTGGCGCGCATTCGAGTGATCATGCGAGCGAAGCTACGAGCGCGGCATTACCGCTTCATGTGACGGACGTTTCCGTGCATCGACACGTGTATGACTCCTATCTGACTGCGAATCAGGGCCTCAGATCCGCATGCATGCGCATGGAGCCGCCCGGCTCGTCGCGACGCCGGGCGCGCACCGGCCCGCCTCCGAACGGGGCGGGCCGGGCACGTGCAGTGCAGTTGATCGACGGCGCTCGGGCGCCGCAGGAACCGGGTCAGACGGCTTCGTCGCCGAGCTCGCCGGTGCGGATCCGCACCGCGCTCTCCACCGGCAGGATCCAGATCTTGCCGTCGCCGATCTTGCCGGTTCGAGCCGACGCGGCGATCGCGTTGGCGATCTTGTCGGCGTCGCCGTCGGTGCTGAGCACTTCGATGCGCACCTTGGGGAGGAAGTCGACCTTGTACTCCCCGCCGCGGAACACCTCGGAGTGCCCGCGCTGACGGCCGTGGCCGCGCACTTCGGTGATCGTCATCCCGTTGACATCGAGGTCGTGGAGCGCAGCCGTGACGGCGTCGACCTGATGCGGTTTGATGACGGCGACGACGAGCTTCATGGTTCTCCTCTCGTCCGGCAATGACGCCGAAGCGAACGCGAAGGGATGGTCGGAATTGGCATCAGGGTAACGAACTGCTTGTCGCGGGGACAATGCACCCGCGTGAACGGCAAGCCTCTCGTACCTGACCGTGACCTGACGGAAAGTTGTCGCCGCGCGGCTACTTGATGAGCTTGATGATGTTGAACATCGGCAGGTAGAGCGAGATGATCATGCCGCCGACCACGATGCCCATGAACACCATGAGCAGGGGCTCGATGAGGCTCGTCAGCGCGTCGACCGTCGCCTCGACCTCCTGGTCGTAGAAGTCGGCGATCTTCTCGAGCATCTCGTCGAGCGCGCCGGTCTCCTCCCCCACCGCGATCATCTGCACGACCATCGGCGGGAACACGTCGTGCTGCTGCAGCGGGCGGCTGATCGTGTCACCCAGCTTCACCGCGCGCTGCGTGTCGCGCGCGGCGACCGACACGACGTAGTTGCCGGACGTGTCCGCCACGATCTCGAGCGACTCCAGGATGGGCACGCCCGAGCGGACGAGGGCGGAGAGCGTGCGGGAGAAGCGGGCCAGGGCCGTCTTGCGGACGAGTCCACCCATGACGGGTATCCGGAGCTTGATCGCGTCGTACTTCTTGCGGCCCTCGGTGGTGTTGCTCCAGTACCGGATGCCGAAGAAGGCGCCCACGCCGAACCCGCCGATGATCCACCAGAACGACTTGGCGAAGCCGGAGATGGAGAGCAGGACGCGGGTGGGAAGCGGCAGCGTTCCACCGAGCTGCGCGTACATGTCCTTGAACATCGGGACGATGAAGATGAGCATCGCGCTCGCGATGAGCAGCACCATGACGGCGACGACCGTGGGGTAGGTCATGGCGCTCTTCACCTTGCGCCGCAGCTCCACCTGCTTCTCGATCGTGTCCGACAGTCGCAGCAGCACCTCGTCGAGGGTTCCGCCGATCTCACCCGAACGGACCATCGCCACGTAGAGGCGGCTGAACGCCTTCGGCTCGCGGGCCATCGCGGCCGACAGCGAGCTGCCCTTCTCGACGTCGATGCGCACCTGGTTCGCGACTCGACGGAGCTCCGGGTTCTCGGTCTGCTCGGCGAGGATCGTGAGGGCGCGCAGCAGGGAAAGCCCGCTGTTGATCATCGTGGAGAACTGCCGCGAGAAGACGGCGACCTCCTTGAGCTTCACGCGGTTGGAGAAGCCCGGGATCTTCAGGTCCTTGCTGAAGCTGGCCTGGTTCTGCTTCTGGATCGTGATGGGCGTGTAGCCCATGCCCCGGAGCTTGCCGGCGACGAGCGCCGGATCGTCGGCCTCGAGCTGGCCGGTCACGACGCCGCCGCTCTGGTCGCGCACCTTGTACGTGAAGGTCTCGGGCACTGGGAGTCCTCAGCTGGGTCTGGGCGTGAGTGGGTCGGTCGGCGCGTCGGTCGGTGGGGTGGTCAATGGGAAGCCGAGTACGTACCGGTGAGGCGGCGCAGGTCGTCTTCGTTGGCGCAGCGCTCGAGCGCGGTCTCGAGCGTCACCTTCCCGGACTTCACCAAGCCGGCGAGCGACTGGTCCATCGTGACCATCCCGTGCTTCCCGCCGGCCTGCATGGCCGAGTAGATCTGGTGGACCTTGCCCTCGCGGATCAGGTTGCGGACGGCCGGCGTGGCGACGAGCACCTCGCTCGCGACCGCGCGGCCGGTGCCGTCGGCGGTCGGCACGAGCTGCTGGGTCACGACGCCCTGCAACGACGCGGCGAGCTGGACCCGGATCTGCTGCTGCTGGTGGGCCGGGAACACGTCGATCACGCGGTCGATCGACTGCGGCGCGTCCTGCGTGTGCAGCGTTGCGAAGACGAGGTGGCCGGTCTCGGCCGCGGTCAGCGCGGTGCTGATCGTCTCGAGGTCACGCATCTCGCCGACCAGGATGACGTCGGGGTCCTGGCGCAGGACGTGCTTGAGCGCGTTCGCGAACGAGTGCGTGTCCTCGCCGACCTCGCGCTGGTTCACCAGTGCCATCTTGTGCTGGTGGAGGAACTCGATCGGGTCCTCCACGGTCATGATGTGGCACGCCTTGGTGCGGTTGACGATGTCGATGAGCGACGCCAACGTCGTCGACTTCCCGGAGCCGGTCGGCCCGGTCACGAGCACCAGTCCACGGGGCAGCTCGGAGAACATCTTCACCGAGGGCGCCAGGCCCAGCTTGTCGAAGTCGACGATCTCGAACGGGATGGCGCGCATCACCGCGCCGACGGAGTCGCGCTGGCAGAAGATGTTGACGCGAAAGCGGCTGCGTCCAGGCAGCGTGTAGCTGGTGTCGAGCTCGAGCTCGTTCTCGAACTTCTCGCGCTGCTTCTGGGTGACGATCGAGTAGATCATCTGGCGGATCTGCGAGCCGTTGAGCACCGGGAAGTCCTGCAGGACGCGCATCTCGCCGTTGACCCGCACGACGGGGTGTTGGCCCGACGCGAGGTGGAGGTCGGAGCCGTGGATCTCGAGCACCCGGCCCAGCAGATCGTTCACGCTGAGACCCTCGAGGTCGTCGGGACCACCCATCGCTCCGATGCCGACCGAGTCGGGATCGAGGCGGTCGAGGCCGGCGGCGAGGTCGGAGGCGAGCGGCGCGCGGACCGGCGGGTACACCGAGTCGATCGCCTTCTGGAGCTCGTAGCGGCCCGCCGCGGCCGGGATGATCTCATAGCCCGTCGCGGTGCCGACCGCGAGCACCGCGTTGTCGTCGGACGGGTCGGCGAACGCGACGACGAGCCGGTGGTCCTCGAACGCGATGCCGAGTGCGTGGAACTCACGCGCGATCTCGGGCGGCACCACGGTCGCGGCGTCGGGGTGGAGCGGCAGCTGGTCGAAGTCGACGAAGCGCATGTCGACGATCTCCGCGATCGCGGCGGCCAGGTCCTTCTCCGACACGATCTGCTTGCGGAGCAGGAGGGCCGGCAGCATCTCGCCCGAGTGGCGGGACTCGGCGAGGGTCACCTCGAGCTGGTCGCGTGACAGGACCTTGCGCTCGACGAGGAACTCCCCCAGGCGGCGCGACTGCCCGGCCAACATCCCTTCCACGGTCCCGACCTCTCTCCCGGGCGGACCATCCGGCGCCGCCGCGTTCCGTGATATCGGCCGAGGGTCCGTGTTGCTTGAACCGCCGCCACCCGAGGCGCACCGGACGAATGACGCGCGGCTCGCCGATCGCCTGGTCAGGAGACGACGCGGAAGATCTCCTCCAGGCTGGTCTGGCCCATCCCGACCTTGCGGAGGCCGTCCGCGCGCAGGGTGATCATCCCCTGCATGACCGCGGCCTTCTTGATCTCCTCGGTGCCGCGCCGTTCGATCACGAGCTTCTTGATCTCGTCGCTGACGGTCATCACCTCGTGGAGGGCGAACCGGCCGCGGTAGCCGGTGCGTCCGCACGCGCTGCACCCGACGGCCCGGAACATCGACGGCCAGTCGGCCCCGGTCAGGTCCTCGGTCGGCCAGTGGGCCTCGATGAGCTCGGCCTCGGTCGGCTGGTACTGCTCCTTGCAGTTGTCGCACAGGCGACGGGCGAGCCGTTGCGCGAGCACGCAGTCGAGCGCGCTGGTCACGAGGAAGGGCTCGACACCCATCTCGACCAGTCGCATCGGGGTGGACGCGGCGTCGTTCGTGTGCAGCGTGGAGAGCACGAGGTGACCGGTCAGTGCGGCCTCGATGCCGATGATCGCGGTCTCGCGGTCGCGGATCTCACCCACGAGCAGCACGTCGGGGTCGGCCCGGAGGATGCTGCGCAGGGCGACGGCGAAGCTCAGTCCCGCCTTGTGGTGGATCTGCATCTGGCTGATCCCCGGCAGCCGGTACTCGACCGGGTCCTCGATCGTGATGATGTTGCGACTCACGTCGTTCAGGATGTTGAGCGTCGCGTACAGCGTGGTGCTCTTCCCCGAACCGGTCGGCCCGGTCACGAGGATGGTCCCGTACGGCTTCTTGTACGACTGTTCGTACCGCTCGCGCGATTCGGGCAGGAAGCCGAGGTCGTCGAGCCGGAGCAGAGCCTGGCCCTTGTCCAGGATGCGCATGACGACCTTCTCGCCGAAGACCGTCGGGAGCGTGGCGACGCGGAGATCGATCGGCTTCCCGGAGACCGTCAGCGACATGCGGCCGTCCTGCGGGACCCGCCGCTCGGCGATGTTCATCTCCGACATGACCTTCAGGCGGGAGATCACGCCGTTCTGGATGCTCTTCGGCGAGTGCATGACCTCGTGCAGCACGCCGTCGATGCGGAACCGGATCCGGAGGTCGGTCTCTCCCGGCTCGACGTGGATGTCGGACGCGCGGTCGGAGACCGCCTGGGTGATCAGCAGGTTGACGAACTTGACGATCGGCGCGTCCTCGACGACCTCGCGGATGTCGCCGATGTCGTCGCCGGAGCCGAGCTCGTCGGCGGCCTCCTGGGCGACCGTGTCGACCTCGGTGTCGAGGCGGTGGAACCGGTCGATGGTCGCCTCGAGCTGCCCGGCGGTCGCGACGACCGTCCGGATGTCGGCACCGGTGAGCGCGCGGATGTCGTCGACCGCGAACACGTTCGACGGGTCGGCCATCGCGACGACGAGCCGGCCTTCGTCCCACTGGATCGGCAACGCCTGGTACCGGCGGGCCAGCGCCTCGGGGATGAGGGTCGCGACCGAGGGGTCCACGCTGGCTTCGCCGAGGTCGACGAAGTCGAGCCCGACCTGGCGCGCCAGCATGCGGACCAGGTCGCTCTCGGAGATGACCCCGGCCTCGATGAGGATCCGGCCGAGCGGTTTGCCGGTGGCGCGTTGTTCGGCCAGGGCGGCGTCCAACCGGGCCTGGGTCAACAGGCCCTCCTGCTGCAACAAGGCTCCGAGTTGCATCCCCTCGGGCAGCGGAGGTCCTCCGGTCGGGCGCGGCTCATCCCCTACGGATGGGCCGTCAGCCCTCTATCTCGGCCCGTGGTCTGCCGGCCTTGAATCCCGAGGGGTTGCGCCGCCTCGAGCTCTCGCTCCCGGGGCTTGGCGTCGCCGAGCCGGCCGGCCTACCCCTCGCGCAGGGCCGAGAACATCCGCAGGAGCGCGCCCCGGTCTCTCGGCTCGCCCACCCTGGGAGCATCGGGGGCATCGCGGGCATCGCGGGCATCGCGGGCATCGGGGGCATCGGGTTCGCCCTCGTCGTCGGGGTGGCCGGAGTCGTCGTCGGAACCTTCGGCCGCGACCTCGGCCGCGTGGCCTTCGGGCGGGTCGGACGGAGGCCCGAATCCTGTCACCGCGGCGTCGAGGTCGAGACCCACGTGCTCGAGGTCGTTCGTCGCAGGGCTCGTCGGCGCTGGGCCATCGAAGCTGAGCGGGAGGTACGCGTCGGGATCGAAGTCGGCCGCCTCGTATGCGGAGGGGTCGTACCCCGCCGGATCACCGCCGGGGTCGACGTCGACCTCTGCCAGGTCGTCGAACGCCGGGTCGCGGGCGGATCCCGGCAGCAGGTCGAGGTCCTCGACCGCGAGCGCGAAGCTGGCCCGTCGGGCGACCTCGTCGGCCTCGGCCTCCAGCTCGGCTTCGGTCCGTTCGGACGCGAGGCGGGCGAACGCCGATGTCCGGTCGGGCCGGTACCCGGACGGGTCGGACTCCGGGTCGGAGGGCAGCTCGGACTCGGCCGCCCAGCGCTCCTCGCGCGGGCGCAGGTCGCGTGCCGCGGCCTGGAGGGCGGCGACGTCGGCCACGAGATCCGGATCGGATGCGTCCGCGGCCCCGAGCGCGTCGGCGCCCGGGTTCCCGATGGCGCCCGGCCGGTTCGGCCACGCCACCGGCACGTGCTCGGCCGGGTCGTAGCTGGCGGGATCGAACGCGGACACGTCGAACGGGGCCGGTGACACCGAGCCGGATCCGAACGGTCGCCGGGCGACCGTGGGTCCGGTGTCGTCCTGGTCGCCGAGGGTCAGGATGCCCGCGGCCGCGAGGCCCCGGACGACGACCGATGTCTCCACCACACTCGAACCGAGCGCGCCGGCGACGTCCCGCAGCGTGCTACCGGGGCCGATCGCGCGCATCACCCGCCACGCGTGCCGGTCCAGGGTCACGGTCTCGCCGGCAAGCTCTCGCACCAGCGCGACGGGCGCGGTGTAGTCGAGGGTTGTGCCGCCGAGGCCGGAGTCACCGGCGTCCGCGTCGACGCTGTCCCAGGCCCTCAGGACCCGGCCCACCTCGTCGAGCACCTCGTCGACCCCGACACCGGTGAGGGTGGATCCCGTCGGTGGGCGCCAGGCGGTGTCGAACTCGAAGGTGCCGCCCCGCTCGCGGAACAGGATGAAGCAGACGTCGAGCAACCGGACCCGAAGCTCGGCGTCGCTGGCCGTCGCGCCGCGGAGCGCTTCGCTCTCGGCTCCGAGCAACCGGCCGTCGACGAGGTGCAGGATGCCCGAAGCCGTGTCGCCGCGCACCCGGAGGGCGCCGGTCTTCGCGCCCCGCTCGAGCACCGGGAGCACGTCGGCGACCGAGAAGGTGTCCAGCGTTCCTTGCAGCGACAACGTCACTCCCGAGCGGTCGGTGGCCGGCCGATCCCGCAGTCCCCGCGGTTCCGTACCTGGTCCTGTTGTCGGCATTCGGGACTCGAACGTTGAGCCGCGAACCGCTCGGTGCTGAGAGTGCTCCGGGTCAGACGGAGGGCCCGGCCTCCGCGGCCCGACGCATCACATCGAGCGGGGCGGATTGCCCGGTCCAGGTCGCAAACGCGATCGCCGCCTGCTGGACCAGCATCCCGAGACCGTTGGTCCCCCTCGCCCCGGCGGCGCGGGCCGCGCGGAGCAGTGGCGTCTCGAGCGGGTGGTACACCGAGTCGGCCACGAACAACCCCGGGTGGAGCGCGGAGGCCGGGAACGGCAGACCGTCGCCGTCCATGCCCAGCGGGGTCGCATTCACGAGGATGTCGGTCTCGGCCAGCGCCGCGCCCGCCGCCTCGAGGTCGATCGACCTGGAGTCGGGCGCGAGGGCGGCCGCGTCGCGCGCCGGGTCGGGACGGCGGGCGGCGACGACCACTTGGGCGCCGACGCGGCCGAGCGCGAGGACGATGGCCCGCGCC
>JAODBH010000007.1 GCA_025463865.1 Actinomycetes bacterium | reverse complement strand
GGCTCCGCCGGGTCCGGCGCGGGCAGCTCCGGAGTGCCGCGAGGTCAGTCCCAGTCGTCGTCGCGGCGAAGCGGCGAGAGATCACGGATCGCCTTCTCGATCGCGCGACGGGCTTTGCCGACCGCGCGCTCGTCGGACTCGCCGGTCGCGTCGCCCGCGGCCGCGGCGCGCAGCCGGTCGAACGAGAGGTCGCGCAGCTCGGCCTCGATGTCGCGCAGCCGCTCGATGATCGAATCGGTATCCATGGATCCGAGACTAACGAGCCCTCGCGTTACGCTGGGTCTCCCCCTGTACCGCCCGTCGTCCTTCGTGACCCCGAGGAGCACGCCATGGCCGGACCCACACGCGAGTGGGTGACGCTGCCCGACCCGAAGGACGACCAACGGACATGGCAGTTCGACGTCACCTTCCTCATGTCGCACTGGCAGTGCATCTTCGGTGACGGCTGCCAGGGCGTCCTGACCGAGCCGGTGCCCGAGCTCGTGCAGGGGTGCTGCTCCTACGGCGCGCACTTCTCCGACGCCGACGACCAGAAGCGCGTCGAGAAGGCGGCCAAGAAGCTCACCGCCGACGAATGGCAGTTCCGCAAGAAGGGTCGGAAGAAGGGCATCGCGGTCAAGGTCGGCAAGAAGGAGTACCGCACCCGCCTGGTCGACGGCGCCTGCGTGTTCCTCAACCGTCCCGGCTTCGGCAATGGCCCCGGTTGTGCGCTCCACCAGCACTCCATGCGTACCGGCACGCACTTCATGGCCATGAAGCCCGACGTCTGCTGGCAGCTCCCGCTCCGCCGCATCGACCGCGACGAAGACGACGGCACCATCACGTCGGTGTTCACCGAGTTCGGGCGCGAGGGCTGGGGCGAGGGCGGCGACGACTTCTGCTGGTGGTGCACCGAGGCCCCCGAGGCGTTCACCGCCTCCGAGCCCGTCTACAAGACCCTCGGCGCCGAGATCGAGGGCATGGTCGGCAAGAAGCTGTACCGGCAGCTCCTCGCCTACCTCGAGACCCATGAGCACGCGTCCCCGCCGCCGCTGCTGCACCCGGCCGAGAGCCCCGTCACGCTGCTCCCGACCCGCAACGGCTGACGCTCGCGCCCATCAGCGACGCCCGACCGTTTGGGAGGGTCTAGTTGTTCGACGGAGCCTCGAGCGTGTCGGCCGGGACCGGCTGACCGGCCTGCCGCTGCGCCGCCGCCGCGGTGATGGCGTTGGCCTCGGCCCGCCGCGCGGCCTTGCGCTCGGCGAGGGTCGCCTCCTGCGCCTTCTCGTGCTCGCGGTCGCGGCGCATGGCGATGACGACGAACACGACGAGGAGCAGCGGCGCGACCGTCATGGCCATCCCCAGCACGTCCTGCGTGAACCTCACCGGCGCTCTCCCCAGTTGCGAACTCCCGCGACTCTAGAACCGCGACCCCGCGCCTCGCCGCATCCGCCCCTACCGGGAGCGGGGCAGCCCGTCAGGCGAGGAGGGCGCCGCCGTCGACGACGAGCGTGACACCGGTGAGCCAGCTGGCCGCGTCGGAGGCGAGGAACAACGCGGCGCCCGCGATGTCGTCGGGCATGCCGATCCGGCCCAGTGGCTGGATCGCGTCGGCGCGGGCTTCGTCGGGCTCCCACAGCGCCCGGGCGAAGTCGGTCTTGACCAGGCCGGGGGCGAGGGAGTTGACCCGGACGCCGGGCGCGAGCTCGAGCGCGAGCTGGCGGGTGAGATGCAGGAGCGCGCCCTTCGAGACGTTGTAGACGCCGATCAACGGCGACGGCTGGATGCCGCCGATCGAGGCCACGTTGATGATGGAGCCGCCATGTTCCTGCATCCAGGCGCGCCACGCCGCCTGGACCAGGCGGATCGGGCCTTCGACGTTGACCTCCAGGATCTTGCGCAGCGCGCCGGGCTCGACGTCGACCACCGGACCGAACGCGGGGTTGGTGGCCGCGTTGTTGACCAGGATGTCGAGGCCACCGAGGTCGGACACGCAGGCCTGCACCGCGCGGTCGACGGCGTCGGGGTCGCCGGCGGAGCCCACCACGGTGACCGCGCGCGCTCCGAGAGCTTCCAGCGCGGCCCGGGTCTCGTCGAGCTCGTCAGCCTTGCGGGCGAGCACCGCAACGGAAGCGCCCGCGGTGGCGTAGGCCTCCGCGATCGCGCGGCCGATCCCGCGCGTGCCCCCGGTGACGAGCGCGACCTTGCCGTCGAGCCGGAACGTCGCGGCGTCGAAGGTCACGGTTGCGGCGGGGTCACGAAGGGCACACGGATCACAGGTAGAGCCCGGTCCGGTCGTCGATGCGCTCCGACGCCACCGCGTGGATCTCGCGCTCGCGCAGGATGAGGTAGTCCTCGCCGCGGATCTCGACCTCGAAGCCGGTGTCGGGGGCGTAGAGGACGCGGTCGCCCTCCGCGATCGCGCGGACTGTGGGGCCGACGGCCACGATCGTCGCCCACACCAGCCGGCGCTCGACGTTGGCGGTGGCCGGGATCAGGATGCCGGCCCGGTTCTTGCGTTCACCGGCGTCTCCCGCGGGCTTGGCGAGCAGGCGGTCGGCGAGCATGCGGATCGGCTGGCGGACGTCGTCGGAGTCGCCGAGGTTCGAACCCGCCGGAGCGGCGGTCTCCCCGGTGGTGGCGGTCGTGACGGGCTCGGGTGCAGCGGCGGACATGCCCGGAGGTTACCGGTCCGTCCCCGCCCCCGAACCCCGCCCGACGCTTCGTGGCCTGCTCGACCCCTGCGGTAGATTCGCCTCTCTTCGGCCGTCCCGATGCCCGCGCTTCGCCCGCCGCTCGGTGAAAGGTGCCTGTGCTTCACCGCCATTCCACCGAGCACGGCGACGCGGCCTCGGTCGTGGCACCCACCCGGGCGAGCCGTCTCCTCGCGACGCTCCACGCGTATTTCATGCTGACGAAGCCGAGGGTGATCGAGCTGCTGCTCGTCACCACGGTGCCGCCCATGATCCTGGCCGAGGGCGGGTGGCCGTCGACCGCGCTGATCGGCGCGGTGCTCGTCGGTGGCGCGGCCGCGGCCGGCGGGGCCAACACGATCAACTGCTGGATCGAGCGTGACCGCGACCATCTCATGCGCCGTACCCACCTGCGGCCGCTGCCCAAGGGCGACGTGAAGCCCAACGGGGCGCTGGCCTTCGGCATCGGGCTCAACGTGTTCGCGTTCCTGTGGCTCGCGTGGACCGCCAACCTGCTCGCGGCGTCGCTCGCGATCGGCGCCACCCTCTTCTACGTCTTCGTCTACACGATCTGGCTGAAGCCCCGGTCGACCCAGAACATCGTCATCGGCGGCGCGGCCGGGGCGGTCCCGGTGCTGGTCGGCTGGGCCGCGGTCACCGGTTCGCTCGCCGCGCCCGCCTGGGTCCTCTTCGCCCTGATCTTCGTGTGGACCCCGCCCCACTTCTGGGCGCTCTCCGTCCGCTACAAGGACGACTACGCGGCGGCCGGCATCCCGATGCTGCCGGTGGTCAAGGGCATCGACTACGCGGCCACACAGATCGTCGGCTACGCCGTCGTGGTCCTCGGCGTGTCGCTGATCCTGCCGTTGGTGGCGTCCGTCGGCGCGCTCTACGTCGCGGTCGCGGTCGTCGGCGGCCTGGGGTTCGTCTGGAAGGCGATCGGCCTCAAGCGCGACCCGGACCCGCAGCGGGCGATCAAGGTGTTCACGTACTCCAACGTCTACCTGGCCAGCCTCTTCGTGGCGGTCGCCGTCGATGTCCTCATCCGCGCCGCCTGATTCGCCGCCATCGGTTCCCGCGCCGCCGGCTGAACCGCCGCGCCGACGGGGTGCGGTCCTCGTGGCGATCGTGGCCGCCGCGCTGATCGTCGTGCTGGTGGGGGGCATCACCATCGCGGCCGTGGTCAGCTCGGGTTCGGGCTCGGGAACGACGGTCGACAACTCGCGTTCCGTCGCCGTGAACCGCCCCGCGCCGAACTTCACCGTCGCCTCGCTGTACGACGGTCGCCCGTCGGTCGATCTCCGCGCGTACCGGGGCAAGCCGGTGGTCCTCACCTTCTGGGCCTCGTGGTGCAACCCGTGCCGGACCGAGCTTCCGCGGCTGAAGGCGTTGGAGAAGGCGCATGCCAAGGACGGGCTCACGGTCGTCGGCGTCAGCTACCAGGACATCGCCGGTGACGGCCGCCGCTTCGCCAACCAGCTCGGCGTCGACGCCTGGCCCCTCGGGTTCGACGACCACGGCGACATCGCCCGCGCCTACGGCGTGCGAGCCATCCCCCAGACGTTCTTCATCGACCGCAGCGGCCGCGTGCGGGTTCGGGTCTACCAGGCCGAACCGATGGACAAGCTCGAGGCCAACGTGCAGAAGATCTTGTAGCCGGCAGAGATCTTCCAGCCGGCAGAGTTCCTCGAGCCGGCAGAGCTGCGGGTCCGCGCAGCTCCGGTGGCGGCCGCCCTCACTCTTCCCAGCGGAACCAGCGGGCGGCGGCGAGCGGCATGGCGACGGCCCAGAGGCACAGCACCACGAACTCGCCGCTGGCGAAGCCGCGGCCCGGGTCGAGCACGCCCCGCACCGACTCCGCGAGCGCGGCGGCGGGCAACGCCCGGGCGATGGTCTCGGCCACGCCGGGGAGCTTGTCGAGCGGGTAGGCCATGCCCCCGGTGAAGAGCAGGAACAGGTAGAGCGCGTTCGCCGCGGCGAGGTTGGCTTCGGCGCGCAGCGTGCCCGCCATCAGCATGCCGATGCCGGCGAACGCGACGGTGCCGATGAGGAGCACGCCGAGCGCAGGGATCACGCGCCAGGTGACGTCCCACCCGAGGGCCGCGCCCACAGCGACGATCAGCACCGTCTGCACGATCTCGATGACGAGCACGTTGAGCGTCTTGGCCGCGAGCAGCCCGCCGCGTGACAGCGGCGTCGATCCGAGGCGCTTCAGCACGCCGTAACGACGCTCGAATCCGGTCGCGATGCCGAGGCTCACCATCGCAGTGCTCATCACCGCGAGCGCGAGCACACCCGGGACGAGGAACGCCACCGGGTCCTTCACGCTGCTGATCGCGTCGACCTTGGAGAAGAAGACGAGCACCCCGAGCGGGATGAGCATGCTGACGAGGAGGCTCTCGCCGCGACGCAGCGTCAGCGCGAGCTCCACCTTGGTCTGGGCCATGACGCCGCGGGCGCGGCGCCGCGAGGTGGCCTTGCGGGCGTCGGCGGCGGACGCGCTGGTGACGGTGGTGCTGACCGGCGGCACCGCGCTCACGGTCGTCCTTCCTGCGTGAGCCGCAGGAAGACCTCTTCGAGCGATCGGCGGCCGACGCGGAGCTCGCCGATGTGGACATCGTGGTCGCGCCACCAGGCCGCGAGGTCGGCGACCAGCGCGGGCGTGGGCTCTCCGCTGACCGCGTACTCCCCGGGGTGGAGCTCGACGACCGCTCCGGGAGCGAGGCGCAGCGCCGTGGCGAGGCCGGCCGCGTCGAGCCCGGTGGGGGCACGGAAGCGCAGGTCGTTCGAGGTCTGGCCGTTGGTGAGCTCGGAGGGTGTGCCAAGTGCGACGAGCTTGCCGTGGTCGACGATGGCGATGCGGTCGCAGAGCTGCTCGGCCTCGTCCATGCCGTGGGTGGTGAGCACGACGGTTACCCCGTCGGCCCGGAGGCTGCGCACGAGGTCCCAAGTGGTGGCGCGGGCGTGCGGGTCCATGCCCGCGGTCGGCTCGTCGAGGAAGAGGAGCTCGGGCCGGCCGATCAGCGCGAGTGCCAACGAGAGCCGCTGGTACTGACCGCCCGAGAGACGGCGGACGAGCGTGCGGCCGACGTCGTCGAGCCCCACCAGCTCCAGCAGCCGCTGCGGGTCGTCGGGCTCGTCGTAGTAGGCCGCGAAGAGTTGCAGCGCTTCGAGGGGACGGATCCCCGGGTAGAGGCCGCCCGACTGCAGCATCACGCCGATGCGCGGCCGCAGTGCGGGGCCGTCGGCGACCGGGTCGCAGCCGAGGACGCGCACCCCACCGGCGTCGGGGCTGCGGTAGCCCTCGAGGATCTCGACGGTCGTGGTCTTGCCCGCACCGTTGGGCCCGAGGAGCCCGAAGACCTCGCCGCGTTCGATTTCGAGCGACAGCCCGTCGACCGCACGCCGGGGGCCGTAGCTCTTCTCGATGCAATCGATTTCGATCGCGACTGCGGCGGTGGGCACGGCGAGCCAGCCTACCGGAGCCCTCCCGGATGACCCCGACCGGGGGGCGTGGGTCAGGCGGCCGCCTACCGGTCCCGGCGGGCGATGTAGACCGCGAGCTCCGCGAGCGCGAGCTGGGCATCGCCGGTGATCGGCGCCGCGTCGAGCGCGGTGAGCGCCTCGTCGACGAGCGTCTCGATCTGGGCCTCGATCTCGTCGTTCGCACCGACCCGCACGAGGAGGTCCTGGAGCGCGGCGACCTCTTCGTCGTCGAGGTCGGGCGCGCCGATCCGTCCGAGCAGCTCGGCATCGGCACCCGTTGCCCGGGCGTGGGCGGCGGCGGTGAGCGGCGTGAGCTTGCCCTCGCGCAGGTCGTCGCCGACCGGCTTGCCGGTGACCGACGCGTCGCCGAACACGCCGAGCAGGTCGTCGCGCAGCTGGAACGCGGCGCCGAGCGGGAGGCCGAATGCGCTGAACGGACCGGCGAGGTCGTCGAAGCGGCCTGCCATCGCCGCGCCGAGGTGGAGGGGGCGCTCGACGGTGTACTTGCCCGACTTGTAGCGACCGATGCGTCCCGCCTGCACCGGGTCGTAGCCGTCGCCCGCGGTGCCGACGAGATCGAGGTACTGCCCGACGCAGAGCTCGATGCGCAGCTCGTCGTAGACGAGCCGGGCCGCGTCGGTCATCGTGGCCATCAGCACGTCGGCGTAGACGAACGCGAAGTCGCCGACGAGGATCGCCACGCCTTCGCCGTAGCGCCGGGCCTCGCCCTGACCGTTGCGCTGCGTGTGCGCGGCGATGAACTGGCGGTGGACGGCAGGAAGGCCGCGGCGACGGTCGGAGCCGTCCATGATGTCGTCGTGTACGAGGGCGAACGTGTGCAGGAGCTCGAGCGCGGCACCGGCATCGACGACCCGGGCGTCGTCGGGCTCGCCCCCGGCGCCGACGTAGGCCCAATGACAGAAGGCCGGACGCAACCGCTTGCCGCCTGCGAGGACGAGGTCGCGCAATGAGGTCAGCGGCTCCGCGAGGTCTGGATCGACGGCCTGCCAGCGCGCGAGCTCGTCGTCGAGGAGCGCGAGGATGCGTGACTCGACCCGCGTGCCGACCGCGCTGAGGCTCGCCGGCACTCGGAACGCGTCGGGATCCGAGTGCACATGCTCCATCCGGCCACGTTAGGCCGACGACCGGCCGTCGCTCGGACCGCTGTCGGACGGTTGTCGCCTAGCCTCGCCCGCGGTGGCCGCCTTCCTCTCCCCCGCCTGGATCGCCGAGATGGACGCAGCGGCGCGGGCCGCGTCGGGCGCGAACGCGTCGCCTGGCCGGGCCGACTCGGGCCTGCGGGTCGCGGTCGAGGTGCCCGACGCGCCAGGGGGCGCGGTCCGTTACGTCATGGTGGTCGGTGCGGTAGGCGCCCGCGTCGTCGCCGGGACGGACGAGCCCGCCGACGTCACGCTCCGCCAGCCGTACGCCGTCGCCCGCCGGATCCACGGCGGTGCGGCCAACGCGCAGCGGATCCTGGCCGAAGGCACCGCCACGATCGACGGTGATCTCAACCGCCTCGCCGCCGCCGCCCCCGACCTCGCCCGCCTCGAAGACGCCTTCGCCGCCGTGCGCGCGGCCACGACCTTCCCGGAGTAGCGCAGCGCGAACCGGGTCCGAAAGGAGCTCTCGTGAAACTGACCTTTGACTCCGCCGAAGACCTCTCGCACGCCCTCGAGCGCGCGGCTGCCGCGCACGGGAAGCACGAGGAGGAGATCGGCCACGCCGATCCCGACTGGCCCATCTGGTACTCCCGGTACCTCGAGCGCGAGCAAGCGGATCGCGGCCGTGGGTCGACCGCCTGAGCGGGTGAGGCGGCGCTCGTCATCGCGCGCGACGGCAGAGGTGGGGCCCGACGCGGATGGCGATGTGGGATGCCACCCGTGGTGCCGGGTGGAGGCCGGGGTTACTGTCCGCGGATGACCGACACGATGTCCGTGGAAGCGTTCCAGGCCGAGGCCAAGGCGTTCTTCGATGCGAACGCCGAGCCCCGTGGCGACGAGCAGTTCCAGTGGGGCGTCGGGCCCGATCGGGCCGGGATCCTCGACGAGAAGACCACGGAACAGGAGCTCGCCGATCTCGCCGCGGCCAAGGAGTGGCGCGGCAAGCTGTTCGACGCCGGGCTCGCGTGGCTGAGCGGCCCGAAGGAGTTCGGCGGCCGGGAGTTGAGCACCGAGCACGAGCGGGCGTTCGCGGCGATCGAGGCGGCCTACCGGTTCCCGGCCCAGTCGCAGTTCGGCATCGGGCTCGGCATGATCGCGCCGACGATCCTCGCTCACGCGACGCCGGAGGTCCGCGACCGGTACCTGCGGGGGGTCGAGCGGGGCGACATCCTGGCGTGCCAGCTCTTCTCCGAGCCGATCGCCGGCTCCGACCTCGCCGGCATCCAGACCCGCGCGATCCGCGACGGCGACGAGTGGATCATCAACGGGCAGAAGGTGTGGACGTCGGGCGCCCAGTACTCGGACATCGGCGAGATCATCACCCGCACGTCGCCCGACAAGCCGAAGCATCGGGGCATGACGATGTTCCTCGTCGACATGCATGCTCCGGGGGTCGAGGTCCGGCCGCTCCGGCAGATCACCGGTGGGGCCAGCTTCAACGAGGTCTTCCTCACCAACGTGCGGGTCCCTGATTCGCACCGCCTCGGTGACGTCGACAACGGATGGTCGGTTGCGCTCACGACGCTGATGAACGAGCGCGCATCGATCGGTGGGAGTGGCGGCGGGTTCTCGTTCGGTACCGCCCGGCTCGTCGAGACCGCGCGTCACCTCGACCGGCTCGACGACCCCATCGTCCGCCAGGGCATCGCCGACGTCGTGATCCGGAACCGGGTCGCGGCGCTCAACAATCAGCGGGCCATGGCGAAGATCCTCGCGGGCCAGCTTCCGGGACCGGAGATGTCGATCGCCAAGCTGTCGCTCACGCAGAACGGGCAACGCCTCGGCGACGTGCTGACCAACCTCATCGGGTCGCGCATCGTCGCCGACACCGGCGAATGGGGCATGTACGCGGCGAACGAGATCATCCTCGGCATCCCGGGGATGCGGGTCGCGGGCGGCACCGACGAGATCATGAAGAACATCGTGGCCGAGCGCGTCCTCGGCCTTCCGAAGGAGCCTCGCATCGACGCGCACGCGGCGAGTTGAACCCGGGTCGATGAGCGACATCGCGGCGCGGTACCGGAAGGTGGCCGGCGGGTTCACGCGCCGCGCTCGCGCGGTACCCGACGGCGCCTGGGACGCCCCCGCCCCCTGCGAAGGTTGGGTCGCGCGTGACGTCGTGCGGCACATGGTCGAGTGGATGCCCGGCGTTCTGGCGCGCGGCGTGGAGATCCCGGCGGGCCCGTCGGTGGACGACGACCCGGTCGGTGCGTGGACGGTGTTGGACCACGCGCTGCAGGCCGCGCTCGACGATCCCGCCGTCGCCGCCCGCGAGTTCGACGTCCGCGGCGGGCGTTTCCGCGTGGACGTCGCCATCAACACGTTCTGCCTGCCCGACGTGCTCGTGCACACCTGGGACCTGGCCCGCGCCACCGGACTGGACGACGCGCTCGATCCCGACGAGGTCCATCGTCACCTGGTCGGCATGGAACCGATCGACGAGATCCTGCGCACGAGCGGCCACTACGGACCGAAGGTCCCCGTCCCGGCCGACGCCGACGAGCAGACCCGCCTGATCGCGTTCACCGGCCGCGACCCGAACGCGGGTCGCCGGCCGTAGTCGCGCGCGCCGGATGACGGGCCGGAGGGCGGGAGGACTATGGTCGCCGGGATGCAACCGTTCGAACGGATGCGTGCCCTTGCCCGTTGGTCGGGCCATGACGGTCGGACCCTCGCGAGTGAGGCCGCCGATTGCCTTGCCGGTTTCGCCGACGATCCCGCCGGCCTCGTGGTCGCGTCGCGCCGGCTCCTGGTGCACCGGCCGACGTCGGCGCCGCTGTGGTGGCTCTGCTCGCGCGTCGTCTGCGCGCCGGATCCGGCCGAGGCGGCGTGGGAGAGCTGGAAGCGGCTGGTGGAAGACCCCACGCCGGGCCGGCTCGCCGCCCTCCTGCCCTTCCCCCACGACGACGTGGTCGCGGTCCTCGGCTGGCCCGAGCAGACCGCGGAGGCGATCGAGACCCGTCCCGACCTCGACGCGGTCGCGGTGCGGCGCTCGGACGACCATCACATGGCTGCGGACATGCGTCGCTCCGATGCGGTGGTGCGCGCCGTCTCCGAGGTCGAGCTCCTGGCCCTCGAGCCGTCGCACCTCATCGTCGAGGTCCTCGGCGCGGGGAACGGGCAGGCGCTGGTGCCGTACGGCACCGCCGAGATCTTGGAGTCGATCCGCCTCGACGGCCGGGAGGATTGCGCGCTCTGGTTCGTCGCCGGTGTCGGCCGCGTCCTGCCGGACCGCCTGTTCGACGCGATGGTCGGCCACATCGGAGGTGCGGACCGTCTCCCGGCGCACGACCTCGAGCTGCTCCCCCTCGACACCGCGGTTCGCATCGCCGGCCCCACCGGTCTCAGCGACCCGGCCACGCTCGCCGGCCGGGCCGACTGCCCCGTCGCCCCCGAGCTGCTCCGCCTGGGCGACAGCAGTTACTAGCGCCCGGCTCCACTCGGAGACGGCAACGCTTACGGCGCGTCGGTCGGCGGCGTGCCGGTGCCGCTCGGTCCAGTTCCGGGGCCCCGGTAGGTAGGGCCGGCGCCGGGACCCGGGTCGGCTGTGCCGGGGTCGAGGCGGCCTGGGTGATCACGGCGCGACGACCGGTCGTTGACGACGGTGCTCGACACCTTCACGACGCGTGCGGCCTGGGCGCCGCGACGGCCGACCGCGTAGGCACGGGTGAATCGTCCGATGAGCAGGATGCGGACGAGCTTCCGGACCGGCGGCAGCAGGAGCAGCAGGCCCAGAACGTCGGTGACGAAGCCCGGGATCGTCAGCATCACCCCGGCGACGAGCAGGAGCATGCCGTCGACGACCGTGTCGGTCGGGACCTCCCGCGCCTCGACCTGCTCGCGGAAGTGCCGCCAGGTGCGGATGCCCTCGCGTTTCACGAGCCACATTCCGACGACCGAGACCGCGATCAGCAGGAACACGGTCGGCCACACGCCGATCCAGATCGCGACCTGGATGGCCGCGGCGATCTCTACCACCGGGATGACGACCAGGACGAGGATCAGGAACGCGACCACGCGCCCAGCGTACCGGTCAGCCCTCGAGCACCAAACGCGGGGCGGACTCCGTCCCGGTGGGGTCGAGGCCGAGGGCCTCGGTGCTCGCGACCGCGCCGAGCCGGTCCTGGCGGAGGTCGTCGATCTTGTCGAGCTGCCGCTCCAACTGCTTGGTGCGGGTGGTCTTGAGGAGGTCGAACTCCTTGTCGAGGGACTCGATGCGGTGGCCCACCTTGTCCATCTGGGCCGAGAACATGTCCCATTGCTTCGAGAACTTGGCGAGGAGCTCGAGGATCTCGCCCGAGGTGCGCTCGAGCCGGAAGTTGTCGACCGACTGACGGATGACCGCGAGCACCGCGAACAGCGTGAGCGGCGAGCAGAACACGACCTTGTTGCGCAGCGCCTCGTCGAGCACACCGCCGTCGTGCTCCTGGATGAACGCGTAGAGCTGTTCGTTGGGGATGAAGAGCAGCACGCAGTCGACGGTGGCGGAGCCCTGGCCGGCGTAGTCGCGTGCGGCCAGCTCCTTGACCCGCTTCCGCACATCGCGGAGGAACTCGTCCCGGAACCGCTTCTGGTCGAGGTCGTGCTCGGTCTCGAGCATCCGCAGGTAGTTGTCGAGCGGGAACTTCACGTCCATGTAGAGGGACAGGTCTTGCGGCAGCATGAAGGTGTAGTCGGGGATGCCGCTCCCGCCGTCGAGCGCGCGCTGCTTGCGGTAGTTGATGTTCTCGACGAAGCCTGCGAGTCGCAGCACGTCCTCGGCCATGCGCTCTCCCCACTGGCCGCGGGCCTTGGTGCTCGAGAGCGCCTGGCGCAGGGACTGGGTGGTCGAGGTGAGCGCGGCCATGCTCTCGCTCTGCGACTGCAGCTGCGAGGTGAGCTGGCTGAACTTCGAGATGCGGTCCTGCTCGAGCTCCTTGACCAGGTTCGTGACCTTGCCGAGCTCGCCGGTCATCGACGCGAGCTGCGCGTCGATCAGCGACTTCTTGCCGTCGAGCTCCGACACGCCGGCCAGCTTCGCCTGCTCCATCACGCCCTGGTTGGTGGTGACGAGCTGGTGGAGCGCAGCGTGGATCGCCGCGTCGCGGTCGCCGAGCGCGGCGATCCGCTGCTCTTCCGACACCCGGCGGACCTCGGCGATCAGTGCCTCCGTGGTGGTGGCGGTGGTCGTCGCCGAGGTGCGGGCGGCATCCAGCTCGCGGCGCCTTCCCGCGGCGGCGACGAGCGCGGCCCCGATCCCGATGCCGAGGAGGATGGCGATGAGCGCGATGGCGAAGGTCATGTGGTCGAAGGTACCGACCGGGTGTGACAAGAACCGGGATACCCGGGCCGCGGGTCGGCGCGACGACGGCCCTCAGACGGTCGGGAAGTGTTGCAGCAGCAGGGCCGCGAGCACGTTGGGAGCGCGGTCGGGGATCCAGTGCGACACCTCGGTCAGCTCCGCGAACGTGTACTCGCCGTAGACGTGGTCGCCGGTGGCCCGGGCGGCTTCCTCGCCGAGCGCGATGTCGTCGTCGCTCCACACGTAGAGGGTGCGCTCCATGATCGGCCCGAGACCGTCGGGGCCCGTGGTGTCGACCGCGCGATACCAGTTGAGGGCCGCGTCGAGCGCCCCGGGCTCCTGCATCTTGGTGATGTAGGGCTCGAATCCGGACTCGAGCCCGCTGCGCTCGAACATCGACCGGAGCAGCGCGGCGTCGTCGGCGAGCAGGACGTCGGTCGACTCCGGGCTGCGGAAGAACTCCATGTATGCGCTGCGCCGCTGCTGGTCGGCGCCCCCGAGCGCCTTGCGGAACGCGACCGGATGCGGTGTGGAGACCACGCTGAGCGAGAGCAGCCGTTCCGGATGCCGGCCCGCGACCTGCCACGCGATCATGCCGCCCCAGTCGTGGCCCACCAGGTGGAACTGGTCGACGCCGAGGTCGTCGGCGAACCCGAGCGCGTCGGAGACGAGGTGCTCGAGCCTGTAGGCGTCGAGCTCCGAGGGACGCGCGCCGGCGGCGTAGCCGCGCTGATCGGGCGCGACCACCGCGTAGCCCGCGTCGGCGAGGAACGGCATCACGCCGGACCACTCGGCCGCCGATTGCGGGAAGCCGTGGAGCAGGAGCACGAGCTCACCGTCGCTGGGGCCTGTCACCTCGGCCGAGAACTTGTAGCCGTTCGCATCGAGCTCGAGCGCGGTCATCGCGCGACGGTACCAACGGCTCCTCCGTCGCGCCCGGGTGACGGCAGACCCGTCGCGGCCCGCGTCCCTTCGCGGTCCGACGGTGGGTGCGCCCGATGCGCCGAACCCCGCGCGCCCTGCTCGACGAGCACGTTTGCGCCGCGCCGCTCGAGGTTACGGTCGGCGCATGACGAGATCACTCTGCCGTGTCGCGCTGTCTCTGTGCGTGGTCGCAGCTCTCCTGGTCGCTGCAGTTCCGACCGCCGGCGCGAGCGGCGCGCCCTTCTTCGGATCGATGGGCGGCACCCGGCTCAACGCGCCGATCGTCGGCTTCGCGTCGACACCCGGAGGCACGGGCTACTGGCTCGTCGCGTCGGACGGCGGCATCTTCACGTTCGGCGACGCGAAGTTCTTCGGGAGCACCGGCGCGTTGCACCTGAACCAGCCGATCGTCGGCATGGCTCGGACTCCCACCGGCAACGGCTACTGGCTCGTCGCGGCCGACGGCGGCATCTTCACGTTCGGCGACGCCAAGTTCTTCGGGAGCACCGGTTCGCTCAAGCTCCGCGCGCCGATCGTCGGCATGGCCGCGTCGCCCTCCGGGAACGGCTACTGGCTCGCTGGGTCCGACGGCGGGGTGTTCACCTTCGGTGACGCGCCGTTCATGGGCTCCGCAGGGGGCCTCAAGCTCGTGAAGCCGATCGTCGGGATCGCGGCGCGTCCGTCGTCACCCGGCTACTGGTTGGTCGCGTCCGACGGTGGCGTCTTCAACTACGGCTCGGCCGGCTTCTTCGGGAGCGCGGGCTCGCTGCGGCTGGAGAAGCCCATCGTGGGCATCGCGTCCACGATCGACGGCAAGGGATACCTGCTGGTCGCGTCCGACGGCGGGGTCTTCACCTACGGCAACGCCAACTTCCGCGGCAGCACCGGGGGCATCCCGCTCGTCGCGCCGGTCGTCGCCATCGCCGACACGCCGGCGAACGACGGCTACTGGATGGCAGCCCGCGACGGCGGCGTCTTCGCCATGCCCACGCTCAACCTCCCGAAGCCGCCGCCGTCGATCTCCCTCTCGACCGTCGTGTCGGGTCTCAACATCCCGTGGGACGTCGAGTTCCTTCCCGACGGCACGATGCTCTACGACATCCGCGACACCGGCCAGGTCTTCGCCCGCCTCACCACCGGCACCACGCGCCAGATCCTCAGCGCGCCTTCCACCTTCAACAAGGCGGGCCAGGAGGACGGCATGCTCGGCATGGCGGTCGACCCCGGCTACGGCTTCCTGAACCGCTGGGTCTACGCGTGCTACGCGTCGAACGCGGGTGGGCACCAGGCCGAGCGCGTCTCGCGCTGGGACCTCGATCCCGCCACCACCGCGCTCACGAACCAGGTCGACCTGGTCACCGACATGCAGGCCAACACCTCCGCGATCCACCACGGCTGCCGGCTCAAGATCGACCAGAACCTCAACCTCTGGATCGGCACCGGCGACGTGAGCACCGGTCCCGGCCCCGAGAGCGGCAGCAGCACCGCGGGCAAGATCCTGCGGGTGAGCCGCATCGACGGCTCGGCCACGCCCGGCAACAACCCGCCCGCCGGCTTCGACACCCGCATCTACTCCTACGGCCACCGCAACGTGCAGGGCCTCGCGTTCAAGGCCGACGGTCTCACCGGCGTCAACGTGGAGCACGGCCCCAACATCGACGACGAGATCAACTCGCTCGTACGCGGTGACTTCGGCTGGAACCCGAACAACGGCGGCGCCTACAACCAGAGCGTTCCCATGACGCGCGCCGGTGCGATCGGCGCGCTCTGGAGCTCCGGCGACCCGACCTGGGCCCCTTCCGGAAGTGCCTACCTCCTCGGCTCGCAGTGGAAGGGCTACGAGGGTGTGCTCGCGGTCGCGTTCCTGAAGCAGTCCCCCACTCCCGGCCAGCGCCTCCAGCTGTTCCGGCCGAATCTCGCGGGTGGGCTCAGCGCGTCCGAGGTCCTGTTCTCCGACGCGGGCCGTCTTCGCAGCGCGACCGAGGGCCCCGACGGCAACCTCTACATCACGACGAGCAACGGCGGGAACGCCGACAAGATCCTGAAGCTGACGCCATCCTGAGCTGGTTGCCTCGCCGGCCCAGGCGATTGCGCGGCGCGGAGATCACGCGACCCGCGTGATCTCCACCTGCACGTCGACGCGGTCGCTGGGGCCGCCGTTGTAGATGCCTTTGAGCGGTGGGACGTCGCCGTAGTCGCGGCCGCGCGCCACCAGCACGTGTTGGGACGCGACGGCGGTGCCGTTGGTCGGATCCACCGCGTGCCAGTCGCCGAGCCACGCCTCGAGCCAGGCGTGGCTCTGGCCCTCGATCGTGTCGTCGATCGTGGCGTCCTTCTGCGGGTGGAGGTAGCCCGACGCGTAGCGCGCCGGGATCCCCATGGAACGCAGCAACGCGATGCCGAGGTGCGCGAAGTCCTGGCAGACGCCGCGCTTGAGGTTGAGGACCTCGGTGGCCGACGTGGTGACGTCGGTGGACCCGGGCACGTAGGCGAAGTCGGAGTGCAGCATGTCGACGACGTCGGCGACGGCCTGCCCCGGAGTGGCCGCGCCGCGTAGCTCCCGGGCCAGCGCGTCGATGCTCTCGTCGCGGCTGACGTAGTTGGTGAACGACAGGTACTCGCAGTAGCGGTCGGTGACCGAGTCCCAGGTGTAGGTCTCCCACGGAACCGTGGCGCCGGACGGCTCCGGGGCGTACGCGGGCGTCTCGACGAGCGAGGTGGCCGTGACCATCAGCTCGGTGTGCGGCCGGTGCAGGTCGAACACGTGCACCCGCGTCCCCCAGTAGTCGCGGTAGCGCGAGACGTGCGCGACGGGCGCGACGTCGAGCTTGTGCTCGATGGTGAACTGCGTCGGCGTGTCGAGCGGCGACATCCGCACCTCGTTGTACGACGCGTGCACGGTGCCCGCGTAGGTGAAGCCGGTGCGGTGCTTCACGCGCAGCCGCCAACTCATCAGACGCTCCATTCGACGGCGCGGGCTTCGCGGAAGTAACGACGGTTCAAAGCTTCGTGGATCTGCGCGAGACCGCTCTGCAGGCGCGCGAGCGTGGTGGGAAGGTCGGCCACGACGTCGTCGATGCGCAGGAACTCGAGCTCGGCGACCGCCCGCCCGACCCGGCGGCGGACCTCGTCGTCGACTCCGACCCGGCCGGCGCGGGGGTCGAGCTCGGCCAGGGCCCGTTCGACGGTATCGAGCGAGAAGAACACCGAACGTGGGAACAGCCGGTCGAGCAGCAGGAACTCGAGCGCGGTCGACGCGTCGACGGCCCTGCGATACGTGCGGAGGTAGGCCTCGTACGCGCTGGCGCACCGGAGCGTGGTGGTCCATCCCATCGGGCCCCACGCGTCACCCGGCCGCGCGCTCAGGAGGCGGGTGGTCATGTCGGCCCGTTCGAGGTTGCGGCCGATCACGAAGAACCGCCAGCCGTCGTCACGCGACAGGGTCGAATCGGCCAGGCCCGAGAGCATCGTCGTGCGCTCCTTGACCCACAGGAAGAAGTCGTGCCGGGCCGGCCCGCTGGGTCGACCGATGTGCCGCCCGAGGTCGGTGTGGGTGCTGTTGAGCACCTCCCACATCTCCGACGAGATGCTCTCGCGCGCCCCCCGGGCGTTGTTCCACGCCTCGGTGATGGCGCGGGCGATCGAACCCGGGAAGTCGCGGTCGTAGGCGAGCAGCTCGGTGACGGTCTGGGGATTCGGCTCGAGCTCGAGCGCATCGGCGTCGACGCCCATCACGTCGAGCAGCACGCGGCACGCGGCGGCCTCGTCGGCCCAGCGGTCTTCGAGCAGCACGTGGTAGTGCACGTCGAGCAGACGCGCGGTGTCCTCGGCCCGCTCGCACGCGCGCCCGATCCAGTAGAGCGACTCGGCGATGCGGCTCAGCATCGGCGCACGTCGCGTGATCGGGCCTGTTGCTGTTGCTGTTGCTGCTCGCCGCTGGTGCTCTCCATCGCGAACGACGGTGCCGGGCTCGCCATGGTCAAGTTGGTGAGCACCGGTGACGTGCCCTCGGGCGCGGCCTCGGGGCCTTCGCTCTCGGCGAGCACCCACGTGTCCTTGGACCCGCCGCCCTGGCTCGAGTTCACCACCAGGCTGCCCTTCGGCAGCGCGACGCGCGTGAGCCCGCCGGGCGCCACCCACACCTCGCGGCCGTCGTTCACCGCGAACGGTCGGAGGTCGATGTGCCGGGGCCCGAGACCGCCCTCGGTGTAGGTGGGTGAGGTGGAGAGCGCGATCGGGTCTTGAGCGATCCAACCGCGCGGGTTCAGCACGATCTTGTCGCGGAGCTCGAGCAGCTCGGCCTCGGTTGCGTGGGGCCCGATGACGAGCCCGTAGCCGCCGGACCCGTCGACGGGCTTGAAGACGAGCTGGTCCATGCGCCCCAGCGCCCACTCGCACCGGTCCTCGAGCTCGAGCCGATAGGTCTCGACGTTGCGGAGGATCGGCTGCTCGCCGAGGTAGTAGTCGATCATCTTCGGGACGAACGGGTAGATGGCCTTGTCGTCGGCGACGCCGTTGCCGGGTGCGTTGGCCACGGTCACGTTGCCCGCCCGTGCCGCGTTGAGCACGCCGGGGCACCCCAGGAGCGAGTCAGGCCGGAAGTGGAGCGGGTCGAGGTACTCGTCGTCGATGCGCCGGTAGACCACGTCGACGCGCTGCTCGCCGTGGGTCGTGCGCATGTAGAGGACGTTCTCGCGACACGTCAGGTCGCGGCCCTCCACGAGCTCGACGCCCATCTGCCGCGCGAGGAACGAGTGCTCGAAGTAGGCGGAGTTGTGCACGCCGGGGGTGAGGACGATGACGGTGGGGTCGTCCACGTTCTTCGGCGCGGTGGCGCGGAGCGCCTCGAGCAGCTTCGTCGGGTAGTCGGCGACGCGGCGGACGCGGTGGCTCGCGAAGAGCTCCGGGAAGACGTGGGTCATCGCCCGTCGGTTCTCGACGACGTAGGAGATCCCGCTCGGCGTGCGCAGGTTGTCCTCGAGCACGCAGTAGTCGCCGGCCGCGTCGCGCACGAGGTCGACCCCGGCCACGTGGATGCGCACGCCGTCCGGCGGGTCGAAGCCGGCCGCGGCCCGAAGGAAATGCGTGCTCGTGGCCACCAGCCGGCGCGGGATCACGCCGTCGGCCAGGATCTCCCCCGCGCCGTAGACGTCGTGCAGGAACGACTCCAGCGCCCGCACCCGCTGGCGGACGCCGGCCTCGATCTCGGTCCACTCCTCGGCCCCGATGATCCGGGGGACGAGGTCGAGCGGGAACGGCCGTTCCTCCCCTGAGAGCGAGAACGTGATGCCCTGGTCGCGGAACGCTCGGTCTCGGGCGTCGCAGCGCGCGTCGAAGTCCCGCGACGAGAGCGTCTGCAGGACGCTGTAGAGGGCTCCGTAGTGCTCCCGCGGTCTGCCGGGGGCGGAGAACATCTCGTCCCACGCGTCGGTGAGGCGGTAATCGTCGAGCAGGTCGCCCATGACCACCGGTTTAAGAGCGCTGTGTTACGTCAGCATGACCGGAATCGAAACGGACCGCTCACGGGCGCAGGCAGGCGTGATGGGGCCGGGAAGGGGCGCTCGGCTCAGCCGCCGCCGTCGACTTCGATCTTCTGGGCCTGGAGGTAGGCGGCGGAGTCGCTGACCAGGTAGCGGACGACGTCGGAGACGTCCTCGGGCTGGCAGACCCGGCCGAACGGCGAGCGGTCGTCGAGGGCGTGGATGTCGTCCACGCCCATCGCGCCCTTCACCAGCCTGCGGCCCATGTCGGTGTCGACCAGGCCCGGCGAGACGATGTGGACGTGGATCCCGTTCTTCTTCTCTTCCTTGGCGAGGCCCCAGGCCAGGGCCTCCATGCTGGCCTTGGCCACGTTGTAGGGCGAGCTGTTGGCCCCCCAACCGCGGGTCGCGGTGCTCGAGATCATGATGATGTCGCCGCGCGTGCAGGTGCGCATCGACGGCAGGACGAGCTTCGAGAGCGCGAACGCGCCGAAGGCATGGGTGCGCCAGACCCGTTCCATCTCCGCGGGATCGGTGTCGGCGGTGGAGTTGCCTCGGCTCGCGATGCCGGCGTTGTTGATCAGGATGTCGACGAACCCGAAGTCGTCGATGATCTGGTCGACCATCTCCTTGTCGGCGTCGAAGTCGTCGATCGAAGCCTGGTACGCCTTGGCCGGGGCGAGCTCGAGGCTCTCGATCATGCGGACGGTCTCGAGCGCCGACACCTCGTCTTTGCGGTAGTTGACCGCGACCGACGCGCCGTCGGACGCGAGCCCCATCGCGATGGCCCGGCCGATGCCGCGCCCTCCGCCCGAAACGAGCGCCACTCTGCCCGTGAGCCCCATGCTGTGCGTTCCCCCCGGTTGTGGTCGGTTACGAGATGCCGCGTGCGGCGGCGAGCTTGTTGACCCGTTCCGCCAGGCGGGGTGCTTCGAGGCGCGTGCACAGGGCGTCGAGATCGGGCGACGGACCCCGCCACTCCCAGTCGTCGACGGCCCCTACCGGCGCGTCGAGGCGCAGCGTAGCCAGGTGCTTGAACAGCAGGGCGTGTTCCATCTCCTGTTGCAGCGTGGTCGCGAGCTTGACCGCGCTCCGCACGTCGATGTCCCAGCGCAGGCCGTTGGCGGGAATGTCCTCGAGGTGCTTGTAGTGGGCGAGGACCGCGGCCGCGCTCTTCGCGCCCCAACCCTTGAGCCCCGGGAAGCCGTCGGCCGAGTCGCCGGTGAGCGCGAGCCAGTCGGGGATCGACGCGGGGTCGACGCCGTACTTCTCCCGCACGCCGGCCACGCCGATGGTCACGTCACGGCGGCGGTCCACCTGGACGACCCGGTCGTCGACGACGCACTGGGCCAGGTCCTTGTCGGGCGTGCAGATCAGCACCTGCTCGACCCGGGCGTCGGCCGCGGCAATCGCGGCGGCACTGGCCATCGCGTCGTCGGCCTCGACCTCCACCATCGGCCAGAGCGTCACCCCGATGGCCTCGACCGCGGCCTCGAGGATCGGGAACTGCGAGTAGAGCGCCGGGTCGATGCCCGAGCCGTCCTTGTAGCCGGGCCAGAGATCGTTGCGGTACGACTCGATCACCTGGTCGGTGGCCACGCCGACGTGGGTGGCGCCGCTCTCGAGCAGCTGCAGGATCGAGCCGACGGTGCCCCGGGCCGCGGACACCTCCTCCCCCGCCGCGTTGATGTGCGACGGCAGCGGGAAGAAGTGCCGGAACAGCTCGTAGGTCCCGTCGACGAGGTAGACGCGCATCCGGTGAGGCTCGCACACCGGGGACGGCCCGTGCATCGCCACCTCCCGTCCCATCCACGCCTGCCGGGCCTGCGAAGAGTGGTCAATACAGCTCCCGAACCGGCCGATGACAGCATGTCGGAATAGATTTTCTCGGCCGCTCAGCCCCCCAGGTGAGGAAGTCCTTGACCCAGCAAGAAGTCGAATTCACCGCGGTCGGTTCCCGCCGGCTCCGGGTCGGGCTCATCGGCTGCGGCGCGATCGCGCAGCCGCACGTGTCGTCCCTGGTCATCGAGTGCGGCCCGATCGACCTCCACCTCTGCGACGTCCGGCTCGAGGCGGCCGAGAAGCTGGCTGCGGGCGCCGGCGGTGGGGTCGACGCCACATACCACTCCGACGCCGCCG
>JAODBH010000264.1 GCA_025463865.1 Actinomycetes bacterium | reverse complement strand
TGCTCGCGCCGCGGGTCAGCCGGCGCGGTTGAGGGCGACGACCGGGATCACGCGGTCGGTCTTCTCCTCGTACTCGGCGAACCCAGGGAACCGCTCGGCCTGGATGGCGTAGAGGCGGTCGCGCTCCTCGCGCGGCAGCACCTCCGCCTCGGCCTCGTAGGTGTCGCCCGCGACCTCGACGGTGACCTGCGGGTGAGCGAGGACGTTGTGGTACCAGTCGGGGTTCGTCGGGGCGCCGGCCTTCGAGGCGAACACCACGATGCGGTCGCCGTCCTGCTGGTACATCAGCGGGGCGGTACGGGCCTGGCCGGTCTTCGCCCCCGTCGTGCTCAGCAGCATCATCGGCGCGCCCTCGAACGGGCCGCCCACCTTCCCGGCGTTGGCGCGGAACTCCTCGATGATCGAGGCGTTGAAGTCGTTCATGTCCGACATGGATCTCGTCTCTGGCTTGGTCGCTCGGTCGCCCGGAGTTGATTGCGGCCTCAACTGTGCCCGCCCGGAGGGTGAATTCCACCTCGTTCGGGCGGGCCGGTTCCGGGTGGGACGCGCCGGCGCTCAGGACAGGCCGGCGTCGGTGGCCACGGCCCGCCAGAGGTCGCGGTCGACGTCGAGCACCAGCGGCGTGGGCCCGGCGTCGGGGCCGGCGATGACGATGCGACCGATCTCGCCGATGCTGCGCAGGGCGTCGGCGTCGGCTGCCGGATCGAAGTCGATCTGGAGCAGGTCGCGGTCGGGGTCGTCGGGATCCTGCTCGCTCACCTCGCCGGCCTCGTCGACCACGGCCGGCCACACCGCGAGCCGCAGCCAACGGTCACCCACCCAGGCGCCGAGGCCGACGGCGGTGACGTCGTAGCCGAAGATCAGGCGGGTCCCCTCGGGCGGCTCGTGCAGCGATGCCTGGAGGACCTGCAGCCCCGACGGGTCGCCCGTCGCGTCCACCTCGACCACGACCGCCCGCAACCGCTCCGTGTCGACCACGTAGCTGCGGGCCACGGGGAGGCCACCGGACCAGCGCGGCGCGTCGTCCACCGGGCTCACCCGGCGATGTGGCAGACGGCCTCGACGTTGTTGCCGTCGGGGTCGCGGACGAAGGCGCCGAAGTAGGCGGCGTGGTACTCGGGGAACACGCGCGGCTCGTGGAGCACCTCCGCCCCGGCACCGACCGCGGCGTCGCGGAACGCGACCACCGCAGGGCGGTCGGGCGCGGCAAAGGCGATGTGCGACTCGATGCCGTCGCCCGGGGAGGTCTTCCGGCCGATCCAGAAGGTCGGCATCGAGGTGCCGTACCCGATCGCGTCGTCGAAGGACATCATCTGGGCGCCGCCGAGTGGGGCCAGCACGGCGTCGTAGAACGCCGCGCTGGCGGCGATGTCGGCGACCTGGATCGAGAGGTGATCGAGCATCGGCGCATCATCGCACCCTCGTGCGCCACGATGGTCGTCCGGAATCGCCGCATCCACGAAGGACGACCCGCATGTCCGAGATCTCTGAGCGCTACTGCCGCCGGGCCGACACGTTCCAGGCCCGGATCGACGCCGTGCCCGAGGGGCGGTGGGAGGACCAGTCGCCGTGCGCGGAGTGGACGGCGCGCGACCTCGTGCGCCACGTCGTCGAGACGCACGGCATGTTCCTCGGCTTCGTCGACCGCGACCTCGGCCCGATCCCGCACGTCGACACCGATCCGAGCAGCGCGTTCCGGTCGGCCAGCGCGATCGTGCTGGGCGACCTCGAGGACCCGGCGCGGGCGTCCGCCGGGTTCGAGGGCTTCCGCGGGCCGACGACGTTCGAGGAGTCGGTCGACCGCTTCCTGTCGTTCGACCTCGTCATCCACGCCTGGGACCTCGCGCGCGCCACGGGGCAGGACGAACGCATCGACCCGACCGACCTCGAGGGCATGCTCGACAAGGCCAAGGCGTTCGGCCCCGCCATGCGCGGCCCGCAGGCGTTCGGCCCCGAGGTCGAGCCGCCCCCCGATGCCGACGAGCAGGGCCAGCTCCTCGCCTTCCTGGGCCGCCGCCCCTGACCGTTGGCCGACCTCGAGCCAGGAGCGCCCATGTCCGACCGCTATGCCGACTTCCCGAACCTGCGCGTGGATCGGCCCGCCGACCACGTGCTGCGGCTCACCCTCGACGGGCCGGGGCTCAACGCGGTGACCCCCGACCTGCACCGCGAGCTGGCCGACGTCTGGCTGGCCATCGACCGCGACCCGGACGTGCACGTCGCGCTGATCCGCGGCGAGGGCCGGGCGTTCTCGGCCGGCGGCAGCTTCGAGCTGCTCGACCAGATGATCGACGACTACGCCACGCGCACCCGCATCATGCGCGAGGCCCGTGACCTGGTGTTCAACGTCATCAACTGCTCGAAGCCCATCGTCTCGGCCATCCACGGGCCGGCGGTCGGCGCCGGGCTGGTGGCCGCGCTGCTGGCCGACGTCTCGGTCGCGGCCCGCACGGCCCGGATCATCGACGGCCACACTCGGCTCGGCGTGGCCGCCGGCGACCACGCCGCCATCTGCTGGCCCCTGCTGTGCGGCATGGCCAAGGCCAAGTACTACCTGCTCACCTGCGAGACCCTGAGCGGCGAGGAGGCCGAGCGCATCGGCCTCGTGTCGCTGTGCGTCGACGACGACGAGGTGCAGGACCGGGCGCTCCAGGTCGCCGTCGACCTGGCCGGCGGCGCGCAGAGCGCGATCCGCTGGACCAAGCACACGCTCAACCACTGGTACCGGGCCCAGACCGCGGTGCTCGACGCGTCGCTGGCTTACGAGTTCTACGGGTTCGGTGGCCCGGACGCCGCCGAGGGCCTGGCCAGCCACCGCGAGAAGCGCCCGCCGCGCTTCACCGGCCCCACGAGCGAGTAGCCGCCTCGGAGGACGGGCGCCGCGGCGGATCCGCGCCTGGTGGGACGGGTGCGAGGTTGTGGTGTCCCCGTAGCCTGAACCCATGGCTGATCTCGTGTTGCAGACGGTGCCGCTGGGCTCGCAGTGGCCCACCATCGACCCGTTCCTGTTCTGCGCCCACCACGACGACGCGTACCCGACCGCGAACGACCGGATGGGGCCGGATGCGTCGCTCGAGGGTCGCGAGATCGGGCAGGACTTCGCCCAGAAGGACGGGTGGAACATGTACCACGGCTCCGTCGTGCCGGGCTTCCCGCCCCACCCGCACCGCGGGTTCGAGACCGTCACGTTCGTGCGCAAGGGCTACATCGACCACGCCGACTCGCTGGGCGCCGCGGCGCGGTTCGGGCGCGGGGACGTGCAGTGGCTGACGGCCGGGCGCGGCGTCGTCCACTCGGAGATGTTCCCGCTGCTCGACCAGGACGCCGACAACCCGCTCGAGCTCTTCCAGATCTGGCTCAACCTGCCAGGCGAGGACAAGATGGTCCCGCCTCACTTCGCGATGCTGTGGAACGAGGCGATCCCGCGCGCCGCGTTCACCGACGAGGCGGGGCGAGCGACCGAGATCACGCTCGTGGCAGGGCAGCTCGCGGACGCGCGCGCGCCTTTGCCGCCGCCGAAATCGTGGGCGGCGCGGCCGGACACCGACGTGGCGATCTGGTGCTTGAAGCTCGCCCCCGGAGCGCGCTTCTCGCTCCCCGCGGCGACGCACCCGAAGACGGTGCGAGCTCTGTACTTCTTCCGCGGACCCTCGCTCCGCGTCGCCGGCGAGACAATTGAATCCCACGCGGCGGTGCGGGTTCGAAGCGGCGTCGACGTGCCCCTCGAGGCCGGGGACGGCGAGTGCGAAATTCTGGTCTTGCAGGGCCGCCCCATCGGCGAGACCGTCGTGCAGCATGGGCCCTTCGTGATGAACACCCGCGCC
>JAODBH010000262.1 GCA_025463865.1 Actinomycetes bacterium | reverse complement strand
CACCGTGGCCTCAGGTGCATCCGATGCGTGCCTCGACGAAGTGTCGGGTACACGTCGCGACCGTGACCGACGACGCGAACGGGCCAGGACCGCCCGATCCCGAGGTGACGGCCCGGTTCACCGAGTTCCGTCGCACCCGCTCCCGCGTGCTCCGGAACGCGCTGGTCGAGGAGCACGCGGAGATCGCCGATCGGCTCGCCCGACGCTTCGCGCGCCGGGGCGAACCGCTCGACGACCTCCGTCAGGTGGCGCTTCTCGGCCTGTTGAAGTCGGTGGAGCGGTTCGATCCCGACCGCGGCCTGCACTTCGTGGCCTTCGCGACCCCGACGGTCGTGGGCGAGATCAAGCGGCACTTCCGCGACCGGGGATGGATGGTCCGAGTGCCGCGCCGCATCCAGGAGTTGCATCTGCAGCTCGACGCCACCGTCAGCAGGATGTCGCAATCACTCGGACGATCGCCGACCGTGGAGGAGATCGCGGTCGAGGCGCAGACCCGCGTCGACGACGTGCTGGAAGCGTTGGAGGCGGGGCAGCTCTACCGGTTGGAGTCACTCGATCGCGACCACCGGGGCATGGTGGTGGTCGCATCCGACCGACCGGATCTCGGGCGGCCGGATCCCGAGTTCGACGCGATCGCCGATCGCGATGCCGTGCTGCAACTGTTGCAGCGGCTGCCGGAGCGGGAGCGCACGATCCTCTACCTCCGTTACTTCGAGGAGCTCACGCAGGCGGAGATCTCGGAGCGCGTCGGCATCAGCCAGATGCACGTCTCGCGACTGCTCACCCGGACCCTCGAACGGTTGGGCTCGGCCACGGCGACGTACCGCGACTGACCGCCAACACCGTCAGGCGGCTCGGGCCCTCGCCTTCGCCGAGCTCGACGCCGCCCGACGGGTGCTCGCGCGTTGGCGGCGCCGCGCCACGCGCAGCACGCGGAGCAGGCGCTTCTCCTCCGCGAGCAGGTAGCGCCCGTCGCGTTCGTGCTTCTCGCTCCAGATGCCCGCGAGGTCGCCCGCCGCGTACAGGTCGACGACGTCGGGATGCACGTACGACGTCCGCGCGACCGTGGGGGTGTTGCCCAGGTGGCGGGCGACGACCTCGATCGCGGCCGCGGCGGTCCGGCGCGCGGCCGCGTCCGACCGTGGCGGCTCGACGACCACGAGCGCGGTGGCCGCCATCAGCGTCCCCATCCACGTGCGGAAGTCCTTGGCGGTGAACTCGTCTCCCATCGTCCGATGGAGATACCGATTGACGTCGGAGGACTCGACCGTCCGGTGGGCGCCCGCGTCGTCGGTGTACTGGAAGAGGCGTTGGCCCTTCAGGTGCTGGCAGCGGCGGATGACCTGCGCGACCCGCTTGTCGTGGGTCTCGACCTCGTGCCATTGCCCGCTCTTGCCCTTGAACGAGAAGTGCACGGCGTCGCCGCGGACCTTCACCTGACGGCCGCGCAACGTCGTCAGGCCGAACGATCCGTTGGTGCGGGCGTACTGCTCGTTGCCGATGCGGATGAGGGTCGTCTCGAGGAGGTGCACGACCGTCGCCACCACCTTGTCGTGCGTGATGCCCGGCGAGGCCAGGTCGCGCGAGATCTGGCGACGCAGCCCAGGGAGCGCGGTGCCGAAGTCGATCAGGTGCGTGTACTTGTCCTCGTCGCGCGCGGCCCGCCAAGCCGGGTGGTACCGGTACTGCTTCCGTCCCTTGGCGTCACGACCCGTCGCCTGGATGTGGCCGTCTGCACGCGGGCAGATCCAGACGCGGGTCCACGCGGGTGGGATCGCGAGCGCGCGGATGCGCGCGAGCTCAGCCGGATCCGACAGCCGGGACCCGTCGGGCTTCGTGTACGAGAAGCCCTTGCCGGACCGACGTCGCCCGTACCCGGGACCGCTGTCGTCGACGTAGTAGAGCGAGGACGGGACGTCGGGATCGCTGCTCTTGGAGCGGGAGGTCACAGGGAGGCTGGGCGACGAAGATCACGTGGCCGGGGCGCTTTTGTCGTCCACCGGCCCGGCTTCGTCTTCGGGTGCGCGCTCGGCGGTGTTCTCCACCGCGTGCTCGATGCCCTGCTGGATCTCCTCGATCGCAGACTCGGGCTTGTCCGGTCCGGCTTCGGGTGCGGTCACGTCGGCTCTCGATCACTCGGGGCTGTGGTTCCCGTCCTACCCGGCCACCGCGGCGACCAATCGTGCGTCTCCTGTTTATCGGAGCCGGGGTTTCGGGTAGCGGATGGCACCCGATTCGCAGCGGAACGAGGAACGCCGTGACGCATCCCGACCCCGATCCCGAGCCCGACCCCGACGAGGACACGACGACCAAGCCCGAGCCCGGAGTCAGCGAGTACGAGTCCGGCGAGACGTCAGCCGGCGACGAGGACGGCGCGCAGGGGACCCACCCGGACGTGAAGCCCGACGCCACCGGCGCGTAGCCGGCCGGGTCCGCCGTAGCCGGGGGGCGACCTCAAACCGGTACGTCACCGTGGAGCGTCACCCGCTGGATGACGCGGTGCTGGTCGCCGAAGTCGTTCAGCACCGCGTGCTGCGTCACGCGGTTGTCCCAGAACGCCACGTCTCCCGCGGTCCAGTGGTACCGGACGGTGAACTCGGGCCGGGTCGAATGCGCGTACAGGAAGCCAAGGAGGAGATCGCTCTCCTGCGCGCTCAGGCCCTTGACGTACCGCGTGAATCCCGGGTTGACGAACAGGCTCTGCAACCCGGTCTCGGGGTGGGTCCGGACTACGGGGTGCTCGACCGGTGCGAGAGTGACGTCCTCGCCTTCCCATTCGCCGCCTTCGCCCCGCTGCTCCTTGCGCAGCTCGAGCACCTTGCCGAAGGTCGTGTCCCCGCTGTGCACGGCGGTGAGGGTGGAAAGGAAGCTCTGGAACGTCGGGCTGAGGGCCGTGAACGCGGCGTGCTGATCGGCCCACGACGTGTCGCCGCCCGAGGGCGGGATCACTTTCGCGTTGAGGATCGATCCGAACGGCGGCTTCTGCATGAACGTCACATCGGTGTGCCAGCTCAATGAGACGTTCGTCGCCTCGCCGACCGCGTCCTGCGGATAGAGCGTGCGCGCCAGCGTGTAGTCGATCTCGAAGAGCTCCGGAAATCCCTCGACACCCGGGATCACGGGATGCGCGGGCGTGAGCTCGCCGAAGTTGCGGGCGAAGGCGACGTGCTCCGCAGGCTCGAGGTGCTGGCCCGGGAAGAAGATCACCTTGTGCTCGAGCAGCAGGTTGCGAATGGCAGTCGTGGCCTCGCGGCTGAGCGGCTCGTGGAGATCCACGCCGCGGATCTCGGCGCCGATGGTGCGCGAGAGCGGACGGACATCGAGGCCGAGCGCGAGCGGGCTGGCGACGGTCATGGGGGACCTCCTGGGGTGGGCGCGGCCGGCGCGGCAGCGCCACCGTAGCCAATTCTCGATAAATCCGATAATCTGCATCGACTTTCAAGGCGACCAAGGAGAGACGCGTGTCCATCGGGATCACACCGCTCACGGGAACGATCGGGGCGCTCATCGGCGGCGTCGACCTCCGCACCGCGGACGAGTCGACGATCGGCGCCATCCGGGGCGCGCTGCTCGAGCACCGGGTGGTCTTCTTCCGCGACCACGCCTTTGCTCCCGAGGAGCTCAAGGCGTTCGGCCGGCGGTTCGGCCCGCTCTCCACGCACCCGATCGACCCCGGCATCGAGGGGCACCCCGAGGTCCTGGTGCTCGACTCGATCGAGCAGAGGAGGAACTCCCACTACGACCCGAACGTGCGTCACTACAAGTGGCACACCGACGTGACCTTCGACGAGACGCCGCCGATGGGGTCCATCCTCAACGCGGTCGTCATCCCCGAGCGGGGCGGAGACACCCAATGGGCCGACCTGGTCGCGGCGTACAACACGCTGTCCGACCCGATGCGCGTGTTCGTCGACGACCTCGTCGCGGTGCACGACCCGCGGCCCGTCTTCACCGAGCAGGCGGCCAAGGACCCCACGGGCGGATGGCAGGAACGGCTCGCGTCGCTGACGCCGACGAAGCATCCCGTCGTGCGGGTGCACCCCGAGACGGGGGAGCGCGCGTTGTTCGTCAACCCTGCGTTCACGACCCGGCTCGACGGGTTCCGGCCCGAGGAGAGCGAGCCGATCCTCGGCCTCCTCTACGAGCACATCGCGCAGGCTGAGCACGTGGTGCGCTGGCACTGGCGCGAGGGCGACGTCGCGTTCTGGGACAACCGGGCGACCGCGCACTACGTCGTCACGAACTACGGCCTCGGGCATCGCCGCATGCAGCGGGTCACGGTCGCGGGCGACCGGCCGTACGGTCCGCGTGATCTCACACCGGAGAGCGCGGTCGCGGTGTGACGAGCGGGATTGCCCGTGGGCTCTAACCCCAGGCGGCGAGGTCGCCGAGGCCGGCCCGCTGGAGACGCTCGTTGCGGCGCATGATGCGCCGCTCCGTCTCGGTGGTCCCGCCCCAGATGCCGAAGAGCTCGGGTCGGCGCACGGCCTCGTCGAGGCACAACGTACGGACCGGGCACTCTGCGCAGATCCGGATGGCCGGCCCACTGTCCGATTCGGACGCCGGGTAGAAGAGCGAGGTATCGCTCTCCTGGCACGCCGCATACTTCATCCACGGCGGACTCTGGCGCGGGTTGGTGATGAGCTCCTCAGCCTGCATGACCCACTCGTACCCCCGGTGCCCCGTCCCAACACGTACGTCGGGTGAAATCTCGGCTTCGCCGTGGCTGGAGGAGCGGCTCAGTCGCCGGAGTCGTCGAGGCCGTAGCGGTGCCGTACGAACCGCTCGAGGTTCCCGAAGACGACGGAGTCGACCAGCACTCCGATCACGAAGATCACGACCATCGTGGCGTAGAGGCCCACCATGTCGTTGAGGTCCTTGTTGGCCTGGAGCTGCTGGCCGAGCGACGTCTTCCCCGCGATCAGGACGATGAGCTCACCCGCCATGAGGCTGCGCCAGGCGAAGGCCCAGCCCTGCTTGAGACCGGTGACGTACGCGGGGACCGCAGCCGGCGCGATCACGAAGCGGAAGAGCTTGGTCCGACGGGCCCCGAGCACGTGGCCCGCCCGTACGAGCAGCGGCGGGATCTGGTCCACGCCGGCGATGAGCCCGTTGGCAACTGCGGGCGCCGCGCCGAGGATGACCACGAAGAGGATCGCGCCCTCGCCCAGTTTGAACAGCGCGATGGCTGCGGGGAACCAGGCGACCGAGGGCATGGTCTGGAGGCCGGTGATCATCGAGCCGATGCCCGAGCGGAGCACCTTGCTCCGGGAGACGAGCGCCCCGACCACGCTGCCGATCACCACCGCGATCGTGAAGCCGACCCCCGCGCGGCGCAACGTGGTGCCGGCCCCTTCCATCGCCTTGGACCATTCGCTGAAGAGTCGGCCGAACACGGACGACGGGCTGGGGAGTACGTAGTCGGGCTTCCAGCCGCTCCAGAACACGAGTTGCCAGATGAGGAGCGCGATCGCGATGGCCAGGAGCTTGGGCCAGGTCGTGGCCCAGATGCGTCGCCCGAGCCCGATCCGCGGGGCTTCGGCGAGATCGAGCGCGTCGAGGCCCGAGATCTCCGCGTCGAAGTGCGTGCGTCCGGGATCAGTGAGCAACGGACTCGTCCGATCCGTGGCGCCGGACCTCGGCCCGCAGGCGCGCGGTGATCTCGGTCGAGAGGACGCCCACCTCCGGGGTCTCGATGCGGCGGGGCCGGGCGATGTCGACCGGGAACTCCGCCGTCACCCGTCCGGGGCGGCTCGACAGCAGGACGACCCGGTCGCCCAGCCGCACCGCTTCGCGCACGTTGTGGGTGACGAACACGACGGTGAGGCGGCGTTGCATCACGAGACGCTCGAGCTCCTCGTGGAGCAGGTCGCGGGTCATGGCGTCGAGGGCTCCGAACGGCTCGTCCATCAGCAGGACGTCGGCGTCCTGCGCCAGCGCCCGCGCGAGGGCGACGCGTTGGCGCATGCCGCCCGAGAGTTGGTGCGGACGCTTCTTCTCGAAGCCGTGGAGATGCACGAGATCGAGGAGACGCTCGACCTCGACCTTGCGGTCGGCCTTCGCGAGGCCGCGCAGGCGCAGCGCCAGGTCGACGTTGCCGAACACGGTCAGCCACGGGAACAGGGCCGATTCCTGGAACATCAGGGTGACCCGGCCGTTCACGCTGGCGGTGCCCGCCGTCGGCTGGTCGAGTCCGGCGAGGATGTTGAGCAGCGTGCTCTTGCCGCAGCCCGAAGCGCCGAGCAGGCAGACGAACTCGCCCGGCTGGACCTCGAGGGACACGTTGTCGAGCGCGTGGACCGCGTGGGGTGCGTGCCCGAAGACCTTCGACACCGAGTCGAGCCGCACTGCCGGGACGTCGAGCGGTAGCACGGACTCGTCCTCGGCCCGTCTCGTACTCGTGGTCCACGGCAGTGCCAAGCTCATCGACTCATCCCTTCACCGCTGGTTTGCCCTGCGCCTTGAGCACCTGGTTGAGGAGCTTGAGGTCGTAGATGCCCTTGAGATCGACCTTGCTGAGGAGCCCGAGCTGCTCCGCGTTCTTCGTGTCGGCGCGTAGCGACGAGGAGATCGGGTCGTTGGTGAACTGCAGCGTCTTGAACGACGACGCGATGAGCGACGCGCTGAGCGGCTTGCCCGTGAGCTTGGTGATGCCCTGACCCACGAGCGCCTGCGCCTTCACCGGGTTCTGCGCGATGTAGTCGGTCGTCGCGACCTGGCCGGCGAGGAACTTCTTCACCGCGTCGGGGTGGTCCTTGAGGAACGCGGTCCGGACGATCACCTGCGTGGTGACGAACTGGCCCTTCGGCCACAGGGACGCTTCGTTGACGAGGACCTTGCCGCCACCCTCGGCCACGAGACGCGAGGCCCAGGGTTCGGGCACCCAGGCGCCGTCGATCGAGCCGGCCTGGAACGAGGCGAGCGTGGTCGCGTTGTCCTGCGGGAGGATCGAGACGTCACCGCCGCCGCTCGTCGTGGTCTTGAGGCCCTTCTTGAGCAGCCAGCTGCGCAGGGCCACGTCCTGCGTGTTGCCGAGCTGCGGAGACGCGAGCTTCTTGCCCTTGAGGTCGGCCGCTTTGGTGATCGTCGGCTTCACGACCAGGGAGGCTCCGCCCGACGCGGCACCGCTGATGATGCGGATGGCCTGACCGTGCGACTGCTGGTAGGCGGTCACGCTGGGGCTCGGGCCGATGTAGGCGATGTCGAGCGCGTCCGAGAAGAGGGCCTGGACCTCGTCGGGGCCGGCGTTGAAGCTGGAGGTCTTCAGGGTGACGTTGTTCCCGAGCTTCTTCGCGAAGATGCCGCTCTCGACCCCGACGATCGCGGAGCCGTGGGTGACGTTCGGGAAGTAGCCGAGGCGCAGCGTCACCTGCGCCTGCTTGGTCGCGGCGCCGGCCACCCCGGCCCCGAGGCCGGCGAGGGCCAGCGTCGACAGGGCGAGCAGGGCGGTGATCCTGGTGATCCGGCGCCTACGGGGGCGGGGTCGGTGCGACACGGTGGAAGGCTCCTCAGGGACTTGCGACCCGCAGAAGCAGGCCGCTCAAGGGTAAGGCGACATTTCTGACTTGTCGACTCGCATTTGTCGCCGTACGGTAAAGGGTAATTCCCGAGTTGTCGAGTCGGGTTTGCGCCGGTAACCTTTTGCCCATGGAAACCACCGCCGCGGCCATCGACGAGAGCTTCGACGCGCGGCCCGCGGTCGGGCGGACGGTGTGGCTCACGGGTCTCCCGTCGGCGGGCAAGACCACGCTCGCCCACGCCTTCGCCGCCCGGCTCCGCGAGGAGGGCGTGCCGGTCGAGGTCCTCGACGGCGACGTGCTCCGCGAAGCCCTCGGCAAGGGCCTCGGGTTCTCCCGTGAGGACCGCGAGGAGAACGTCCGCCGGATCGGCTTCGTCGCCGACCTCCTGTCCCGGAACGGCGTGACCACGGTGTGCGCGGTCATCTCTCCGTACCGGTCGACGCGCGAGGAGATCCGGACCCGCCACGACGGTCGGTTCGTCGAGGTCTGGGTCGCGACGCCCACCGAGGTCTGCGCCGAGCGCGACGTCAAGGGTCTGTACGCGAAGCAGCGGTCGGGTGAGATCAGCCACCTGACCGGGGTCGACGATCCCTACGAGGCCCCTCTGGCGGCGGAGCTCGTGCTCCACACCCAGGATCGCTCGGTCGACGAATGTGTGGAGGCGTTGTGGCTCACGCTCAACTCCTGACCGACGTCGACCTCGAGGCCCGTTCCAAGGCGTTCGAGTCGAAGCCGGCATCCGCAGCCATCACGTGGGCCGTCGACACCTTCGGCGACGGGCTCGTGCTCCTCGCGTCGATGGGTGACGCGGTGCTGATCGACGTCGCGATGAAGGTCGACCCGCGCATCGAGGTCGCGTTCCTCGACACCCAGTACCACTTCGCGGAGACCCACGAGACCGTCGCCCGGGTCGAGGAGAAGTACGGGATCAAGGTCAACGTGCTCACTCCCGACCTCCCACTCGACGACCTCTGGAAGACCGACACCGACGCGTGCTGCTTCGTCCGCAAGGTGAAGCCGCTCGACGACCTGCTCGCCACCCACACCGCGTGGCTGAGCGGGCTGCGCCGGGCCGACTCCGCGGCCCGCGCCGACACGCCCATCGTCAGCCGTGACCGCCGCGGTGTCGTCAAGATCAACCCGATCGCCAACTGGAGCGACCTCGACGTCGACGGCTACATCGCCGAGCACGACGTGCCGGTCAACCCGCTCGTCGCCCAGGGCTACGCGTCGGTCGGCTGCTGGCCGTGCACCCAGAAGGTCGTCCTCGGGGCCGACCCCCGTTCGGGTCGCTGGGTCGGCACCGACAAGACCGAGTGCGGGCTCCACCTGTGAACGCCGCACCTGTGAACGCCGCACCGGTGAACGCCGCACCGGTGAACGCGCTGCACCGATGAACGACCCCTCGAATCGAGTCCGATGACCTTCACCGAACGGGCCTCCGAGCAGCTCTCGCAGCTCGACGTGCTCGAGTCCCACGCGATCTTCGTCCTGCGCGAGGTCGCCGCCGAGTTCGAGCGCCCGGTCCTCCTCTTCAGTGGCGGCAAGGACTCCGCGGTGATCCTGCGGCTGGCGGAGAAGGCCTTCCGCCCCGGCAACATCCCGTTCCCGGTCATGCACGTCGACACCGGCCACAACTTCGCCGAGGTGATCGAGTTCCGCGACAGCCGCGCCGCGGAGCTCGGCGTCGAGCTCGTCGTCGCGTCCGTGCAGGAGTCGATCGACACCGGGCGCGCCCCCGACCTCGGTCCCGATGCGTCGCGCAACCGGCTCCAGACGGTCACCCTCCTCGACGCGATCACCGCACACGGCTTCGACGCCTGCATCGGCGGCGCCCGACGCGACGAGGAGAAGGCCCGGGCCAAGGAGCGCGTCCTCAGCTTCCGGGATGCGTTCGGGCAGTGGGACCCCCGCCGCCAGCGTCCGGAGCTCTGGCAGCTCTACAACGGGCGGGTGCGGCCGGGGGAGAACGTGCGCGCGTTCCCCATCTCCGACTGGACCGAGCTCGACGTCTGGCACTACGTCCAGCGCGAGCACATCGAGCTGCCCCCCATCTACTTCGCCCACCGCCGCGAGGTCGTGGAGCGCGACGGCATGCTCCTCGCCACGAGCCGGTGGGTCCGCCCAGGCGAGGGCGAGACCGCCTTCACCGAGACCGTGCGCTTCCGCACCGTCGGCGACGCCACCTGCACCGGGGCCGTGCGTTCGCCCGCCGCGACCCTCGACGAGATCATCGCCGAGGTTGCTGCGGCCCGGGTCACCGAGCGCGGCGCGACCCGCGCCGACGACCGCTTCTCCGAGTCGGCCATGGAAGACCGCAAGCGTGAGGGCTACTTCTAGATGGACCTGCTCCGGTTCGCCACCGCCGGCTCGGTCGACGACGGCAAGAGCACCCTCATCGGTCGCCTGCTCCACGACAGCAAGCAGATCTTCGAGGACCAGCTCGCCGCGGTCGCCGCGTCGAGCCGCAAGCGCGGTCACGAGGGCGTCGACCTCGCGCTCCTCACCGACGGGCTGCGGGCCGAGCGCGAGCAGGGCATCACCATCGACGTCGCGTACCGCTACTTCGCCACGCCGAACCGCAAGTTCATCATCGCCGACACGCCGGGCCACGCCCAGTACACCCGCAACATGGTCACGGGCGCGTCGACTGCAGATCTCGCGGTGGTGCTGGTCGACGCCGCGCACGGCTTGCGCGAGCAGTCCCGGCGTCACGCCTACGTCGCGTCGCTGCTCGGCATCCGCCACATCGTGCTCGCGGTGAACAAGATGGACCTCGTCGACTGGTCCGAGTCGGTGTTCGACGACATCGTCGCCGCGTTCCTCGAGTTCTCCGCGTCGCTCGACCTCCAGGTCACGCCGATCCCGATGTCGGCGCTCCGGGGTGACAACGTCGTCGATCCCTCCGTCGAGATGCCCTGGTACAAGGGTCCCGCGTTGCTGTCGTACCTGGAGGACGTCCGGCTCGACGACGTCGCGCCGGCCGCGAAGCCCGGTCGCTTCCCGATCCAGTGGGTGGTGAAGCCGCGCCCGGGCTCCAGCGAGAGCCGCGGGTACGCGGGCTCGATTGCATCCGGCGTGTTCGCGCCCGGCGACGATGTGGTCATCCTCCCGAGCGGTTTGCGCACGACCATCGCGTCGATCGCCACGTTCGACGGCGAGCTGGACGCCGCGTCCGCGCCCCGAGCGATCCGGATGACCTTCGTCGACGAGCTCGACATCGGTCGTGGCGACCTCGTCGCGCCGGTCGACGACGCTCCGGAGGTCACCAACTCGTTCGACGCCACGGTGTGTTGGATGGACGGCGCGCCCTTGCGCTCGGGCGCCCGATACCTCCTGAAGCACACCACCCGCACGACCCCGGTGCTCGTGCGCGAGCTCGTCCACCGCACCGACGTCGACACGCTCGTCGCCGAGCCGGCCGAAACGCTCGACATCAACGAGATCGGCCTGGTCCGGTTGCAGAGCGCCACCGAGCTGGCGCTCGACCCGTACCGTGAGCACCGCACGACCGGGAGCTTCATCCTCATCGACGAAGCCACCAACGCGACCGTCGGGGCCGGGCTCGTCCGTGAGCGCGCGACACTGGGCGCATGACCGACGAAGCCATCCCCGACCCGGACCGCGTGCACGAGCGGGCCGAAGAGCTGCTCACCGACGAGATCGACGCCGGCAGCGACGATCCGGAAGCCCAGGCCTACGAGATCCTCGCCGAGTCCGACGAGCGCACGGACGACCGCGACGTCGAGATCGACGACCCCGAGAACCCCGACATCGAGCACCGCACCAGCGAGGACACCGTCCTCCCCGAGTAGCCGCCGCCCGATGTGATCAGGATGCGGACGAGAGCGCGGCGACGATCTGGTCGACGATCGCCTCGGGGGGTGGGGTGACGTCGACGACGATCGCGTCCGGCGGGGGATCGAGCGTCTCGAGCTGCGAGTGGAGCAGTGACGGGCCGGCGAAGTGGCCCTTCCGGTGGGCCAGCCGGTCGCGTAGGAGCGCCGGCGTTCCGGTGAGCAGCACGTAGCGCACGGAGTCGAGGCCGCGCTCCAGCCGAGCACGGGCGCCCGGGGTGAGCGCGGAGCACGCGACGACGATCCCCTCGCTCTCCGACGCGCGGATGGCGGCGTTGACACGATCGAGCCACGGCTCGCGCATCGCCTCGGTGAGGGCCTCGCCGCGATGCATGCGGGCTTTGGCCGCGTCGGAGTGCAACGAGTCGGCGTCGAGGAACGGCCGCCCGAGACGCTGCGCGAGCACCCTGCCCACGGTGGTCTTGCCGGATCCGGACACGCCCATGACGATGATCGCGGTCGAGCTCACGACGCGGTCAACCCGCGCCGGCCGGCGCGAGCGGGGTCGCGTTCCAGAGCTGCGCGTACCGGCCGTCCCGTTCGAGCAGCTCGTCGTGGGAGCCCTGCTCGACGATGCGCCCGTCGTCGATCACGACGATGCGGTCGGCGGCGCGTGCGGTCTGGAGCCGGTGCGCGATCACGAGCGTGGTGCGTCCGGCCGAGATCGTGTTCATGGCCCGTTGCACGCGCGCCTCCGTCGCGAGGTCGAGGTTGGCCGTCGCCTCGTCGAGCAGGAGGATCGCGGGATCGACGATGAGCGCGCGGGCGAGACAGATCAGCTGGCGCTGGCCGCTCGAGAGTGACCGGCCCCGCTCGGTGACCGGATGCAGGTAGCCGCCGGGGAGGCGGGCGACGAACTCGTGGGCGCCGACGGCCCGCGATGCGAGCTCCACCTCGGCGTCGGTGGCCTCGGGCCGCCCGTACGCGATGTTGTCGCGGATCGTCCCCGAGAACAGGAACGGCTCCTGGGGCACGTAGCCCAGGCGACGCCGGTACACACCGAGGTCGAGTTGATCGACCGGCACCCCGTCGATGAGGACGCGCCCGCCGGTGACGTCGTAGAAGCGCGCGACCAGCTTCACGATCGTCGACTTGCCGGCGCCGGTCTCGCCGACGAGCGCGACGGTCTGCCCCGGCGAGATGTCGAGGTCGACGCCACGCAGGGCTTCGTCGGTCGCGGTCGGGTAGCGGAAGTGCACGCCTTCGAAGCGGATGGCGCCGGTCGGCGCAGGGAGCGCGACCGGATCCGCCGGAGCTGGGGTCCCCGAGCGGATCGCCATGAGCTCGTTGATCTTGGCCATCGACGCGCGGGCCTGCTGCCAGGTGTCGAACACCTGGGACAGCTGCTGGATCGGCGAGAAGAACTGATCGAGGTACAGCAGGAAGGCGATGATCGTTCCCACCGCGACGGTCTTGTTCGCCACGAGCTGCGAGCCCGCGCCCAGGACGATGGCGTCGGAGAGCGCGGCGAGCAGGAGCACGAGCGGGAAGTAGATGGCGACGAGCCGCTGGGCGTCGAGACGGTGACCGAGGTACTCGCGGGCGTCCTTGCGGAACGAGCCGATGTTGCGGTCCTCACGCGTGTACGCCTGGGTGACCCGCACCCCGGACAGGTTCTCCTGGAAGTTGGCGTTGACGGTCGCGATGCTCTCGCGCGCCCGGCCGTACGCACGATCCGAACGGCGCCGGAACCAGACCGTCGCGACGAGCAACGGCGGGATCACGACGGACACCGCCAGCATCAGCGGCCAGCTCAGGAACGTGAGCGCGACGAGCACGCCGAAGAAGCTGAGCACGCTGACCAGGGCCTGGATCATGCCGTTCTGCAGCAGGGCCGACAGCGCTTCGACGTCGGTGGTCATGCGGGTCATGACCCGGCCCGCCATCTCGCGGTCGTAGAAGTCGACGGAGAGCCGTTGGAGGTGCGAGAAGATCCGGATGCGGAGCGCGAACAGGAGGCGCTCGGCGGTGGTCCCGGTGAAGCGCATGTAGGCCCACGTGTCGATCCAGTCGAGAAGCGTGACCGCGAGGAACGCGCCCGACGCGATCCACAGCGCCGTCGTCGACTGCTTGGCCACGCCCTGGTCGAGGCCGGCGCGGACGAGGAACGGGCCCGCCAACGTGAGCAGTGTGTCGACGGCGACGAGCAGCAGTCCGAGACCGAGCGGGCGGTGATACGGGCGGAGGAAGCGGCGCAGCGTGAACTTCGAGTCCTCCACCGACTCGGCCGCCACGTCGATGCGCGGTTCGGCGTCGGCGGGCGGCAGCTTGTCCACCGCGGCGAGCAGCGCGGGCGTCGCCGCGAGGGCGACGCCGCCCATCGGTCCGCCTCCACCCATCCCCCGACCGCCGCCTCCGCCACCGCCCCCGCCACCGGCGCGGACGTTGACGGTCGCGGTCTGGAGGAAGGCCCGGGGCCCGTCGCCCGCGTCCTCGTGGCGCCACAGCTCGGGGGTCGGAACCTGAGCCACCGGTGATCGGGCGCCGACCGGCTCGAGCGCTCCCGCCTCGACCTCGACGTCGAGATCGGTCTCGGCTTCGACATCGAGGTCGGCCTCGGGCCCGGCCAGCAGCTCGCGGTAGAGATGCGAACGCTCGATGAGCTCGTCGTGGGTGCCCTGGTCGAGCACCCGGCCCTCGTCGACGAGCACGATGCGCTCGGCGAGCTGGAGGGTGGAGCGGCGGTGAGCGATGAGGATCGTCGTGCGGCCCTGCATGATCTCGCGCAGCGTGTGGTGGATCTGCTCCTCGGTTCGCGCGTCGACCGACGAGGTCGCGTCGTCGAGGATGAGGATCGACGGGTCGGTGATCAGGGCCCGGGCGATGGCGACGCGTTGGCGCTGCCCGCCGGAGAGGGTGAGGCCGCGCTCGCCGACGGTCGTGTCGTAGCCCTGCGGCAGGTGGGTGATGAACGTGTGCGCGCCGGCGGCACGCGCGGCCCGCTCGACCTCCGCGTCGGTCGCGTCGGGGCGGCCATAGGCGATGTTGCTGCGCACCGAGTCGGAGAACAGGAAGCTGTCCTCGAACACGACGCCGATGTCGTGACGCAGCGACTCGAGCGTGACGTCGCGCACGTCGACGCCGTCGATCCGCAACGCCCCTTCCTGCACGTCGTAGAAGCGGGGGAGGAGCAGGCTGACGGTCGACTTGCCCGACCCCGAAGCACCGACCAGGGCGACGGTCTCACCCGGCTCGATGTGGAGCTCGAAGTCGACGAGGACCGGTTCGGAACGCAGATAGCCGTAGGTCACGTGGTCGAAGTCGATCGCGCCGGTGACGTCGGTCATCTCCACCGCGTCGGGCTTCTCGTTCACGATCGGGTTCGAATCGAGGATCTCGAGCACCCGCTCTGCTCCCGCGCGCGCCTGCTGCGCGACCGCGAGGACACCGGCGAACATGCGCACGGGGCCGACGAGCTGCACGAGGTAGCTCGAGAACGCGAAGAACGTGCCCAGCGTGATGTGGCCGTTGATCGCGAGCCACCCGCCGAGGGCCAGCACCGCCACCTGACCCAGGGTCGGTATGACCTGGAGGGCGGGCTGGAGCCGGGCCTGGAGCTCGACGACGCGGACGCGCGACTTGAAGAGCTCCTCGGCGGAACCCGTGAGGTGATCGAGCTCGCGCTGCTCCTGCCCGAAGCCCTTCACCACCCGCACGCCGCTCACCGCCTCGTCGACCACGCCGGCGACCTCGGCGGTGCGCTGCTGCGAGTCCCACGTGGCCGGGAAGAGCGTGAAGCGGAGGCGGATCGCGACGAAGAGCAACGCGGGAAGGCAGAGGACCGCGACGAGGGTGAGGAGCGGGGAGAGGATCAGCATCACCACGAGCGACACGACGACCAGCACGAGGTTGCCGACCAGGATCGGGGTGAACGAGAGCAGCGCCTGGATCAGCGCGAGGTCGGAGCTCGCGCGCGACACCAGCTGACCGGTGGGGAGCTCGTCGTGGCGGGCGAAGTCGAGTCGCTGCAGCCGTTCGAAGATCGCGTTGCGCAAGTCGTACTGCACGTCGAGCGCGACGCGACCACCCACGTAGCGGCGGATGTACGACGTCGCGAAGCCGAACAGCCCTGCCAGCACCAGCAGGGTGAGCCAGGGCCACAGCGGCTGCCAGTGCCTGGTGATCACGCTGTCGATGACCACCTTCTCGATCACCGGGGTCATGGCGGTCGCGATCATCCCGAAGACCGACGCGCCCAACGCGATCAGGACCTTCTTCTGGTGCGCCTTCACGAACGGCAGCAACCGGCGGATCCAACCGCCGTCGGGCGCGGGCTCGACGGTCGGCGCGACGGCCTCGGTGGCGTCCGTGTTCTGGGTGCTCTCCGGATTCTGAGAGCTCTCCGGGTTCTGGGTGCTCACCGGCCGGTGGCTCCCTTCGCAGCGAGCCGGGCGTCGACGACGCGGTTGAGCGACGCCTCGATCTGCGTGAGCGCGGTGGTGATGGCGGCCGGATCGTCGCAGCCGTCGATGATCGGATCGAGCCGTTCGGCCATCGACCGCTCGGAGGCGCGCAACGCGCGGGTGCCGCTCGGCGTGAGCGCGAGCCTCGCGGCGCGCCGGTCCGTCGGCTCCGGCGTCCGGGTGACGAACCCGCGGTCCACGAGCGCGTCGATCATCCCCGACACGCTCGGCTTGGTGAGCGCGAGCCGGCCTGCGAGCAGCGTGGCCCGCTCGCTGCCCTCGCCGATCATGGCCATCAGCCGGTACTGCGGGATCGTCAGGTCGCCGCAGGAGTGCTCGAGGATGCGGGCCAGCCGGGCCAGGGTGCGGACGGGGATGTCGTGACGGGACATCTCAGTAGGATACCGAACCATTAGGGATCCGAACCAGTCGGTCCGGCCCGCGTCGTCCCTGGTCAGGGCGTAGGTCGCCCGACTCATTTGCCTGCGCAAATGCCGCGAATAGTTCCGCGGCCCTTGCCTTGCCGGGCCGGTCGGTTCACAATCCCACGCAGAGAGTTCGAACGGCCACGCGCCGCTCGATCGCTCGGGGAGACATCGATCCGTCGGCGATCAATTGGTCGCTGAGCCGACGGGGAGTCACGCGAACCCGGCCCCGAAGACGTTTGGAGGCCGGCCTCGGCGTGTTCCTGCGCGAGGTGTTTCCCGGCCCTGAGAGCAAGGGCGGCAATGCGAGCAGCAACTGCACACAGCGAGCACGACGCACGCGGGTCCGTACCGGCTGCTGGGAGGCCGGTACGGGACCCCGCGTGTGTGCTCATCGCCTGCCACCCCGCCGACCCGGCCGCCTGCACGATCGGCGCCTCGGCCTGAGCTCGTGTCCGCTGGTCCATGGATGGACCGGCGGACACGTTCCACCTGCACCGTTTCCCTCGACTCCCCTCGCGCTCGGAGGGTTCACCGCCGCGGCCAGGTCGTACGTTGTGACCATGGCTGCGGACGAGGATGCACTGATCGCGGCGGCCCTCGGTGCGGGTGACGACGACTACGCCGCGGCGGTCGCCGCACTGGTGGAGCACGGTGGGCGGCGCGTCGAGGTGGCCGCGGTCGTCCTCTGTGAGGACCCGGCACCACCCGCGCGGATGCTGGGGATCGACCTCCTGGTCGGCCTGACGTGGACCGACCGGCACGGGATGATCAATCGCGCGGTCCCTGCGATCGAGGGCCTGATCGGACGCGAACCCGACGTCCGTGTCCTGTGTGCCGGCATCGCCGCGGCCGGGAACATCTTCGACCCGCGCCTGCTCGCTCCGGTGCTGCGCCAGGTCGGCCATCCCGCGCCGGACGTCCGTCAACAGGTCGCGATGACCGTGCCGTTCCTCGATCCGCAGGCGGACGGTCGTGATCGTGTCGTGACCGCGCTCTTCGCCCTCATGCGGGATGGGGATCCGGCGGTGCGCGATTGGTCGACCATGGCTCTCGGTTCGCTGATGGACGCCGACAGCCCGGAGATCAGGGCCGCGCTGTTCGAGCGGCTCGAGGACGACAATCCGGACGCGCGAGCCGAGGCCCGCGCCGGGCTGGCCCGCCGCCACGACCCGCGCGCTTCCGGATTGGTGCGCGACGCCCTGCTCCGCGGGGACGTGGGCGAGATCGACGTGAAGAGCGCGGGGTGGCTCGCGGACCCGGGGCTCGTCGATTCGTTGATCAGGCTTCGGGCCCGGGACGCCGGCTGGGAAGAGGAGTTGGAGATCGCGATCGAGCGGTGCGATCCCGAGCGGCAGGCCCAGGTGGTGACCGAGGGTCGAGCGCTGCTCGAGCGGGCCGATCGCATGCTTCCCGGCGCCGACGTGCGGATCTCCCAGGAGCTGCTCGACCCCGAGGACGTGCACCTCGAGGCCGGTCCCGACGGCGTCCTGCACTGGTCCTATCTCGACTTCATTCGAGTGCAGGCCCACGACGTCGAGGCCGCGGTGCACGCCATCGTCCGCGAGATGGAAGCGCTCGCCGACTGACCGCGGGCGGAGTCCGCTCCGGGCCCCGCGGTAGCTTCGGGCCGATGACGGGGGGAGTCACATGGTCGATCTGCTGATCCGGGGTGCAACCGTGGTCGACGGCACCGGAGCCGCGCCGCATCGCGGCGACGTGGCCGTGTCCGAAGGCCGGATCGTGGAGGTCGGCGAGGTCGACGAGACCGCGACGCGCGTGGTCGATGCCGACGGGCTCGTGCTCTGTCCCGGCTTCGTCGATCCGCACACGCACTACGACGCACAGCTCTTCTGGGACCCGCACGCGACTCCGTCGAGCTCCCATGGCGTGACGACGGTCATCGGAGGCAACTGCGGCTTCACGTTGGCTCCTCTCGCCGCGCGCGACGCCGACTACACGCGCCGCATGATGGCCAAGGTGGAAGGGATGCCGCTCGCGGCGCTGGAGGCCGGCGCGACCTGGGACTGGGAGGGCTTCGACGGCTATCTCGATCGACTCGACGGTCGCATCGGCGTGAACGCCGGATTCCTCGTCGGGCACTGCGCGCTCCGGCGCGCGGTCATGGGCGCGGCGGCGAACGAGCGAGAGGCGACCGGCGACGAGCTGGCGGACATCACCGGTCTGCTGCACCGTGCCCTCGACGCCGGCGCGCTGGGCCTGTCGACCACGCGGTCCCCCACCCACGTCGACGGCGAGGGCGCGCCGGTACCGAGCCGGCTCGCGTCGGTCGATGAGGTCATGCAGCTGTGCCGAGCGGTCGGCGAGCACGCTGGGACCGTGCTCGAGGCGATCATCGAAGGCTGCCTCGGGCGGTTCACGCCCGCCGACGAGGACCTGCTGGCCGGTATGAGCGCGGCCGCGGGCCGCCCGCTCAACTGGAACATCCTCGGTGTGGATGCCGCGGATCCCGATCGTCCGTGGCACCAGCTCCAGGCCTCGAACCGGGCGCGCGAGCAGGGCGGACGGGTCGTCGCACTGACCATGCCGATCCTGGTGCCGATGACCATGTCGTTCGGCAGCTACTGCGCGCTCTGGCTGATCCCGGGTTGGGGCGAGGTCCTCGACGTCCCGATCGACGAACGGATCCGGCGCCTCCGCGACCCCGCGGTCCGGACGCGGATGCTCGAGTCGGCGCGCGCGTCGAACCTCTCGTACACGCGGCTCGCGGAGTTCGGTTCCTACGTCATCGGTGACACCGCGGCGCCGGAGAACGCCGCGCTCGCGGGCCGCCGGGTCGACGTCGTCGCGAAGGAGCGCGGCCTCGACCCCTTCACCTGCGTGGTCGAGATCGCGGCCGCCGACCGGCTCACGACGATGTTGTGGCCCCAGCCGACGAACGATGGCGCCGACGACTGGGACCTACGGCGCCGGCTGTGGGAGGAGCCTGACATCCTGCTCGGTGGCTCCGACGCCGGTGCGCACATCGATCGCATGTGCGGCGCGCCGTACCCCACGCGCTTCCTCGCGGACACGATTCGCGGGCGGCGTCTCCTGCCGCTCGAGCGCGCGGTGCAGCTGATGACCGACACGCCCGCGCGCCTCTTCGGACTGCGCGACCGGGGCCGGATCGAACCCGGCGCTCACGCGGATCTCGTGGTGTTCGATCCCGAGACGGTGGATGCCAGCCCACCCCGCATGGTCGCCGACCTACCCGGTGGCGGCGCGCGGTTGCTCTCGACCGGGCTGGGCCTGCAGCATGTGTTCGTCAACGGCACCGAGGTGATGTCGGGCGGTGAGCTGGTCGAGGCGACGCCCGGCACTCTCCTGCGCTCGGGCCGCGACACCGACACGGTGGCGACCCGATGATCCCGCGCATCATCTCGGTCGACGACCACGTGATGGAGCCACCCGAGCTCTGGAGCGACCGCCTGCCCGCGGGGTTGAAGGACCGAGGGCCGCGCATCGTCCGCGAGAAGGGGTTCCTCGATCTGGCCGAGAACGGCGCCTGGACCCCCGACGCCGACGGCACCTGGGCCGATATCTGGTACTACGACGACCTGGTCAAGGCCATCTCCCGGATGTCGGTCGCGGTCGGGCTCGGCCCGCTCCAGTGGGGGACCGTCACCTACGACGAGATGCGTCCGGGCGCGTGGAAGCAGGCCGACCGCCTGCGGGACATGGACGCCAACCACGTCGACGCGTCGGTGTGCTTCCCCAACACGTTGCCCCGCTTCGCCGGCCAGTGCTTCGCCGAACGCCCCGACAAGGACCTCGCGCTCCTGTGCGTGCAGGCGTACAACGACTGGATGATCGACGAGTGGTGCGCCGGCGACGGTCGGGGCCGCCTCATCCCCTTGACGATGCTCCCGCTGTGGGATCCGGAGCTCGCGGCGACCGAGGTCCGTCGGTGCGCGGCGAAGGGCAGCTACGCGATCACGTTCCCGGAGAGCCCGTACGCCCTCGGTCTGGAGTCCGTCCACACCAAGGCTTGGGACCCGGTGTTCGCCGCGTGCGAGGAGACGGGCTCCGTGGTCTGCATGCACATCGGCTCGTCGTCGAAGATGCCGCGCACCTCACCCGACGCCCCGTTCATCGTGTCGTCGACGCTCGCGTTCCAGAACTCGATGGGTTCGGTCCTCGACTTCGTGTTCTCGGGCACGCTGGCCCGCTTTCCCGCGTTGGTGCTGGCGTACTCCGAGGGCCAGGTCGGCTGGTTGCCCTACCTGATGGAGCGGGCCGACAAGCTCTGGCTCGAGCGGGGCGACAACTCGTTCGGGTCCGGCGGGATCGAGCTGACCAAGCCGCCTTCGGCGTACGTCGCCGACCAGGTCTACGGCTGCATCTTCGACGACGAGACCGGGCTCGCGCTCCGGGACCGCATCGGGATGTCGCGCATCTGCTTCGAGACCGACTACCCGCACGCCGACGGCACGTTCCCACGCACCCTCGAGGTCGCCGGCGGCATCTGCGAGGCGGCCGGGCTCGACGACGCGGAGATCTACGCCCTCATGCGCGGCAACGCGATCACCGCGTTCGGCCTCGAACGCTTCGGCATCGCCCGATAGCGGTTCGGCGTCGAACCGCCCGGTCGCTCAGGCCTGGCGGCGGGCCTGGAACGCGGGCCACGCATCGGGGTTCACCAGGCGCTGCGGCCGGTCGCCGCGCAACGCGGTGAGGATCTCGAGCGCAGTGGTCTGCGAGAGGCGGGGAAGCGCCTCCGCGGTCCAGCCGCCGATGTGCGGGGTGAGCACCACGTTGTCGAGGCTTCGCAGTGGGCTGTCGACTGCCAGCGGCTCCTCGGTGAACACGTCGAGTCCGGCTCCGGCGAGGCGTCGGGACCTCAGCGCCTCGATCAGGGCCGGCTCGTCGACCGTGCCGCCGCGCGACATGTTGAGCAGATACGCGCCTTCGGGCAGGCGGGCGAGCTGTTCCGCCCCGATGATCCCGCGCGTCTCGTCGCTGAGGGGAAGGTGCATCGACAACACCTGGGCGCGCGCGAGCAGCTCGTCGAGCGAGCCGACCAGCTCCGCGGGGCCGGTGGCGGTGGCGGGGTCGACGAACGGGTCGTACGCGACGACCGGCATCGAGAACGCCGCGTCGCAGACTCGCGCCATCTCCCGTCCGATCGCGCCGTAGCCGAGGACACCGAGCGTCCGCCCGTGCAGCTCGCGCGGGAACCCGAGCGGCCAACCGTCGCCGCGGTACTCGCTGCGATCGGGGAAGGCGCCGCTCCGCAACAGCCGGTCGGAGATCGCGATCCGCTTGACCAGAGCCAGCAGCAGGCCGACGGCGTGCTCGGCTACCGAGACGTTCTGCGCTCCCGTGGCGTTCACCACCAGCACGCCGTGCTCGGTGGCCGCCGCGATGTCGATGAAGTCGACGCCGGACCCACCGCTCGCCGCCACCTCGAGTGACTTCGCGGCCGCGATGGTTGCCGCGTCGGCGCGGTTGTAGATGCCGTGCACCGTCGGAAGCACCTCCGCCACGCCGTCGGGACCGAGCTCGGCCGCACGCAGCACGTCGACCTCGTCCTCGAGGATCGATTCGCCCGAAGGGTGGATCAGTGGGGACGGGAGCAGCACTCGCTTGCGCATGGCTGCAGCATCGCGCCAACGACGGTCGGCCGCCCGGTTGGGCGATACTTGCGCACCCCGGCCACCACGATCGAGGGCCCATGACGGTTCCCACGGACAGCAAGGATCCCGGCGGTGGGGCCGCCACCGATGCGCTCGAGCTCCTCGACTGGCGCCGGCGCGTCTTCACGCTCTACCGCGAGGTCCGGACACTCGCGGTCGACGACGTGCCTGCCGCGCACGGGCACTGGGTCGATGGCCGCAACGATCTCCTGCAGCACCACCCCCAGTCACCGGTTCCCGTCGCCGATCGGACCGCGTACCCGGGCGCACCGGTGGTTCCCTACGACGCCGACCTGCGCTTCGTCGTCGAGCTCGACGGTGACGTCGACAACGTCCGGTTCGAGTTCGAGAGCGCCACCGACGGCGTGGTGCCGTTCCGACGGGTCGGCGTCTTGCACGTCCCGGAGGTCGGCGACCTCGACGTCTGGGCACTCGCCTCCTACGGCGGTGGGCTCTTCGTCCCGGTGCGCGACGCACTGGCCGGGCGCGAGACCTACGGGGGCGGTCGCTACCTGCTCGACACGGTCAAGGGCGCCGATCTCGGAGGCTCCGAGGGCGAGCTCGTGATCGACTTCAACTTCGCGTACAACCCGTCGTGCGCCTACGACCCCGCGTGGGTGTGCCCGTTGGCGCCGCCGGGGAACGTGGTGCGCGTGCCGATGCGCGTAGGTGAGTTGCATCCCGCCGACCACTGACGGCTGACGCGCACGCCTGCACGCTGCGTGCGCTACTCCGGGTTCGCGGCCTTGATCGCGTCGATCGCCGCCATCGCTGCGTTGGCGGCCGCGGTTCCGGCGCCGGCCGCGAGCTCCATCAGACGGGGCAAGCGGGTTGGATCGGCTTCGAGGTAGGCCGTGAGATCCGCGGGATCCATGGTTCCGTCCGGCTTGGCCATCGCGAAGAAGGCCGCGTCGATGAGCGGGTCGCCGGCGAAGTCGCTGATGCCGCGGAACACCGACCAGGGCACGCCCGCGGCCTCGCAGACGCGCGCGACCGCGGCGGTCTCCATGTCGAGCGCGATGACGCCGTCGGCGGTGAGCATCGCGAGCCTCGGTGCGTCGGTGATGAGCTCGTCCCCGCACTCGATCTTTCCCTGCGGCGTGACGCCGGGAGTCGGCGCGGGCCGGAACGACTCACCCGTCAGCCGGTCGATGACGGCCTCGGGGGTGATCAGCTGACCGATGCTGACCGTCTCGGCGTCGATGCCACCGGCGACGCCGACCATGATCACGTGCTCCACGCCGGTCTCGATGATCTGCGCGGCGGCGTCGGCGGCCGGTCCCATTCCCATGGTCGTGAGCATCACGACGACCTCGGTACCGCCGACCTTGCCGCGGTGGAACGGTCCGTCCTCCACGAGCTCGATGCGCTCCTGGAACGGCGCCAACTCCGACACCATCGGCGTCAGGATCCCGACCCGCTGTGCTCCCGTCTCCACCATTCCGGGATTCTGGCCCAGATCCAAGGGCATGCACAGGTCTCGCGCCGCGAGAGGTCCGAACGCGCCCTGACGGGACCGGTCTGTCGAAGTTCTTGCACGGGTCGAAGAGTCGTCTTACCTCCGATCCCCAATGTGGCACCCGGAGTCTGCGGACGTCGGCTCGAGCGACCGGACGATCACCAGCAACTCCCGATCCGTCGATCTCTCTCCACGATCCGAAAGGAACCACCGATGTCCGAGTCCACACACCCCGAAGACCCGTCGTCCGAGAACCCGTCGTCCGACCGCCTCACGTCCGAGGACGCCACCTCCGAGGACGCCACCTCCGAGGACGCCACGACCGCTGACGATCTCCCCCGCGAGGTCGACCATCCCCGACGCGCCGGGACGCGGTCGGCGCGCACGCTCGTCATCGCCGGTGTCGCGGCCGTGGCCGTCGCGGTGGGAGGGTTCTTCGCCGTCAACGCCTTGTCGTCATCAACCGCGGCCCAGGCGGTCAGCGCCCCCGCAGCCGGGGCGACCGGCTTCCGGGGCGCTCCCGGTGGTGGGGGCACGTCGGGAACGATCTCCGCGATCAACGGGTCCACCATCACGGTGAAGACCCAGACCGGAACCAGCGAGGTCGACACCAGCGCGTCGACAACGGTGACGGTCGGTACGAAGAGCAGCGTCGATGCGGTGGCCGTCGGTGACACGGTGAGCGTCGTCGGCAGCGGTACCGCCACGAAGATCGAGGCCGTCCAGATCGTCGACGGGGATACCGCCACCACCACCGGCGGCCCGGCCGCCGGCAGAGGTGGAGCTCCGCCGAGTGGTGGCCAGGGCCAGCCGGGCCCGGCCCCCGGTGGCGGCAAGTTCGGCGGGAGCGGCTCGATGAACCGGGCCACCGGAACCGTGAAGTCGGTCAGCGGCGCCACGCTCACGATCACCGCGTCGGACGGTACGACGGTCACGGTCACCACGACCGCATCCACGTCGGTCGTGAAGGTGTCGACGAGCGCCGTGTCTGCGCTCGCCGTCGGTGACTCCGTGACGGTGCGCGGGACGACGAGCAACGGCGTCGTGACTGCCACCTCGATCAACAGCGGCGTGTCCGCGGTCGGTCGCCCCGGTGGCGGGTTCGGCGGCGCCCCGCCCGCGAGCTGATCGATCCGATCCGGCCGGTGCGCCGGCACCCCTGCCTTGGCGTCGCCGCCCGTCGGCGGCGCCAAGGCGTCAAGGGTCCGACGAAGTGCCTCAGGTCGAGCGCGTGGCGGCGACCGAGTGCTCCCAGTCGGCGAGCATGGCCCGGAGGCCGGTCACCAACGGGATCGGCTGGTCCAGCATGATGTGGTGCCACGCGAGCGGCACCTCCACCACGGGCGCGACCCGGCCGAGCTGCTCGTACATGTACACGCCGATCCTCGGTGTGACGAGCCCGTGCTCGGCACGGAACAGTGAGACCCGACAGCGCACCCGGGGCAGGATCGCGGCGTCGAGCATCCCGCACTCGAACACCGCGGGATCGAACTTCCACGTCCACCCGCCCTCGACCGCACGGACCGACGTGAGCGCGACGTGCTCGGTGACGTACGGCAGCACGTCGGGTTGACGGGGAACGGTGCGGAAGTGGAGGAGCGCGGCGTCGAGCGTCGGATAGATCCGGAGGCGCCCGAACGCCTCACCGACCTCGGCCGCCTCCCGCTCGGGGTCCGGCACCGCGACCGCGGAGTCGATGACGACGAGTCCCGCGATGCGGTCCGGGTGCTCCGCCGCCGCGGTGATCGCGACCCAGCCGCCCATGCTGTGTGCGACGACGATCGGCGGCTCGGCCATGCACGAGTGCGCGGCGACCTCGATGATCTCGCGTCCCCAGAGGCTGAACGAGTACTCCGCGCGTCGCTCGCTGTCGCCGTGGCCGGAGAGATCGAGCGCCACCACGCAGTACTCGCCGGCCAGCAGCGGCGCGACGTGGTCCCACCAGCGCGCGTGCGCGCCCCCGCCGTGCACCAACACGAGACCGGGCCGTTCGGCGCTCCCCCAGCGGCGGTAGTGGATGGAGCACCCGTCGACCTCGACGTACTCGTCCTCGACCGGCGCCTGCAGCGCATCGGTGAACCATTCCGGGGTCTCCACCCGCTCAGCGTGCCACGCACTCCCGGATCTGCATCCCACCCGCGTGCGGGCCCTGACGGAGTTGTGGTCCACCGGAAGCCGCGTGCTAAACCAATAGTTAGCCAAGCGTAGTAACTGTCTCGACGGCCGGAAGGGGTGGAACCACGAGGCGCTTCCTCGATCAGACGTTCCATTCCCTGCGCAGCCGCAACTTCCGGCTGTTCTTCTGGGGACAGCTGATCTCCAACACCGGTAACTGGCTGACGCTGGTCGCACTGACGCTGCTCGTCCTCAACCTCACGAACAGCGGGTTCCAGGTGGGGCTCCTCACCGTCTGCCAGTTCGGCCCGATCCTGCTGCTGTCGGCGTGGGCCGGAGTCATCGCCGACCGGTCCAACAAGCGCAACCTGTTGATCCTCACCCAGATCCTCGAGATGGTGCAGTCGTTCGCGCTCGGTGCTCTGGCCTTCATGCACCACCCTCCGCTCTGGGCCCTGTACGCCGTGGCCCTCGCCGGCGGGTGCCTGCTCGCGTTCGACAATCCGGTACGCCGATCCTTCGTGACCGAGATGGTCGGACCCGAGGACGTGCCGAACGCGGTCACGCTCTACAGCGCGTTGGTCAACACCTCGAAGATCTTCGGACCCGCGATCGCCGGCGCGCTCGTGGTGAGCGTCGGCTACGGCTGGGCCTTCATCGCCGACGGCTTCTCGTACATCGCGGTGCTGATCGCGCTGTTCATGATGCGGCCGTCGGAGCTGCGGCGATCCCGCGTCACACCAAGGGGAAGGGGCCAGGTACGCGAGGGGCTGAGGTACGTCGCCCGAGTGCCCGCGTTGTGGCTCACGTTCGCGATGCTCGCCGTCATCGGTTCGCTCAGCTACAACTTCACGGTCCTCTTCCCGCTGTTCGTCATCCATGGCCTGCACGGGAGTGACGCCACGTACACGGCGGTGTACGCGGTGTTCAGCGCGGGGGCCCTCGTCGGCGCGTTGATCGTCGCCCACCGCTCAACCGTACGGGTCCGCAACATCATCATGGGAGCCTTCGCGTTGGGCGTGAGCATGCTCGTGCTGTCGGTCGCGCCGAACCTCGCCGCGGTCTACCCGATCGTCGTGATCGTGGGCCTGACCAGCGTCATGTACATCACCGCCACGACGGCGATCGTGCAGGTGCGTTCCGATCCGCGCATGCAGGGCCGCGTGATCGCGCTCCAAACCGTGCTGCTGATCGGCACGACGCCGATCGGCGGCCCGATCCTCGGCGCGCTGGCCGACACCTTCGGTGCCCGGGTGCCGCTCGCGATCGGCGGTGCGGCGGCGGTGGCCGCGGCGGCCTGGGGTGCGTTCGTCGGCCGACGGGTCCTGTCGGAGCCGGAGCCCAACGTGGTCGGGAGCATCGAGCTGGAGGCTGCGGATCTCCCGCTTGGTTGACCGCCGCCACCCTGGGCGCCCGGTGCGCATCTCCGCCGACGACATGCTCCGCCCCGCCGTCAGCGCCTCCTGACCGGGCTACAGCACCGGTTCGGCGGGGTCCTCGTCGGGCGGGATGTTGGGCACCAGCAGCGAGAGCAGCGCGCCGATGGTGACGACGAACCCCGCGAAGCCGACGGCCGGTTTCGATGCATCGGAGATGCCGTTGCGGATGATCGTCGTGATCTGCGGCTCGGTGTGCGCGTTCGTGGTGCCGCCGCCCACGCTGTTGCGGACGTTGGCCAGCACGGCGGCGCGGACGGGCGCGGGCACGTTGGCTCTCTCGATGTCGTGGTGGATGAGCGAGGTCGCCTGCGACGCGAAGATCGCGCCGATCAGTGCGATGCCGAGGGCCGTGCCGACCTGGCGGATCATGCCGGCCGCGCCACTGGCGGAGCCTGCCTTCGCGGGTGGGATGTCGCTCAGGACCACGTTGGTGAGCTGGCTCGTGGCGAAGCCGATGCCGATGCCGTGCAGCACCAGCCCGGGCAGCAGGTCGAGGAACGACGTGGACGGTCCGAAGATCGCGACGTAGTACCAGATGCCGATGGCCTCCAACGTGAGGCCGGCGGTGATGACGTACTTGGGGCCGAACCGGTGGCTGAGGCCGCCGGCGATCGCGCCGCCCGCGAAGGCCGCGATGCCCGCGGGCAGCAACCAAGCGCCCGACCGCACCGCCGACAGACCGAGACCGGCCTGGAGGAACAGGGGCAGGACGAAGAAGGCGCCGAACTCGCCCATCGCCAGGACACCGGTGTTGATCAGGCCGTAGCGGAATCCGCGGTGCTTCAGATCGGTGAAGTCGAACACCACCGGTTCTCCCACCCGGACCCTCCGCATCTCCAGGACCACGAAGGCGGTGAGGAGCACGGCCGACGCGGCGATCGAGAACGGGACCACGGAGAGGCCGCCGATGGACAGATTCCCGATCGCCTTCCACCACCCGTAGCGCTCGGCCTCGATGATGCCGAACACGAGTGCCACCAGCCCGAGCGTGACGACGACCACGCCGAGCGGGTCGAGGCCGCTCGCGTCCTCGTCCTTCGACTCCTTCACGACGAGGATCGCCGCGATGATCGCGATCGGGACGATGACGACGTTGATCCGGAAGGCCCAGCGCCACGAGTAGTCGGTGGTGAGGATTCCGCCGACCCAGGGCCCCAGGGCTCCGGCTCCGCCGGCGACCGCACCCCAGACCGCGAACGCGATGCCGCGCTCCCGTCCCTGGAACGTGGCCGAGATGATGGACAAGGTCGCGGGCAGCATCGCGGCCGCACCGATGCCTTCGAGCAGGGCCTCACCGATGAACAGCTGGGACGCCGAGTGGGAGAGCGACGCCACCAGCGAACCGATGCCGAACATGGTGGCGCCGATGAAGAACAGGCGCCTCCGGCCGAAGATGTCCCCGAGCCGGCCGAAGGTGATCAGCAACGAGGCGAAGACGAGCGCGTAGCCCGAGATGACCCATTGGAGCGCGGAGACGTCGGTGTGGAGCTCCCGGATGATCGTCGGGACCGCCACGTTGAGGATCGTGGTGTCGAGCACGATGATGAAGAGCGAGCTCGAGAGCACGACGAGCGCGAACCAGCGTTTCCGGTCCTGCGCCGGACGGGCGATGGCAACCAAACGAGCTCCTCGAGGCTTTCGGGACGCTTGACCGGGAGCGCGTGCCCGCTCGATCGCGATTCGACGAAAGCGGCAACGCTACCGGGCGGTCAATCGTCCCGCGGGAGGGCCTCGGTGGGACGGATCGTTCCGGTTCGTCCGGGGCGTCGTTTGTCAGCTCGGGCCTCGCGGGTAAGGGCAACTGATGGCATCGACGGAGGAGCAGCACGGTTCGCGGCCCGGTGTCCTGTTCGACGTCGACGGGACCCTTGTCGACACGAACTATCTCCACACGCTCGCGTGGTCCCGGGCCTTCGCCGAGGTGGGGGAGTGGGCGCCGATGAAGGCGATCCACCGCCACATCGGGATGGGCGGCGATCAGCTCGTTCCCGACGTGCTCGGCCACGATTGCCCGGAGGCTCACGAGGCGCGGGAGCGTCACTACCGAGAGCTCATGGGCGAAGCAAAGGTGTTTCCCGGCGCGCGGGAGCTGCTGCGCCGGCTCCATGACGACGGCCTGACCGTGGTCCTCGCTTCGTCGGCTCCGGGTTCGGAGCTCGAGGCGATGATGGACCTCCTCGACGCCGGGGACGCGATCGACGCGACCACGAGCTCCTCCGATGCAGACCGGTCGAAGCCCGCGCCCGACATCTTCCAAGCCGCGATGCGCGCGGGGAACGTGGACCGCGAGCGCGCGCTGGTGGTGGGTGACAGCGTCTGGGATGTGCAAGCGGCTCGGGCCGCCGGTCTCGCATGCGTCGGGGTGGAGTCCGGGGGGTTCAGTGTCCACGAGCTCGCCGACGCGGGTGCCCTCCACACCTACCGGGACGTGCAAGAGATGCTCGACCAGGTCCGCACCTCGCCGCTCGCCGTGATCCTGCCTCACTGAACCGGCCTTGGTTATGGTCTGATCATCAGCCCACCTAGCCCGCACTCGGCTTCCTTGCCGACGATCGCGGCTTCGGAGGTAGGACCAACCATGAAGGTCGCCGTCGTCACCGGACCGGGAGCGGTCGAGCTGCGCGACGAGCAGCTCGGACCGCTCGCGCCGGATGACCTCGCGATCGGGATCGCCGCGTGCGGGCTCTGCACCATGGAGCGCCGGCTCTTCACCGGCGAGAAGGCGATCTATCCCGTGGCGCCGGGTCACGAAGCCGCAGGTCACGTCGTGGAAGTGGGCACGGCCGTGCGCGGCCTGCCGGGTGTGGCGCAGATCGGTGACCTCGTCGCGGTCGACCTCTGGGACCGGTGCGGGGTCTGCCGCCCGTGCCGTCGGGGCCGGAGCGCGGTGTGCACCCGTCCTCAAGGTGCGCAGCTCTCCGACGGGACGATCGCGATGGGCGCGGGTCTCGCCGATTTCCTCCACATCCCCGCCCGCAACGCGTATCGGATCGACGCGCCGGTCGAGCACGCAGCCATGGGCGAGCCGGTTGCTTGCGCGGTCCACTCGGTGCGGCTCTCGGGGCTGCATGCGGGAGACCGCACCGCGATCGTCGGCGCCGGCTACATGGGCCGCCTCCACCTTGCTGTCGCACGGGCACATGGGGCCGCACCTGTCGGCCTCATCGATGTGAGCGCGGAGCGGCTCGCCCAGGCACGGTCCGCGGGCGCGGGGTGGACCTCGGAGCCGGACCGCGCGCTCGAGGTCGGCGGGCCTCAGGACGTCGTCTTCGTCACCGCGGGAACGGCGGGTGCGGTCGAGCGAGCCGTCGATCTCGTGGCCGACGGCGGCACTGTCGTGCTCTACGGCGCGTTTCCGAAGGACCTGGCGGCCCGGATCCCTGCCGACGCGGTGCACCACCGCGAGATCTCGGTCGTCGGTGTCCTCAACCAGGAGCCCGAGGACTGGCGCACCGCGGCCGGATTGATCAGTGCCGGCACGATCGCGTCCGATCTCGACGCCCTCGTGACCGCTCGGTTCAGGCTCGCCGACGTCGGGGCGGCCTTCGCGCACGCGACCGACAACCCGGTGTTCCGCGTGATCGTCGGCAACCGCCTTTGAGCGTCGTCGTCGGCGTCGATCTCGGAACCGGCTCCGCGCGCGCGGTCGCCGTCGACCGCGACGGCCTCGTCATCGCGAGCACGTCGTCGCCGTACGACGGCCGCGCGCAATGGGCTGCGGGTCACGCGGATCCGCAGAGCTGGCGCCGCGCGGTCGGCGACGCGCTCGACGGCCTGTCGAGCGAGCTGGCGGACGCGCGGCACCCGGACGCGCTCGGCGCCGGCGGCCAGAGTGTCGCGGTCGTGACGTCCGACGGTGCTGACGCGGTGACCGTGCTCCATCCCGCGGCCGCCGGTGACGATCCCCACGACGCGCACCGCGAGCTGTGGGCCGTGCTCGGTTCGGAACATCCCGGAACCGTGCCCCTGCAGACCTGGGACTGGATCCTCACCACACTCGGCGCCGAGCGCCACCAGAGCCGCTGGCCGGGCGGGCGCGAGCTCGAAGGCTTCGGCCCGGTGATCCCGACCGGAACCGTCGCGGGTACGGCCGACGGCGACTGGGGCGTCGCGCGCGGGACCCCGTTGGTCGCCGGCAGCGCCGACGCGTACATGGCGTTCTGGGCCGGTGGTATCGACACGCCGGGTCGCGCGCTCGATCCCGGCGGTCGCACCGGCGGCATCGGGATCGCGGTCGCCGGATCCGAAGCCGCGCCCACCGGCTACGCGCTCCGGTCCGCGGCGCGTGGCGTCGACATCGTCGGGGGAGCGGTCACCGCGCACGGGCTCGCGATCGAGTGGTGGTCCCGGATGACCGGTCGTCCCGTCGAGGAGCTGCTCGACGAAGCCGCGGCCGTGCCGCCGGGATCCGGTGGACTGCTCGCGCTGCCGTACTTCGAAGGCGAGCGGTCGCCGCGTTGGGAGCGGGCGTTGCGGGCCGAGCTCGTCGGCCTCGACGCGCGCAGCACCCCGGGGCAGGTGACGCGGGCGCTCCTCGAAGGTTCTGCCTACGGACTGCGGCACATCGTCGACACGCTCGCGCTCGACGGCGTGGAGCTCGAGCGGCTGATGGTGTCGGGGTCACCGGCGCGGAGCCGGCTGTGGAGCCAGATCAAGGCCGACGTGCTCGGCGTTCCGGTCGAGGTTCCCGAGTTCCCCGAGCTGGCCGCGCGAGGCGCGGCGCTGGCCGCGGGCGCCGCGATCGGATGGTGGCCCCGGCCGGGTGAGGGTGCACCCGGGAGCTGGCCCGTCGGGGCCCGCTCGGTGCTCGAGCCCGCGACGCACGATGTGTACGACGACGCGTACGCGCGTTGGGTGCAGCTCGGCGATGTCGCGCAGGCGCGTCTCGGTGAGCGGCGAGTCCGGTGACGGATACGCTCCCGCGGATGACGGTCGCACACCTCAACGGGATCGACGTGTACTACGAACGCCGCGGCGAAGGCCCGCGTCTGCTGTTCGTCAACGGGTCGGGAGCGACGCTGCAAAACGTCGCGCCCCTCGTCGACGTCTACGCGGGCCGCTTCGACCTGCTCGCGCACGACCAGCGTGGCCTCGGCCGCACGAGCATCCCGCCCGGTCCGTATTCCATGGCCGACTACGCCGAGGATGCTGCTGCGCTCGCGGCACACATCGGCTGGGAGTCGTACCGGGTCGTCGGCATGAGCTTCGGCGGCATGGTGGCGCAGGAGCTCGCGGTCACATACCCGGATCGGATCGAACGGCTCGCGCTGCTCTGCACGTCGCCCGGTGGAGACGGTGGATCGTCGTACCCCTTGGACACGTTGGTGGGGAAGCCGGCGGACGAGGTCGCGGCGATCCGGACCCGCATCATGGACACCCGGTTCACACCCGAGTGGCTCGCGGAGCACGAAGGCGACCGGATGCTCATCGAGATGGTGACGGCCGAAGTCGAGCCGCGCCCGGCCGACGTCCTGCGCGGGGAGGCGCTCCAGCTCGAGGCCCGGGCCGGATTCGACGCCTTCGACCGCCTGCCGCGCATCTCGTGCCCGACGCTCGTGACGGGCGGCCGGTACGACGGCATCGCACCCCTCGCCAACAGTGAGGCGATCGCCGGCCAGATCCCGGGCGCGGAGCTCCGGGTGTACGAAGGCGGCCACATGTTCTTCGTGCAGGACGGACGCGCGTTCCCCGACATCCTCACGTTCCTGTCGAAATAGTTCGCGGCAGAAGCCCTGGTCAGATGGCCTGTCGGGCCCTCTGCCGGCCGGATCGGGCTGCCGCGATGCCGTGAGTGAGTGCTCACTCATATAGGATCGCCGGCGTGACCCCCCGCCGCAGAGCCCGGAATCCCGAGCCGACGAACCCGAAGGAAGAGTCGCCGGCCCGCGCCCGGGCGGCGGCGCTGCCTCCCGAGGAGCGCCGGGCTGTCATCGTCGCTGCGACGCTGCCGTTGCTCCTCGCCTACGGCTCATCGGTCACGACCCGCCAGATCGCGGAGGCCGCGGGGATCGCCGAGGGGACCATCTTCCGGGTCTTCCCCGACAAGGAATCCCTCATCGACGCGGTGGTGGAGGCGGCGCTCGACACCGCGCCACTCGACGCGGCCCTCGGCGCGATCGACCGCCATCTGCCGCTCGAGCCCCGCCTGGTCGCTGCGGTCGACATCCTGCGCCGGCGCGTCGCCGACACGATGCAGTTGCGCACCGCCGTCGGCATGATGCAGGGCGCCAATGGTGAGCCGGTGATGTCCGACAAGTACCGTCCACCCGACCTCACCGTGCTCGCGACGCTCTTCGAGCCCGACGTCGACCAGATCCAGGGCGCCCCGCGCGCTGCCGCTCACCTGCTGCGCGCGATGACGATCGCCTGCACCCACCCGTCGCTGATCCTCGACGACCCGTTGCCATCCGCGGAGATCGTCGCCCTCTTCCTCGACGGCATCCGCGCACCACACCCCGCACCCGCTGTCGTATGACCGTGCGTCCTGGGCCGCTGCCCACCTGGTCCGAATCCCGTGGAGAACCATGCTGATCGCCCTGCTCAAGAAGTTCCTCCTGCCGTACCGGCGCCTGCTGCTCATCGTGCTCGGGCTCACGTTCGTGCAAGTGATGGCGACGCTGTTCCTCCCGACGATCAATGCCGACATCATCGACAAGGGCGTCATCCCCGGGAACACGGGCTACATCTGGCGCCTGGGCGGCGTCATGCTGCTCGTCACGTTCGTGCAGGTGGCGTTCTCGGTCGCCGCGGTCTACTTCGGTGCCCGCGCCGCGATGGCGTTCGGGCGTGACGTCCGCTCCGCGTTGTTCCACCGCGTCACCGACTACTCCGCGCAGGACGTCGCCAGCTTCGGGGCGCCGTCCCTGATCACCCGCATCACCAACGACGTCACCCAGGTGCAGATCCTCGTGCTGCTCACCTGCACCTTGCTCGTCGCGGCACCGATCACGATCGTCGGCGGCGTCATCATGGCGATCCGCGAGGATGGAGCCCTGTCACTGCTCCTCATCGTGAGCGTGCCGGTGCTGGTCGTCTCGATCGGGCTGGTGATCACCCGGATGATCCCGCAGTTCCAGGTGATGCAGATCCGCATCGACCGGATCAACCAGGTCCTCCGCGAGCAGATCACCGGGCTCCGCGTGGTCCGCGCCTTCGTCCGCGAGCCCGACGAGGCCGAGCGCTTCGCCGAGGCCAACGACGCGCTCACGATGACGTCGCTCCGGGTCGGGCGCCTGCAGGCGATGATGTTCCCGATCGTCGTGCTTGTGCTCAACGCGTCGAGCGTCGCCGCGATCTGGATCGGTGGCGACCGCGTCGGCGCGGGCCAGATGCAGATCGGCGCCATGATCGCCTTCCTCAGCTACCTCATCCAGATCCTCATGTCCGTGATGATGGCGACCTGGGTCGGGATGCTCGCCCCTCGCGCGTCGGTCAGCGCGGAGCGCATCGAAGAGGTGCTCAACGCGGTGTCGTCGATCCAGCCCGCCGCCAACCCGGTCACGCAGCTGAGCGGGCCGAGCTCGTTGGAGCTGCATGGGGTCGAGTTCAAGTACCCGGGAGCCGAGCAGGCGGTCCTGTCCGACATCCACCTGAAGTGCGTCGCGGGGCAGACGACCGCGATCATCGGCAGCACCGGTTCGGGCAAGACGACGCTCCTCAACCTCGTGCCCCGTCTCTTCGACGCGACCCAGGGCGACGTGCTCGTCGACGGCGTCAACGTCCGGGAGATCGAATCCGAGCTGCTGTGGAGCCGGATCGGGCTGGTGCCGCAGAAGCCGTACCTCTTCACCGGAACCGTCGCGAGCAACCTGCGGTACGCGAACCCGGAGGCCACCGACGACGAGCTCTGGCACGCGCTCGAGGTCGCGCAGGCCAAGAACTTCGTCTCGCAGATGCCCGGCCAGCTCAAGGCCCGCATCGCCCAAGGTGGCTCCAACGTCTCCGGCGGTCAGCGGCAGCGGCTCGCCATCGCCCGGGCACTCGTCCGCAAGCCGGGCATCTACCTGTTCGACGACTCCTTCTCCGCCCTCGACCTCGCCACCGATGCCAGGCTGCGGGCCGCGTTGGCACCCGAGGTGCGGGACGCGGTGACGGTCATCGTCGCCCAGCGCGTCTCCACGATCATCAACGCCGACCAGATCCTCGTCATCGAGGACGGCCGCGAAGTCGGGCTCGGCACCCATCGGTATCTGCTCGAACACTGCCCGACCTACGCGGAGATCGTGGCGTCGCAGCTGACCGCGGAGGAGGCGGCATGAGCCCCGAGTACAAGTTCGGCGACGAGGACGAGGTCGAGCAGCCCGAGAACGCGGGCGCGCGGGGCATGGCGGGCCGTTGGGGTGCCGCGGGCATGCCGCTCGAGAAGTCGAAGGACTTCAAGAACTCCACCCGCCGTCTCGGCGCCCGGCTCGCGCCCCAGCGGCTCGGGATCATCACGGTGATGATGCTGGCGGTCACGAGCGTGACGTTGCTCGTCATCGCACCGAAGATCCTCGGCAGCGCCACCAACGTCATCGTCAACGGCGTCACCACCGGTAACGGCATCGACTTCGGCAAGCTCCACCACATCCTGCTGATCGTGCTCGCGGTCTACGTCGCGTCGTCACTGCTTTCCTACGCGCAGTCATACCTGCTCGCGGGTGTGGTGCAGCGGGCCATGTTCAAGCTCCGCTCCGACGTCGAGGACAAGCTCAACCGGATGCCGGTCAGCTTCCTCGACCGCCAGCCCCGCGGCGACCTCCTCAGCCGGGTCACGAACGACATCGACAACCTGGCCCAGAGCCTGCAGCAGAGCTTGAGCCAGCTGCTGACGTCATCACTCACGCTCGTCGGCGTGCTCATCATGATGCTGACGATCTCGCCGTTGCTGGCGATCGTGGCCCTCGTCACGATCCCGACCTCGGTGTTCACGATGAAGTTCATCACGAAGCGGTCGAAGAAGCGTTTCGTCGACCAGTGGCGCCACACCGGCACGTTGAACGCGCAGGTGGAGGAGGCGTTCACCGGTCACTCGCTGGTGAAGGTGTTCGGCCGGCAGAAGGACGTCGAGGCCCGGTTCAACGACAAGAACGAGGAGCTCTTCGACGCGAGCTACGACGCGCAGTTCATCTCCGGGATCATCCAGCCCGCGATGATGTTCTTCGGGAACCTGAACTACGTCGCCATCGCGCTCATCGGTGGCCTCCGGGTCGCGTCGGGCCAGATGACGATCGGTGACATCCAGGCCTTCATCCAGTACACGCGGCAGTTCACCCAGCCGCTCACGCAGCTCGCGTCGATGGCGAACGTGATGCAGTCGGGCATCGCCTCGGCGGAGCGGGTGTTCGAGCTGCTCGACTACCCCGAGGAGTCGGAGGACGACCTCGTCCCCCTCGAGGACCTCGACCCCGAGGGCCGCGTCGAGTTCGACCACGTGTCGTTCTCGTACGACCCGGAGAACCCGCTCATCGAAGACCTCTCCCTCGTCGCGGAGCCGGGCCAGACGATCGCGATCGTCGGGCCGACCGGTGCCGGCAAGACCACCTTGGTCAACCTCATCATGCGGTTCTACGACGTCGACAAGGGCGCGATCACGCTCGACGGGAACGACATCGCCAAGATGCGCCGCCGCGACCTGCGTTCGAACATGGGCATGGTGCTCCAGGACACGTGGCTGTTCGAGGGCACGATCCGCGACAACATCGCGTTCGGCAATCTGGAGGCGACCGAGGACCAGATCCTCGAAGCCGCCCGCGCCACCTACGTCGACCGGTTCGTGCACTCGTTGCCGAAGGGCTACGACACGATCGTCGACGACGAGGGCGGCAATGTCAGCGCGGGGGAGAAGCAGCTCCTCACGATCGCCCGCGCCTTCCTGGCCAACCCGTCGATCCTGATCCTCGACGAGGCCACGAGC
>JAODBH010000216.1 GCA_025463865.1 Actinomycetes bacterium | reverse complement strand
CGCCCTTCGGCCGGCCGGTCGTGCCGCCGGTGTAGATGATGTAGTCGTCGTCGCCCGATCGCTGGGCGAAGCCGCGGCCCGGGTCCGCGGCGCCGAGGGCGGCTTCGTACTCGACGACGTCGGGCGCGCGCGCTCCGTCGTCCGCCGGAGAGCCGACGCGCACGTAGTGGTCCAGTTGCGGGAGCTCGGGCGCGATAGCCGCGAGGCGCGACTCGAACTCCGGGTCGAAGACGATGGCGCGTGAATCGCTGTCCTCGAGGAGGTACCGGAGCTCGTCGGCCACGTAGCGGTAGTTCACGTTCACCGGAACCGCGCGCAGCTTGAAGGCCGCGAACATGCCCTCGAGGTACTCGGTCGAGTTGTAGATCATGAGCGCGACGTGGTCGCCGGGCCCGATGCCGTTCGAGGCCAGGTGGTGGGCGAGACGGTTGGCCCGGGCGTCCAGCTCGGCGAAGGTGAGGTTCCGCGCGCCACACGTGAGGGCCCGGCGGTCGGGCATCGCGTCGACGACCTGCTCGAGAAGGTCCGCCAGGTTGAACGCCACCCTTCCCCCTTTTGCCGGCGGCCGTCGCAAGCCGCGCACCGTACCGGCGGGGCCGATGGCGGGGCGAGCCTGCCCGGAGGCGCCGCCGGGCAGGCTCGGACGAGCCGCGCCGAATCCGCCCGGAGCGGGGGAGGGCGGCGGGTACCATCGGCGGTCGGCGGATTGCGTTCGCCGGCCCCCACCGGCTGTCTCGAGGAGATGATGAGCACCGACCAGGCCGGCCTGCTCCGGTTCACCACCGCGGGCGGCGTGGACGTGCGGCGCACCACCGTCGAGCTCGACGTGCCCGGCGCGATCGAGCCGATCGTCGACGCGCTCGACGCGCATCAGGGCGTCCTCCTGGCGTCGAGCTACGAGTACCCGGGGCGCTACAGCCGTTGGGACATCGGGTTCGTCGACCCTCCGCTCGAGGTGGTGGCGCGCGAGCGCAACGTCCGGGTCACCGCCCGCAACGAGCGCGGTCAGGTGCTGGTGGCGGGCCTCGCGCCGCTGTTGGCCCGGCTCGACGCGCTCGAGTCGGTGGAGTCCGACGGGCAGGAGATCCGGGCCGTCGTCGCCGAATCCACGGAGGTCTTCACCGAGGAGGAACGCAGCCGCCGGCCGTCGACCTTCTCGGTGCTCCGGGCCATCCGCGACCACTTCTTCGCCGAGGAGGACACGCACCTCGGGCTGTACGGGGCGTTCGGCTACGACCTGGCGTTCCAGTTCCAGCCGGTCGACCTGGTGCTGCCCCGGCCCGACGGCCATCGCGACCTCGTGCTGTACCTGCCCGACCGCCTGACCGTGGTCGACCACAGCCGTCGGCAAGCGCTGTGCTTCGAGTACGACTTCACCATCGACGGCCGTTCGACCGACGGCCTCGAGCGGACCGGTCCCGCGGTCGCGTACGAGGGCCGCGAGGAGATCTCCCGCACCCGCGACCATGAGCCCGGCGGGTACGCGGCCCTGGTCGACGAGGCCAAGCTGTCGTTCGCACGCGGCGACCTGTTCGAGGTCGTCCCCGGTCAGACGTTCTACGAGCCGTGCCCGGTTGCCCCGTCGGAGCTCTTCCGCCGGCTGCGCGAGCGGAACCCGTCGCCGTACGGCTCGCTCATCAACCTCGGCGAGGGCGAGTTCCTGGTGGGCGCGTCGCCCGAGATGTACGTCCGGGTCGACGGGCGTCGGGTCGAGAGCTGTCCGATCTCGGGCACCATCGAGCGCGGCGTCGACGTCATGGGAGACGCCGACGCAATCCTCGAGCTGCTGAACTCGACCAAGGACGCGTCGGAGCTCACGATGTGCACCGATGTCGACCGCAACGACAAGTCGCGCGTGTGCGAGCCGGGCAGCGTGCGGGTGATCGGCCGGCGCCAGATCGAGATGTACTCGCGGCTGATCCACACGGTCGACCACGTCGAGGGCATGCTGCGGCCCGAGTTCGACGCGCTCGACGCGTTCCTCACGCACACCTGGGCCGTCACCGTCACCGGCGCGCCGAAGCTCTGGGCGATGCGCTTCATCGAGCGGCACGAGCGTTCGGCCCGGGCCTGGTACGGCGGTGCGCTCGGCATGATCGGCTTCGACGGCAACCTCAACACCGGGCTCACGCTGCGGACGATCCGGATCAAGGACGGCGTCGCCGAGGTCCGCGCCGGAGCCACGTTGCTCATGGACTCCGATCCCGCGCTCGAGGAGTCGGAGACCGAGCTCAAGGCGAGCGCGCTGATCGACGCGATCCGCCGCCCGCGCGAACACCCGCTCGCGGTCGCGCCCGGCGAGCCGGTCGAGCGCGCCGCGGCGGTCGCCCGCGTGCTCCTCGTCGACCACGAGGACTCCTTCGTGCACACGCTGGCGAACTACCTCGCCCAGGCCGGCGCCGAGGTGCGGACCGTGCGAGCCGGGCTCAGCGACGACGATCTGCGGGGCCTCCTCGACGAGTTCGCGCCGCAGCTCGTGCTGTTGTCACCCGGGCCGGGCCGTCCCGACGACTTCGGGATGTCGGCCACGATCGACGTCGCCGTCGATGCGGGCGTCGCGGTGTTCGGCGTGTGCCTCGGGCTGCAGGGGATCGTGGAGCGCTTCGGCGGCACACTGGGTCAGCTCGACGACCCGATGCACGGCAAGCCGTCGGAGGTCACCGTGCTCGACGGCGGGGGCCGCGTGCTCGCGGGCCTGCCCGACACGTTCACCGCGGGCCGGTACCACTCGCTGTTCGCCGACGCCGACACCCTGCCCACGGTGCTGCGGGTGACTGCCCGCGCCGACGACGGCGTGATCATGGCCGTCGAGCACGAGTCGCTCCCGATCGCTGCGGTCCAGTTCCACCCCGAGTCGATCATGACCATGAAGTCCGAGGTCGGCCTCGCCCTGATGCGCAACGTCCTCGAACGCCTCGCCACCCCTGCCAAGGCTTAGTGCGTCCCTGGAGCACGATATGTGTGCTCAGGAGACGCACAAAGATCAGAAGCAGGCCGCGAGTTGGGTGAGGGCGCGGTCGACGGGGGCGAAGGCGGTGGCGACGAAGTTGCGGATGAGCTCGGGGTCGCCGGAGTCGGCGGCGTCGTCGGCTTCGTCCCATAGCTCGGCCTCGACCGGTGCGGTCACCGCGCGGATCGCGGCCAGCGCATCGGGGTCGTGCTCGGCCCGCACCCGCAGGGCGTCGAACGCCGCCCAACGCGCCGGGTCGGCGAGCTCGACCGGGATCCCGCGGGCGACGTCGGGAAAGCCGGGCACGTAGACACTGACGCACGGCGAGCCGAGGGCGTGCCAGGTCCGCATCGGGACGTCGTCGTCGCGAGGCAGCTCGGCGATCATCGAGCCCGTCGTGCACTGGTAGTCGCGCAGGTGCATGCAGACGCTCATGCCGGTCCAGTCGGGTTGGACCTCCGCCGGGATGGGCTTCACCGAGCCGTCGGTCCCCGGTGCGCCCCACGGGCCGGTGCCGTGCTCACGCATCGTGGCCGCAAGGTCGGCCGCCCCGAGCTGGACGGCACCGCGCGCGACGCAGGCCCGGGTCTGGGCGAGGCGCGGATCGGCGATGCCGGTGGGTACGTCGGGCGCGCGCCACTCGTCGAAGCTCCGACCGGCGGGCACGTCGGCCGAGGCCCGGGTCCAATCGGTGCCGAGCGTGATGCGATTCGAGATCGACGCGCCGGCATCGATCGGGCGCGCGGCCCACGTGCGATTGCTGGTCTCGAGGATCCAGCCGCCCCGCGGATCCGCGATCAGGAAGCTCGAGAAGTACGGCTCGTCCGCTTCGCGCTCCCCGCTGCCGCCCTGCCCGTGGCGGGCCAGCAGCTCGGTGATGACGGTGACCGCGTCGTCGGCGGTGCGCGCCCGCTCGAGGCCGAGCCGTACGAGATCCATGCCGAGCAACGCAGCGGGGACGGCGCGCGGGTCGTCGACGGTCCAAATCTTCTCGTTGCCGATCGCGAGC
>JAODBH010000195.1 GCA_025463865.1 Actinomycetes bacterium | reverse complement strand
GCGCGTTCCTCGCCGCAGGTCTCGTCGACCACCTGCACGTCGTGCAGGTGCCGATCCTGCTCGGCCGCGGGGTTCGGCTGTGGGACGGCCTGGAGGCGTTGGAGCAGCAGTACGACGTGGAGGTGGTGTCGACGCCCAGTGGCGTCACCCACCTCACGTTCACCCGATGACGGAGACTCGCTACCCGACTGCTTCTTCACGCAAGGCGTCAGACAGGCGCAGCAAGCGGGTGCCTGCAACGGCACATCGGGGATGCGGCTCGCTGCAGCGCGGTGCGTCAGTCTTCAACCAACTGGTTGACAACATTTCGGACCTCGGCGTACCTTGTCTTCAACCATTCAGTTGAACAAGGAGGTCGGCCGTGGACGACGACCAGCTGTCGCGAGTCTTCGCCGCTCTCGCCGATCCGACGCGGCGCGACATGGTCGCCCGCCTCGCCGTGGGCGACGCCACCGTCGGGGAGCTGGCTGATCCCTACGACGTCTCCGTCCAAGCGGTGTCCAAGCACATCAAGGTGCTCGCCGACGCCGGCCTGGTCAGTCAGAGCAAGGACGCCCAGCGCCGACCGTGCCACCTCGAGGCGGAGGTCTTCGACCTGATGACGAAGTGGATCGAGCGGTACCGCGAACAGGCCCAGGAGCGCTACGGGCGCCTCGATTCCCTCCTCGCCGAGATGCGCGGCGACGAACGACGCACCGACCACCGGAACCGACAGCAAGGAGCAGCGTCATGACCTTCGCCACCAACCGCCACCAGGTCTCGATCGAAGCCGATCCCACCCTGCCGATCATCCGCATGACCCGCGACTTCGACGCCACTCCGGCGGAGCTGATGCGGGCCCACACCGATCCGGAGTTGTTCGTCCGCTGGGTCGGGCCGAACGGGATGGAAACCGAGATCCTCGACTGGGACGCGACGACCGGCGGCCGCTGGCGTTACGTCGCACGACGCGACGGCGCGGAGTACGGCTGTCACGGTTGCTTCCACGAGGTCGGCGACGACAGCATCGTGCAGACCTTCACGTTCGACGGTCAGCCCGACGACGTCGCGCTCGAGACACTGCGCTTCGAGGACCTCGGGGACGGCCGCACCCGCCTGCACGCGCAGTCACTCGTGGACAGCTTCGAGGGCCGCGACCAGTGGCTCGCCTCCGGCATGGAGACCGGCGTCGACGAGGGCTACGCCAAGCTCGACGCGCTCGTCGCGGAGCTCCGATGAGTGGCCCGGCTGACGAGCACCGGGGCATCGCGGGTGCGTTCACCGCGACCGTCGAGGGCACGGCTCCGGAGGCGTGGGACCGGCCGGCTCCGGTGGAGGGCTGGGTTGCGCGCGACGTCGTGCGTCACCTCGTCGAGTGGTTCCCGGCGTTCCTCGACGGAACGGTCGGGATCGCATTGCCCGCGGGTCCGTCGGTCGACGAGGACCCTGTCGGAGCCTGGCGCACCCAGACCGACGCGGTGCAGGCCCTGCTCGACGACCCGGACACGGCCGACCGCGAGCACGATTTCCCACACATCGGCCGGATGTCGCTCGGTCAAGCGACCGACATGATCTACACCAGCGACGTGTTCCTGCATCGTTGGGATCTGGCCCGAGCCACCGGCCAGGACGAGACGCTGGACTTGGAGAAGTGCGCCGCGATGCTCGAAGGCATGCTGCCGATGGACGAGGCGCTGCGACAGAGCGGCCAGTACGGGCCGCGGGTCCACGTCCCGGACGACGCAGACGTCCAGACCCAGCTGCTGGCGTTCATCGGCCGTACCCCATAGACGTCTGTCGATCTTGGATCTGGTACCTCGCCCGCGACCCCCGTCTTACGCGCGACGGGCGGCGGGTCGGCGCCGGCTCAGCCCAGGGCGGCACGGAGGTCGCGCGCGTGTTCCTGGGTCTGCTCGAGCAGGGGCGCCAACGTCCCGGCCACGTCCGGCAGCGAGAGCTCAGCGGCCTGCTCCACCCGCTCGCGATACCGATCGAGCTGCGCTTCCTCAAGCTTCAAGTCCGCTTCCAGAGCGCTGCGGGCATCGGTCAGCTCGCCGATCGCGGGAACCCGTGTCGAGGGAATCCCGCCGAGGAAATCGATCTGGCGAGCGAGCGTCAGGGCGTGCACCAGCTCCTGCTGCACGTGCACGGCAAGCTCATCGAGCGTCGACAGGTACTCGGCGCCTTTCAACGATGCGATGTGCTGGGTGTACTGGACAATCGACTGGTATTCGAGCTCGAGATCCTCATTCAACTTGTCGACGAACGCTGCGCGGTCCAACGGAACTCCTCTCGGCGCGGGGAGCCTCTCTTGTCCCCCGTGAGGGCCTCCGTCAATCCAGCGACTCAGAACCGGGTGGTCTCGAGCGACGGGTTCTGCAGCGCCCGGGCAGGTTTCGTCACCGAGTCACCGTGGGAACGACTGCGTCGCTCACCGGGCAGGACGACAGGATCGAATCATGGCCGACCACTACATCGGGCCCGCACGACTACGCCTCGGCGCACACGGGGAGACGACCCGCCGGGTCACACTGCAGGCCATTGGCCAATCGGGGTGGCGGGGCATGATCGTCGACGGTCCGACGAGTGAGCTCGTCGACGGCATCGTCGAGGTCACGCTCTTGGATGGCGAAGACCGAGGGAAGACCGCAACCGCCAGCATGGTCATGCGTGGCGAGCCAGGACAGGCATACCTCCAAGGTCACGCGCCGTTCGGCGCTCGACCGTGATGAGTAAGGCGATCGCATCCTCGACCGTCATGCTCCCTCGATTCTCCGCGAAGCCAGGCTGGAGCGCGCAGGACGGATCCGTCATTGAGGTCAGGCGAGGCTCGGCATTTCCAGAGGCTGCGGTTCTCGTGCTCTCGACAGTCGCCAGCCGAGCCGAATGACCGCCTGTCTCCTCGTACGAGACTTGGGTCCGCATGACCCGTGGCCGGATCAGGGTGCTGCGGCAGACCGTCGGGGTTCCAGGCGGATGATGTCATCGATACCGGCGCGCACCGATCGTCCACCGCAACGCGGCGCTCGCCGAAGAGACCACGCGATCGCGGGATGCGTATCGCAGTCCGAGACGGTACGTCTGTAGGGGCACGGTCGGCGCGCCTCACTCGACGGCGGCACGGAGCCATCGATCGTGGGAGGACGGTCCTCGAAAGATCTCGTGAGAGTCCTGCGATAGACCTCACGTTGGTCGCGCGCTCGGAGCATGCCATGGCGACCACCCACAACGGTGTGTTGATCAGAGCCGCCGACGTCGATCTGCAAGCCGACGTGGACGTGCCGGAGCACCTGCGCGGACTCGTGATGTTCGCACCCGGGAGCGGTACCAACCGGTTGAGTCCCCGCAATCGCTCTGTCGCCGACCAACTGCTATCCGCCGGTCCAGGCACCGTCCTCGTCTACCTGTTCACGCCGCGAGAAGAACGTTTCGATGGTCTCACCGCTGAGCTCCGGTTCGACATCGAAGTGCTCGCGACACGTTTGATCGTCGTGGTGATGATCCGGTTGTCATCGAGCTCAACCGCCGCGCGATGGAGTCATCCCTGGCGAAGTGTCACTTGAGCCCGCATGTGCTCGACGACCTTCCGCGCCGCTGGTCGGAGCGCGACGCGCGGGACGGGGTGGGAGCGACGACCTGACGCGACGGCGGTCGACACGCGTCCACGACGTGATCGTCGGGCCGACACGCTCGTGAACCCTGGGAAAGGAGCCGAACCATGGCGATATACGAGCCTGGTAACGCTGCGATAAGGCCTCAGCGGCCGTTCGGCGACCGCCGAGAAGCCGGGCGGATCCTCAGCGGTCTGCTCGAGCATTATCGGGATCGCGACGACGTTGTCGTGCTGGCCTTGCCTCGTGGGGGCGTGCCCGTTGCCTACGAAGTCGCTACGGCCTTGGGGGCTCCGCTCGATGTCTTCATCGTTCGCAAGCTCGGCGTCCCTGGTCACGAGGAGTTCGCGATGGGCGCGATCGCCAACGGGGGGGTCGTCGTCCTCAACGACGATGTCGTTCGCGCCCTGAATGTCTCGTCGGAGACGATCGAGCAGGTGGCGCGCGAGGAAGGCCGAGAGTTCGAGCGACGGGAACAGACCTACCGCGAAGGGCGTCCTGCGCCTGACGTCGCCGACAAGGTTGTGATCCTGGTCGATGATGGCTTGGCGACTGGCGCGAGCATGCGTGCCGCGCTCCTCGCTCTGCGCCGGCTGCGGCCTGCGCGGATCGTCGTGGCCGTACCAGCCGCGCCCGAGTCGACTTGTCAGGAGCTGGCCGCTGAAGCCGACGAAGTCGTGTGCGCGACGACGCCGTCCCCTTTCTTTGCGGTAGGCCAAGCGTATTGGGACTTCACGCAAACGACCGACGACGAGGTGCGTGACCTGCTCAGAGCGGCGTGGGCGGCGCGGCCCACGCGACCCGACAAGCGTGGCCAGTCAGAAGTGGCCACGCTGCGTTCGCTGCTCGTCCCTCTCGATGAGGGCGTTCTCGACCGACACGCCTTGTTCGACCTCGTTGGCAACGCGCATTTCGTCCTCCTCGGTGAAGCCTCCCATGGCACGCACGAGTTCTACGAGGCGCGTTCGCGCATGACCCGATGGCTCATCGAGGACAAGGGCTTCTCCGCGGTGGCGGTGGAAGCAGATTGGCCCGATGCCTACAGGGTGAACCGACACGTCCGCCGCCGAGGCGATGACGCCACCGCGGAGGAGGCGCTGCGGGGATTCGAGCGCTTCCCGACGTGGATGTGGCGCAACACGGTCGTGTTGGACTTCGTCGGGTGGCTCCGGGAGCACAATCGCCATGTCGGCACCGACGAACGGGCGAGGGCGGGATTCTACGGACTCGACCTCTACAGCCTTTACCGTTCGATGCAAGAAGTCATCACCTACCTCGAGGGTGTCGATCCGCTCGCGGCGGCCCGCGCCCGGGAGCGGTACTCGTGCTTCGACCACTACCACGACGAGACGCAGGACTATGGATTCGCCGCGGCGTTCGGCGCAGGCGCGTCTTGCGAACAACAGGTCATCGACCAACTCGTCGACCTCCATCAACACGCACCCGAGTACGCCCGCCGCGACGGCCTGCTGGCCGAGGACGAACTCTTCTACGCCGAGCAGAACGCCCTCACGGTACGGAACGCCGAGGAGTACTACCGCACCATGTTCGGCTTGCAAGCCGCGTCGTGGAACCTCCGCGATCAGCACATGGTCGACACGCTCGACGCCCTGGTCGGCCACCTCAGCCGGCAACGACAAGAGCTGGCCAAGGTCGTCGTCTGGGCACACAACTCGCACCTGGGCGATGCCCGAGCCACCGACGTCGCCACTCACGGCCAGCTCAACGTCGGTCAACTCGTGCGTGAACGCCATGCCGGCGACTGTCGCCTCGTCGGCTTCACGACATTCACCGGGACCGTGACCGCGGCCGACGACTGGGGAGGTCCCGCCGAACGCAAACGCGTGCGGCCAGCTCTGCGCGAGAGCTACGAACGCCTCTTCCACGAAGCGGACGAGAAGGCATTCTCGCTCACCGTCGCGAACCCATCCGCTGCAACTGAACTCCTGCAGCGGCCGCGGCTGGAACGGGCGATCGGGGTCATCTACCGCCCCCGTACCGAACGCCAGAGCCACTACTTCCGAGCGCGACTTTCCGATCAGTTCGACGCGGTCATCCACGTCGACGAAACCCGGGCAGTCGAACCACTCGAACGCACGGCACGGTGGGGAGAAGGTGAGGTGCCCGAGACCTTCCCATATGCAGTCTGAGCACACGACCGCATCACCGCCCACCACGGACGATCAACCAGGAGAAGGAGATGAACGACGATGACAGTGAAGCTCAACGACAGGGCCTTCGAGCACGCGAAGCAGCTCGTCGGCGAGGAACGGTTCGTGTACGACGAACGAGACGCATGGAGCGAGCATCGGCCCTCAGCGGCCGATGAGAACCGGATCATCGAAAAGCACGGCTTCGATGAGTATGCGCTTTGGTACCTCGGCGTCGACGACGAAGCGGCTGACGACACGAAGGGTCATTACAAGTTTCCCTACGGAGACTTCCGCGACGTCCACCGCTGCGGGCTCCTCGCCGCCGAATCACGCGCAGGGCAACGCAAGTACTTCGACATCGAACTCGCCGTGGCGCATCTGCACGGAATGCTCGAAGCAATGCACTCCACGGCGCGCGCCGCTCGGTAACAGGCACGGGTTCACCCGATGGCCGAGGGTCACAAAGCCGTGAACCCGTCGGGCGAGCCTGCGGACGATCCAGTCGAGATCCCGACGAGTCACGGAGCCTGGCATGGACAACGGCGAACGTGTTACCGGCACGCCGAATGAGTCCCACGACGTCGTCAGCGTCTTGCATCACGCGCTCCACGGCGACCAGTTCAGACTTCCATCACGCGCAGAATTCATCGCTGACGTGCGATCGTGATGAGTTCCGTTGCGCGCCAGGGTCATTACTGCGAGGCGCGAGGGTTACAGGACCAGCGGCCGGCGCAATCGCAGCGGAAGGAACCCACCGTGGGACAACCAGTGGTGCACTTCGAGATCATCGGCGCGGATCCGACGAAGCTCCGCGGCTACTACGGCGAATTGTTCGGGTGGGAGTTCACCACCAGCGACGCCGCCACCGAAGCGGTCTCCCAGCCCGGCAACTACGGGTTCGTGGACTGCAACACGAACGACGGCGGGATCAACGGCGGCGTCGGTGGGGGCAAGGGCTACGAGGGACTGGTCCTCTTCTACATCGGGGTTCCCAACGTCGAGGCTGCGCTCCAGAAGGCCGAGAGCCTGGGCGGCACGCGCGTCATGGGACCCGAAGGCACTCCGGGGAACCTCGTGGTCGGGCGGTTCACCGATCCCGAGGGGCACCTGGTGGGCGTCGCCGGCACGGAGTAGCCCGGGCCTCCGGTCATTGCGGCGCGCACGTGAGCGCGCCGGGCAGCTCGCCGGTGGTGGCCCGGGCGATCGCTCGGGCTTCGTTCTCCCACTTGGCGTAGGCGCTCGGGGTCGCGCTGTGCTGCACGAGTTGGGCTGCGTCACTCACCGGCATCGTCTGCCACTGGTCGAGTCGAGCGAGGGCGCGTAGGAACGAGCTCGCGGCGAGACTCGGGGTCAGGATCTGGGTCGGGGTGCCCCATCCTTGCGACGGGCGTTGCTGGAACAGCCCGAGCGAGTCGCGATCGCCGTACCGGAGGTTGTGGAGCTGCGACTCCTGGAGCGCGGCTGCGATCGCGATCGTCACCGCGTGATGGGGAAGCCCCAGGGCGTTCGCCGCCGCGGTGATCGTGATCGCGTTCGCCGCCTGTTCACGATCCAACCCGTAGCTGCGCCCGCCGCCGGCGACGTGGCACGCCGGCCCACTCGAACCCGTCGGACGAAGCACCAAGTAACCGGCGAGCCCGACGGCGACCACCAACACGCCGGCAAGCGCCACCGCGAGGGACCTTCGGCGCGTCATGACCGACCGGAGGCTAGGGCGGCGAACCGCTCAACGGTCGTCGGCACTCGGCCGAGCGGCCCGGAAGGCGCGCGCGATCTGCACACATCGGCTCGCCGTGGCTCACGGTCTCGTACCCGGCGCGGCCACCTCACCCGCCGACCGTCGAAGTACGGTCAACCGACCGGCATCACCATCGCCGACGGTAGGGGGCTGATCCTTGGCGGGCAACGACTTCGACGTCTGCGTCGTGGGGGCAGGATTCGCCGGCGTCTACGGCGCGTACCGTTTCCGCGAGGCCGGTCTGCGTACCGTCGTCATCGAGGCGGGCGACGACGTCGGCGGCACCTGGTACTGGAACGCGTACCCCGGGGCCCGTTGCGACGTGGAGAGCCTCGAGTACTCCTACAGCTTCTCCGAGGAGCTGCAGCAGGAATGGGAGTGGACGGAGCGCTTCGCCGCGCAACCAGAGATCCAGCGGTACATCGCCCACGTGGCCGACCGGTTCGATCTCCGCGACGACATGAGGTTCAGCACCCGCGTGACCTCGGCGAGGTTCGACGAGACCGACGCCGTCTGGAGGGTCGGGACCGACCGCGGTACCGACGTGACCGCGCGGTTCCTGGTGATGGCGACCGGACCCCTGTCCACGGCGAACATGCCCGACATCCCGGGTCGGGACGACTTCGAGGGCTTGCTCCTGCACACCGGTCGTTGGCCCAGGGCGGGCGTGGATCTCACCGGGCTCCGCGTCGGCGTGGTCGGTACGGGCTCGTCGGCGGTTCAGCTCATTCCGGTGGTC
>JAODBH010000194.1 GCA_025463865.1 Actinomycetes bacterium | reverse complement strand
CAACCCCGCCACGCACACGTCGCACAGGGGCTCGCCCGGCGCTCCACATCCCGGGCAACGGGCGGGACACACACGGCGTAGGACGGCATCGAGCACACCCCGAACCTACGGCCGGGGTGTGACAGGGAACGCGAAACGGCCAGCCCGAGGGCCGGCCGTGACGCGTGCATGTGAACTTGTTCTTGACCCTTGACCTTGACCTTACCGAACGCGTTGCGCCAGCAACTGGCTAGTACCGGTAGTGCTCGGGCTTGTAGGGGCCCTCGAGGGGGATGCCGAGGTAGTCGGCCTGCTCCTCGCTGAGCTCGGTGAGCTTGACGCCGAGCTTCTCGAGGTGGAGGCGGGCGACCTTCTCGTCGAGGTGCTTCGGCAACACGTACACCTTGTTCTCGTAGAAGTCGGTGTGCGTGAAGAGCTCGACCTGCGCGATCACCTGGTTCGCGAAGCTGTTGCTCATCACGAAGCTCGGGTGGCCGGTCGCGCAGCCGAGGTTCAGGAGGCGGCCCTCGGCGAGCACGATGATCGAGTGCCCGTCGGCGAAGCGCCACTCGTCCACCTGCGGCTTGATGTTGATCCGCTTCACGCCGCCGATCCTGGTGAGGCCGGCCATGTCGATCTCGGTGTCGAAGTGGCCGATGTTGCCGACGATCGCGTTGTGCTTCATCCGCGACATCTGGTCGGCCGAGATCACGCCCTTGTTGCCGGTGGTCGTGATGAAGATGTCGGCGGTCTCGACGACGTCCTCGAGCGTGGTGACCTGGTATCCCTCCATCGCAGCCTGCAGCGCGCAGATCGGGTCGATCTCGGTGACGATCACCCGCGCGCCCTGGCCCCGGAGCGCCTGGGCGCAACCCTTGCCGACGTCGCCGTAGCCGCAGACCACGGCGACCTTGCCGCCGATCATCACGTCGGTGGCGCGGCAGATGCCGTCGATGAGTGAGTGCCGGCAACCGTAGAGGTTGTCGAACTTGCTCTTCGTGACCGAGTCGTTGACGTTGATCGCCGGGAAGAGCAGGCCGCCGGCCTCCGACATCTGGTACAGCCGGTGGACACCGGTCGTGGTCTCCTCGGTGACGCCTTTGATGCCCGGCGCGATGCCGTGCCAGAGCTTCGGGTCCTCGTCGTAGAGCTTCGCCAGGAGCTCGAGGACGACCGCGAACTCCTCGGAGTCGGCGGTCGACGGGTCGGGGACCGCACCGGCCTTCTCGAACTCGAGGCCCTTGTGCACGAGCAAGGTGGCGTCGCCGCCGTCGTCGAGGATCATGTTGGGTCCGCCACCGTCGGGCCAGCGCAGGATCTGCTCGGCGCACCACCAGTAGTCCTCGAGGGACTCGCCCTTCCACGCGAACACCGGGACGCCGACCGCAGCCATCGCGGCGGCGGCGTGGTCCTGGGTGGAGAAGATGTTGCAGCTCGCCCAACGGACCTCGGCGCCGAGCGCGACGAGCGTCTCGATCAGGACCGCGGTCTGGATGGTCATGTGGATCGAGCCGGTGATCCGGGCGCCCTTCAGCGGCTGCCGCGCGGCGTACTCGGCCCGGATGGCCATGAGGCCGGGCATCTCCACCTCGGCCAGGTCGATCTCCTTGCGCCCGAACTCGGCGAGGGAGAGATCGGCGACCGCGAAGTCCTCGCCATCGGAACGACGGGCGAAGCGCGGCGATTCGGTTTCGGTCTGGGTCATGGGGACTCCTTCACACAAGCGCGCGTCACGGAAGCAGGATGCGCTGGATGGGATGGAGTCGGCCCCGAACACGGGGTGACAGCCGCACGGCGGCCCGACCGGATCGTCAGTGTATCGGGCCGGTCCGCGGGTTCGCTGCCGACGCCGAGACTGATCCCTCGGCGCCGCGCCCGGTGCGGCTCATGCGGTCCAGCCCCGGCCCGGCGCGTTGCGCACGTCCTCGGTCTCGTCGGGGCGGGCGAAGTCGTCCTGCAGCCGGTAGGTGGTTCCGATCTCCGGCGTCGACACCTCGAGGACATCGCAATCGGTGATGCCCAGCAGCCGGTGGGTCTGACCGATCGCGCAGGAGTAGCCGAGACCGGGCTGCAGCTCGGTCTCGATCGTGGTGCCGGTGCCGTCGTCCCACACGACCGCGGCGCGGCCGGAGAGGAGGAACCAGGTCTCGAGCTTCTGGTCGTGGACCTGCAGCGAGAGGCGCTTGCCGGCGTCGATGTGGAGCAGCTTCCCGGCGTACGGCTTGTCGGGCGGCGTCCAATGGATCTCGTGGCCCCACGGCTTCTCGACCCGTTGCGCGTACCCCTCGGTCGAGAAGGTGGACGGGTCGCCCAGGTCCGGCGGCGCGTCGGTCATGGGTTCAATGCCTCCTGCAGGGCGGTCCGGGCGTCCGTCGGCCCCGGGTCGACGTCGTTCTGCAACGCGAGGTAGCAGCTGACCCAGTCGCCGAGGTACATCAGATCGAGGACCTGCGCGAGCCGGCCCTCGCCCCGCGCCTCGACCTCGAGGATGTCGTGGACGGCCTCCCGGATGAGCTCGTGCGTGGCGGCGATCTGCGCGTTGAGGGACTCCGGCTCCAGACCGTGGCGCAGTTCGACGACCGTGACGATCTGACGGGTGACGTCGCCGTGTTGACCCCAGCCGGAGATCTCGTCGTGGGCGAGGTCGGGGTACGAGTTCCAGAACGCCGGTGCCTTCGCGTTCTCGTTGACGTCGGCCTTCCAGCGCATGGCCGCGGCACGCCCCAGCGAGCCCGCGCCGTAGACCAACGGGATCGTGCGCCCGATCTTGCGCGCCACCTCACGCGCGGGGTTCGCCGCGCCCTCGATGTCGGGGCGGCACGCGTCGCGCCGGCGCGCGAGCTGCTCCTGGGCCCGGACGAGCATCGCGTGCCCCTCCGGGAACAAGCCCATCCCGAACACCGCGACGATGAGGGGGGCGACCAGCGCGCCGATCGCGGTGCGGCTGGCGAGGCCATCGGCGGCGTGAACGTGCAAGCCGCCGTGACGCTCGGAGAGCGCCGCGAGGGCCCCGCCGTTGGACACCGAGACGACGCGTGCCCCGGCGGCGAACGCGTCGGCGGTCATGACCAGCGTCTCTTCGTCCTCACCCGAGTACGACACCGCGAAGACCAACGTGCGCGGGCCCACGAACGCGGGGAGCCGATACTGGCGGTGCAGGGTCACGGGTACGGGCAGCACCGGGGCGGCCACGGTCGTGAGCACCTCGCCCGCGATCGCACTCGAACCGACCGCGAGCACCGCGATGCTGTCGATGGCGTCGACAGCCGGCAACGCGCTGGGCCTCAGGACCTGGCCTGCCGCCTCGTGTGCCGACGCGAGCTGTTCGGGCAGTCCCTCGACCGAGGCCAGGAACGCCGTCGTGTCGCCGGGCACGTCGACCATCGGCCGGCCGCGCTACTGCTCGAACGTCGGACGGATCCCGTCGGACGCCGCGAGCGCGAGCAACCGCGCGTGCTCTTCGTCGGAGACGGCTTCGGCCTCGTCGATCAGCATCACCGGGATGTCGTCGCGCACGACGTAGCGGCGGTGCAGCCGCGGGTTGTAGAGCGAGGCCTCGGCCTCGAAGTACAGGAGCGGACCCTTGTCTTCGGGGCACGCCAGGATGTCGATGAGCTTCTGGTCGAGAGCCACGGGATTCCTTCGGTCGGAGAGGTTCGTCGGCCGGAGAGGGTTCGTCGGCCGGGCGCGCGCCGCTACTGCGCTTCGCGGATCAGGGCCAGGATCTCGGCCGTGTGCTGCTCCACCGCGGCGCGGTCCGCAGCCTCGAGGTTGAGGCGGAGCAGCGGCTCGGTGTTGCTCGGCCGGAGGTTGCACCACCAGTCGCCGAAGTCGAGGGTGAGCCCGTCGAGACGGTCCTGCTTGACGTCGGGGAAGTGCTGGGCGACGGCTTCGATCACGGCCTTCGGGTCGGAGACCGCGATGTTGATCTCACCCGACTGCACGTAGCGCTCGAACGGCTTGCGCAGCTCGGAGAGCGGAATGCCGGCCAGCGACAGCTGCTCGAGCACGACCAGGGCCGCGATGGAGCCGGAGTCGGCCCGGAAGTTGTCGCGGAAGTAGTAGTGCGCCGAGTGCTCGCCGCCGAAGATCGCGCCGGTGTCGGCCATCACCTGCTTGATGAACGAGTGCCCCACCCGGGTCCGCGCCGGGGTCCCGCCGGCCTCGCGCACGATCTCGGGGACCGCCTTCGACACGATGAGGTTGTGCACGATCGTCTCGCCCGGGTGCTTCTCGAGGATCCCCTTGGCGACGATGGCGGTGGTGGTGCTGCCGGAGACGGGCTGGCCCTGGTCGTCGACCAGGAACACGCGGTCGGCGTCGCCGTCGAACGCGAGCCCGATGTCGGCCTTCTCGTCGAGGACCGCGCGCTGGAGGTCCTTCAGGTTCTCGACCTGGATCGGATCGGCGGGGTGGTTCGGGAACGTGCCGTCGAGCTCGCCGAACAGCACGGTGAGCTCGCAGGGCAGGCCTTCGAACACCTTCGGCACGACGAGGCCGCCCATGCCGTTGGCGGTGTCGGCGACGACCTTCAGCGGTAGCAGCTTGTCGACGTCGATGAAGGACCGCACGTGCGCGGCGAAGTCCTCGAGCATGTCGCGCGGCTCGACCCGACCGAGCTCCTCCGCCCGCTCGAGCAGGCCGCCGGCGACGGTGGCCTTGATCTGCTGGAGGCCGGTCTCCTCGCCGATCGGCGCGGCACCGGCCTTGCAGAGCTTGATGCCGTTGTACTGCGCGGGGTTGTGGCTCGCGGTGAACATCGCCGCGGGGACGTCGAGCCGGCCCGACGCGAAGTAGCAGAGGTCGGTGGACGCGAGACCGAGGTCGACGACGTCGGCACCTGCCATCGTGGCGCCGTCGATGAACGCCTGCGAGAGCGGCACCGAAGACGGGCGCATGTCGTGGCCCACCGCGATCTTCGACGCGCCGGTGAAGCGCACGAACGCGTTGCCGACGCGGCGCGCGAGCACCTCGTCGATGTCGTCCGGGTACACACCGCGGATGTCGTACGCCTTGAAGATGACGTCCAGTGACGCTTCGGATGACACAGCAGCGCCTTGGTTCCTCACCGCCGTACGGACGGGACGATCATGCTACTGCCCGAGGTCGGAGCTCCGGGCGGCCGATATGTCGACGACTTCGCCGGTTCCCGGAGCCGGTCCGAAGGGTTGCGGAGCGACAGCCGCCCGCACCTCGGGCCGGGGCGGGGCCCAGCGATCCCGACGGGGCCGCCAGAACGCCAGGGCCAGGGTGCCGACGACGCCGAAGGCGGTGACCGCCCAGCCCGCCCAGTCGACCGACGTGAGCTCGAAGGTGAGCCGGACGTCGTGGCTGGTCGGAATCACGACCATGAAGTTCGGCGACGCCCGCCACGGGCCCTTCGCGCCGTGCGCCGTCCACGACGGGTAGTCCGATTCGCGCACCAGCACGGGGACTCCGACCCGCGACACGTGGAAGGACACCGACTCCTCGCCCTCGTGGATGTTGGTCACCTTCACCGTCGGGAGCGCCTTGCCCTTGGGGGCTGCGATCGCCTGGGCGGCCGTGGTGCGGGCCCACGTCGCCGGTCCACCCGCGACGAGCGGGCGGTCGAAGTTGGCCGGGTCGCTCCACCAGGTCTGCAGCCACTTCTCGTCGGGCTGCGACCAACCCGACGGGTTCGGCTTGTCGGTCACCACGACCGGCGCGTACGTCAACGGCTGGACGAGGCTGTTCCCCGTCAGCTCGTAGATCTTCCAGCCGCCGAGCGCCGTGCACGTGCTCGTCGCCTTCTGGTCGAGGTCGGGGACCTGGGCCACCAGCTTCAGCGAGGGATCGGCGTCGGCCTTCGCCTTGGCCGTGGTCGAGTGCGCCATGTAGTAGCGAACGCCGAGCGCCTTCATCCGGGCGACGCCGCGCTCGAAGTCCGCGCTGATGTTCCCGTACTGGAGGTTGCGCACGGTGTTGTAGGGGGTCTCGGTGACGTCGGCCGCGGTGACGAAGTAGAACGACGTCGTGCCGGCCGCTTCCGAGTACAGGCCCTCCATCGACGTGATGCGACCTTTGGTCCAGTACGGCAGCAACGTGAGCGAGAGCGTGGTGCCGTACTTCTCGAGTTGGCACCCGGGTTCCCACAACGCGCGACCGGGAGCCAACGCGCCCATCGTGTCCATGAGCTTCCGGTACTCGACGTAGCTCTTCGCGCCGACACCCTTGGTGTTCTCGTAGCCGCTGTAGTTGTACGTGGCCCAGAACGGGATGATCCCGGCCGCCCGGGTGACGTGGTCGTCGGTCCGCGTGAGGCCGACGATGGTGACGAGGAGCGCGATCGCCGTCGCCGTTCCCCGCACGAACCACCACTGCCAACGGCGCGGATCGTCGTCCGCCTCCTTCGGCCCGGGTGCTCCGGGGCGGGGCGCGAAGGAATCGGGGTCGGCCATGGCGCCCTCGACGGCCGCGTCGAGAGCATGCGCGCCGGCCGCGCGTTCCGCGCGATCGGCGCGCGTCTGCTCCCACCATCGGAACACCGCGGCAGGAGCGCGGCACAGCTCACCGACACCGACCCCTGCGATCAGGAAGAGCCCGAGCAACCAGAACGGCAGGAACCGCAGGTTCCAGACGCTGCCCTGCGGCCAGCGCCAGAAGATGACGCCGAACGTGGCGGTGACCGCGACGAGCACGAACGTGATCTGCCGCGCGTAGACGATCGCCACGACGATGGCCACGAGCCCGAGCGCGAACAGCCACCAGTAGTACGGCGGGAACAGGTAGGCCTCGATGAGCTCGTTGCCCTTGGTCGCCGGATTGTCGACGATCTTCTCGTAGCCCATGTTGGTGGCGTACGGGAGCCGGACGAGAAGCGGTATCCACCACACTGCGGCCAACATCCCGCCGACCCCGACGACCGCCGCGGCCAGCACCGCGTAGCTGCGCCGGTGGTCCCAGAGGTACAACCCGCACGCGACCGCGATCGGGACCGCGAGGATCGCGCACACAACCGCATTGACCGTCAGCGCGGCGATGGCGACGCCGAGCAGCAGCGAGCCTCCGGCGATCCGGGCCCGGGGCTCGCGGGACGAGCCGAGCAACCGGACCGCCACGTAGATGACGGCCGCCACCACCGCGAACATCCCGACGACGAAGTGGCTGAGGATCGTGAGCGCCAGGAGCACCGCGGGCAGGGCGAGATGCCGTCGGCGGTCGAGCGCGCGTGCGAACGCGGCGAGGAAGAAGAACGCGAGCGCCAACGCGAGCGAGAACGAGAACTCGCCCGCGAGGTTGCTCGCGAGGTTGCCGCCCATGACCCGCAGGTGGAACGAGATCGTCGGGTAGTCGAAGCCGTTGGCCGGCGCCGTCGTCGTCGCGAGGGCCGACTGGCGCCAGTCGGCGTCGGTGAGGCACATGAACCAGACGGACGAGACCGCGAGCATCGCCGGGATCGGCCGCGGCGCCTTGGTGGCCCGGCCGAAGCTGTAGACCGCCACGGGCAACAGCACCGCGCCCAGAACGGTCACGAGCTTGAAGGCCACGTTGTATGGCATCAGCACGCCGAGGAACGAGATCAGCGCGGCCGGGAACGGGAAGTAGAACTGCCCGGCCGGGAAGCCTGCGTAGAAGTCCTTGCTCCAGCCCGCGAGGCGGAGGTGCGGCAGGAGGTCGTGGCCCATGAACCACGGCCACCACACGTGCGCCCCGGTGTCGCCGCCGGTCGCCGTCGTGTTCTTCAACAACAGCCCGGGATGCTGGATCGCGAGCACGAAGATGCAGCACGCGACCACGATCCCGATGGATACGAGCTCGATCGCGCGATCCGCCCACCACGGAGGCTTCGCGGGTCCGGTGGGCCCCGCGGGATCCGCCGGCAATTCGGCGCGGGGTTGGGTTCCGGGCCCGGCAGGCTCGGCGGACGGGTCGGGCACGGCGTCATCCTGCCAGTGGCCGTACCGACGCTGGTGTCAGCGGGCGCGGACGACGGACGCGACCGCAGGCCGCGTCACGACGTCCAGCTACCCGTTCTGCGGCGCAGCCGCGGAATTCGCCACCTCGGACTTCCGGCTCAGCGCCGGACCTGCGCCAGCTCCAGCACACGGGAGAGCGGCATCTCGCCGTCTTCACCCCGCCACGCCTGGAGCTCGCACTTGCCGCAGCGGCGGAACGTGAGCTCCGACTCGCCGACGGTCATCTTGATCTCGATCAGGTTCGCCTTGCGACAACGTTCACACTGCACGGGACCAACCTCCCAGTCGATGTCCGAACTCTCTATCGGCACGGTTCGGCCGGAACTCGAGGATGATCTGGGGGATGATGTGCAGGTCAGAGCCTACGTAGCGTGGTTTCGACGACCACTCAACGCGCGATGACCGCCAGCACCTGCAGCAGGTTGAAGCCCGCGTGCACGAAGATCGACCGCGAGAGGCTGCCGCTGCGGTAGGCGAGCACCGCGTTGAGGATCCCCAGCGCGGTGAGCGCCGGGAGCGCCGGATACGAGCCCGGGTCGCCGAGGATGTGCACGAGGCCGAACACCAGGGCCGAGATGACGATCGCCACGGCCGGGGTGAAGCGCCGCAACAGCGACCGCAGGAGCAGCCCCCGGAAGAGCAGCTCCTCGGCGACGGGCGCGGCGACGACGACCGCCAGCGCGAACAGGAACAGGGTGAGTCCCTTGGAGTCCTGGAGCTGCTTGGTGACCTCCTGGACCGTGTGACCGCCGTTCAAGAGGTCGACGAGCGGCTGCGAGATCAGGCCGGCGACGATGGCGGCGACGACGCCGGCGCCCAGCCAACCCGCGTCGCGCGCGCGCAACGTCAGCCCGAAATCGGCTCGGAGGCTCCCGCGACCCTTCCACTGGGCCACGGCCCAGCAGATCCCGACGATCGCGACCGCCTGGACGATGATGCTGACCACGACGCCGTTCGCGCTCACGACGGTGTTGCCCTTGGCGTTCTGGCTGGTGAACGGCACGGTCGCGATGACCGATACGAACGCCGCGACCACCCAGACGATCAGCGCATCGGGGATCCCCCACCGGATCGGCATCCGCAGTCGTTCCCGGCCCGACGCGACCGGCTCCACCGCTCCGGTCATGGGGCGTCGCCGGTTTCGACGGTCTCGCCTGCGGCGCCGGTCTCCCGGGCACCTTCGGGTCGGTCCTTGCCGATGTACCGGGAGCGGAGCCTGCCGTGCTCCCGCCAATAGGCGTACCAGTAGGGGCCGTGCGGGCAGCTGCGGCAGCCTTCCTTGCCGCACCGGACCGGCTCGAGGCGGTAGGTGACGTGGGCTTCCTCCGGCTCCGGGCGGAACTCGGGACCGGGGCGGTGCTGGAGGCGGCCCCGGACGACGATCATCAGCCGCCGGAGCTCGTGATCGTCGAGCGCACGCACCTCACGCAGCAGACGGGGATCGAGCGCCATCCCGCGAGGCTACCGGCGCCCGACGGTCAGCCGGCCGCCGGCAAGGCGCCCGGAAGGACCGCGCTTCAGGACGGACCGTGCTCCAGGAAGGACCGTGCTTCAGGAGGGACCGTGCTTCAGGAAGGGCGGCCTATGCCCCGAAGGCGACCGATACGCCGATCACGTCGTCCGGACCGACCGGGGCATCGAGATCGTCGGTGTGATCGAGATCGTCGGTGTGATCGAGGTCGTCGGTGTGATCGACCGCGAGTCGAGCGTCCTGGAGGGCGGCGACCTCGACCTGCTCGACCGGTTCGAGGCCGAGCGGGGCTGCACCACCGCGCGAGTCGAGGAGCTGCCACCCGTAGGGCACCGTGACCCGGTCGGCGTGCCAGGCGCACAGGTCGTAGCTCGCCGGGTGGCTCGTGCCCAGCTCGTCGAGCCAGACCGTGCTGGCGGCGTAGTCGTAGGTGAGCGCGGCCGCCGCGTTCCGGGCGCAGTCGGGCCGCGCGCAGACTCGCAATCCCCGACCCGGCGCCATCCGCCTGATCCTATGCAGCGGAACTCCCGTCGGCGCGGAATCACAATTCCTGGTTGGGTAACGACTGCGTTACATAAGACGCGGGCCGTATGGGCCGGCACCGCCAACGGCGGAGCCTCCCGAGACGACGGAACGGCCGGGGCCCGGAGGGATGGGACCCCCGCGGCTCACCGACCGATACGGCTGCTGCTCAGTGACGACGGTGTTCGGTACGACTGCTGATCAGGTACGACTGCTCATCAGGTACGACTGCTGATCAGGTACGACGAAGGCCGGCCCGCAGGCCGGCCGACTTCTGGATGTGCCCCCACGATCGGGCGCTACGCATCGAAGTGCGTGCGATACAAAAAGTGCCGTCCGCAGTGACCCTGCCTTGCGGCCTGGCCTCTGCGGACGACGAAAAGCAACGTACCACGCGATCCGCGCTTTCGTCAAATCGCGCGGTCCGACGCTCCGACACGCACCGCGGCGGGGTTCGGCCGCGCCGTCGCGCGTTCGGCCGCGCAGTTCGGATGGCGGGAAGGGCCGTAGCATGTGCGGCGTTGCAGGGGTGTGCCGTCGAACAGGAGTACGTCGTCCGAATGACCCGCACCACAAATTCCAGCGCCGCAACGAGAGCGATCGGCGCCCGATGAGCCGCCGTCCACCCACTCCCGACGGGCAGACGCCCCCGCGGCCCGCTTCGTCGGGAAGCTCCTTCCCGCGCTGGCTCTGGTGGGTCGCCCTCGCCACCGTGGTTGCGATCGTCGTCGCGCTCAACTTCAGCCCGAAGAGCACGAGCCAGGAGAAGCTCTCCTACTCCCAGTTCATCTCCGCCGTGAAGACCGACAAGGTCTCCAGCATCAAGTACGACCAGTCGAACGGGAAGATCGTCGGCGCGTACAAGAAGGGCGACGAGGTCAACGGCCACAAGGAGTTCGAGGCGCAGGGGCCCAAGGACCAGATCCCGCCCAGCGACTACACGCTGATCACCAAGACCCACAACGTCCAGACCGACTACAAGCCCCAGTCGTCGAACATCATCGGGACGGTCCTGCTCTACCTGCTCCCTGTGCTGTTGCTCATCGGGTTCTTCATATGGATGAACCGCCGCGCCCAGGGACAGATGGGCGCGGTGATGAACATCGGCCGCAGCAAGGGCAAGGTCTACAACACCGAGAATCCGAAGACCACCTTCGCCGACGTCGCCGGCTACGGACCGGTGAAGGAGGAGATCACCGAGGTCGTCGACTTCCTGAAGAGCCCCGGGAAGTTCCGCGAGATCGGTGCCCGCATCCCGAAGGGTGTGCTCCTGGTGGGCCCGCCCGGGACCGGCAAGACGCTCATCGCCCGGGCCGTCGCGGGTGAGGCCGGGGTGCCCTTCATCTCGGTGACCGGGTCCGACTTCATGGAGATGTTCGTCGGCGTCGGCGCGGCGCGCGTCCGCGACCTGTTCCAGAGCGCCCGCAAGCAGAGCCCGGCGATCATCTTCATCGACGAGATCGACTCCATCGGCCGCAAGCGCGGCGCGGGAGTGGGCGGCGGGCACGACGAGCGCGAGCAGACGCTCAACCAGATGCTCGCGGAGATGGACGGCTTCGAGGGCGTCGAGGGCATCGTCATGATCGGCGCCACCAACCGGCCCGACGTGCTCGACCCCGCCCTGCTGCGTCCCGGCCGCTTCGACCGCATGGTCATGGTGCCGCTTCCAACCCAGGACGAGCGGACCGCGATCCTCAAGGTCCACTTCCGCGACAAGCGCATCGCCGGCGACGTGCGCATCGACGTCATCTCCCGCGGCACGCCCGGCATGAGCGGTGCCGACCTCGCCAACCTGGTGAACGAGGCCGCGCTGTTCGCGGTGCGCCGGGGCGCGTCCGAGGTGCACGCCGAGGACTTCGACGCCGCACGCGACCGCGTCCTCATGGGTCTCAAGCGCGAGTCGATGGCGCTCACCGAGGAGGAGAAGGAGATCACGGCGTACCACGAGGGTGGCCACGCGGTGACGTCCTACGTGCTCGAGCACGCCGACCCGGTGCACAAGGTGACCATCCTCCCGACCGGCATGGCGCTCGGCATGACCCAGAACCTTCCCGTCGAAGAGCGCCACATCTACAAGAAGGACTACTTCGACGACATGCTCGTGATGTTCCTCGGCGGTCGCATCGCCGAGGAGATCGTGTTCAAGCACCTCTCGAGCGGCGCCAGCAACGACCTGCAGCGCGCGACCGAGGTCGCGCGGAAGATGGTCCGTGAGTGGGGCTTCTCGGAGCGCGTCGGCCCGATGGCCTGGGGCTCCCAGGGCGCGGTGTTCCTGGGCGAGGACCTCGTGCACACCCGCGACTACTCGGACGACACCGCCCGGGTGATCGACGAGGAGGTCGAGCACATCCTGCGCACGCAGGAGGACCGCACGCGCAAGACGCTCACCGAGTACCGGGCCGGTCTGGACGCGGTCGCCCGCGCGCTGCTCGAGCGGGAGACCCTCGACGGTGCCGAGGTCGGTCGACTCGTCGACGAGGCCATGGGGCGCAAGTCGGGTGGCCCCCGCAAGATCGTGCACGCCGACGGCTCCGTCACCGAAGCGGTCGACCCCGATATCGACGACCACCCGTTGAGCGAGGGCTTCCCGGTCGGAAGGGACACGCCACCCCCGTCGAACGGCGGCGACCCCGATGCCGTGGCGCCCGTCCCGGCGGACTGACCCTCCGGCACCACACCAAGGGCGTCAGTCGTCGAGGCCACCGAGGCCGGGTTCGGGCGCGGAGCCGGGGTCACGGACCTCGGCCACCGCGGCCCACAGGTCGGTGGCCGACGCGCTGCCGACGAACGCGCGCAGCACCACACCGTCGGCGTCGGCGACGAGGACCATCGGCACGCCGGTGATGCCGTAGCGCTCGTGCAGATCGGGGCGCGCGGTGTACTCCGCCTCGTCGATGGCGACCTGGCTCGACTCCAGCACGCGGACCTTCGCCACCATCCGCTCGCAGGTCTCACACGTGGCCGAGGAGAAGGCGACCACGAGCCAGGGCGCGTCGGGGCGGTCGAAGTCGGAGCGGTCGAGCTGGCGGGGCGTGGGATAGGAACGCGGTTGCGTGGGCGGGTCCGCCTTGCGGCGCTCGAGCACCACCGCTACCCCCGCGGCGACCGCGATGCACACGACGGCGAGGATGACGGTGAGGGTCATCGCACCACCAGGATCAGCGTCGTCACGAGCATCGCTACTGCGGTTCGGACGGGCCGGGGAACGGCACGCCGTTGCCGACCGTGAAACCGGGGTTCACGTCGGCCCGCGCCCCGTAGACCGGCGCGTCCGCGACCACGACGAGCACCGCGTCCGCGGGTACACCCAGACCGTCGAGCGACGGCTTCCAGACGCCATCGGCCGCGAGGCGGGTGCGGGACGCCGGGCCGAGGGGCACGAGGCTGCCGCTCTGGTAGGCCTCGAGGTGCATCGTGACCGCGCGGCCCGACGGGTTGAAGATGCGGAGTCCGTCGAGTGACGCGGCGTCGAGCCGGCCAGGCACGAACGCCCACCGCGTCGAGGCCCGCGTGAGGCCGAAGGTGGCCGTGATGCCGACGGTCGGCGCGCTGTTGCCCGACAACATCTGCTCGACGAAGATCGCCGGCCCGGAGCGGTGTTGCACGACGGTCGTGTGCGGGAGCGCCGCCGCCGCGGTGCCCGCGGCCGAGCCCGCCGGTACACCCTGCACGCTCGAGGTGGGGTCGACCCGGGTGACCTGGTGCGGCGGGAGCTCGACGGTCAGGGTGACGGGCCGGGCCACGCCGACGGGCTGGAAGTCCACCTGCGCCGTGGCCTTCGTCGCGCCCGGGTTGAGAATGTCGATGGTCTCGCGGAGCCCGGTCCCGACCGGGCCTTCGGGGAAGACCCACGTGCCCGACGGACCCGGGGCCCCGAGGCCGAGCGCGAGCCCGCGGTACACGGGCGCCGCGGGTTGGCCGGCCGCGGGAGCCGGCGGGAAGCTGAACTGCTCGAACTGCAGACGGCGGGTCGCCACCACGGTTCCCTCGCTCGCGTGCACGACCACGCCGACCTGATCGCGCCGACCGAGCGCATCCGGGCTGGAGAGCTCGACCACGGTCTCGTGCCGCGGATCGACGGCGATGCTCGAGATCACGTCGCGCTTGAGCTGCGGAGCGTTCGGCGTCTCGCTGTAGTCGAGCGAATAGCTGGTGATGTCGACCTTGGCGCCGTCGTTGAACGGGTTGTAGATCGCGATCCAGTCCCGGGCTCCCTTCTCGGTGCTCCCGGACGCGAACGCCCACCGGTTCGACGCCTCGCGCGCGCAGGGCCCGAGCGATACGTCACCGCTGCCCGTCACCTCCTGCTCCACCACGAGCTGGCCGCCGCGCGACTCGACCATCACGCCGACCTCGGCTGCGGCGAGGATGCTCGAGACCTGCTCCCTCATGGAGCTGTGGGCGGCGATCGTGACGTCTCGCGTGCGCGACGTGCGCACCGTCGTCGGGTCGGTGTTGGTGTCGCCGGAAGTGACCGTGATGGTGGCCGTCGCGTCGCCGGTGCCGACGTTGCCGAGCACGATCGTCTCGTCGGCCGCACCACCCGGAGCCGACGTGCCTCCTGCGCAGTACCAGGAGGTGGAGAGCGCGCTCGCGGCCGGGACCATGACGTCGAGCGGGTGCGCGGCGTCGGCACCGGGGGTGCCGTCGGAGGCGAAACGGCCGACGAGCAACCCGGCGACGACCATCACGGTCAACAGGATCAGGATGGGCCCACGCGCGGGCGCGGCGCGGCGGTTCATGCGAGTTGGACCCGCGAGGAGCCGCGCTCGTGCGCGCCCCGTCGGCGCCGGGCATCGCGACGCGAGACGAGCAGCGCGGCGATCCAGATCACCCCTTGTCCCGCCAGCGCCAGCGAGCGGGGCAGCTGGTCCGTGAACGACAACGAGATCGGCCCGGCGTCCGGATGCTCGTACGAGTTCGTGAGCCCGAACGCGTCGCGACGCACGAGGCGCTTGCCGTTGGATGTCGCATGCCAACTCGGGTTGGCCCGCTGCAACCAGAGCAGCGTCCCCGCGGGAGCAGGCGCGGAGCCGCCGAGCGGGCCCCGCACCGGCCGCGCCGGGCTCAGGTCGGTGGAGAGCGCAGCTTCGAGCGGCTTCGATGTGCGGCCCGGTACGGCGGCCGTCACCGGGACGATCGAGCGCACCGGCGCCCAGGAAAGGTTCTCGTAGAGCTGGATGCCGGCCGCCGCCTGGAGCGTCCGTAGATCCAGCTGGCCCTCGAAGCCGCGCACGACGGCCGCGGGGACCGGTACCGGCGGCGTGGCGTGCGCGCCGGGCGCGAGCCGGCTGGTGAGCGCGACGAACCTCACCCCGAACGGCGCGAGGAGGCGCCCGGCGCGGTCGGTGGCACCCGACTCGATGGCCTGCAGCGCTTGCCGGACCACCTGCTCCGCGTGCCCCGCGGGCGGGATCCACCGCTCGCTCACGTCACCGATGCCGTCGGTGGTGAACGCGAAGCCGAGCCCGTGCGGCGCCAACGTCGCGTCGGCCGGCAGCACGGATGGCGACCCGATCCACAGCACCCGGTACGAGCCCTGCCCGGAGTCGGCCGAGACGCTCGAGGCCCAGCCCACCTCGGGCGCCCGCCAACGTCCGCCGATCGCATCGAGCGCGAAGCCGAAGACCGGGAACAGCAGGAGCACCGCCGCGGCGACCGACGCCACCTGGCGCCACCCGAAGCCGAACTGACGCAGGTCGTCGACGAACGCCGACGCGCCGAGCCCGACCGCGACCGCGAGCCCCAGCGCCGCGAGCGTGAGGATGGCCGGCACCGACGGGATCGGCTGCGACGCGGCGAGGCGCCCCGGCAGCCACGCGGCCGCGAACGAGAGCAGCGCGAGGACCCAGACCCGCCCGGCCCACGTCAGCCGCTCCCCCGTGCCGACGACCAACGGCAACGCGGCCGCTCCGAGCAGCGCCCACCCGACCCAGCCCGCACCGGCCGCGCCGACGTGGAAGCGCAGGATCTCGGACAGGTGGAGGTGCGTCGTGTTCGTGAACCCGACACTCCCCCGGTCGACGCCCCCGAGGAGCTCCAGCGGCCACGGGAGCAGCAACACGAGCGCGATCAAGCCGCCGGCAAGGAGCGCGAGCGACGCGCGGCCGCCGAGCCGGAGCCCACCCGATATCAGTCCGAAGATCAGGAACGCGATCGGGATCAGCAACAGGAGCAGCGGCGCAGACGGCAGGCAGGCGGTGACCACCGCGATGAGCACGCCGAGGGGAACGAGGCGGCTCCACCACCGGAAGGTGAACGCGGGCACCGGGCTGCGGTTGCCACGCGCTTCGACCAGGAGGAGCAGCCGGCTGACGATGAACGGCAGCAGGGTGAAGAACACCATCGCGCCGACATCGCCCGCGCTGATCGCGTTGCGCGCCACCGGATTGCTGCCGTAGGCGAGGCCCGCGAGGAGCGCGGGACCGGGAGCCCGCGAGAACGGCCGGCTCAGGCGGTAGACGCCGAAGGCGCCGAGCGGCATCGTGGCGATGACCAGCATCGTGCGCGCGGTGCCGACGAAGCCCAGGAACAGGGTCCCGAGGCCGCCGAAGAACGCGAGCGCGGGCGGAGCGGGCGACGCGGAGCCCAGGCCGGCGAAGCGCCAACCGGAGCCGTAGGCGTGGAAGAGCGAGCCGACCGACGTCCACGTCGAGAAGCCGCCGAACGCCGGGATCCCCTGGAGGAAGAGGCCGCGCGACCCGATGATCGCGAGGACCACGAACGCCACCGACGCAACGAGGGCGGGACGGTGCACCCGGTCGGTCGCGGCGCCGACGACGCGTCGGCGCGCGTCGCCGATCGACTGCAGCCGTTCCTCGGCCCGGAAGTGGTGCGCGAAGAACACGCGGAGCCGCGTGCTGCCGCCGATCTGGAGGTAGACCAGGTCGGAGTCGGGTACCGCGCGCAGGTTCCGCACCCGCTTGCGCGCGCGGCGCAACGTGCCGAGGTGGCCGAGGTTCCACGCCCACGCGCGGACGAGCGACCCGGCCCGTCGGAACTGGCCACTGCCCACAAGCGCGACGCATTCGGCGACGACGAGCAGCAGCGCGGTCGGCACGACCCACAGCAGTCGCCGCAGGCGGTACGCGGTGAGCATCGCCCGCACGCGGTTGCGCTGGACGACCGCATCGACCTCGGCCTCCGTCGTGCGCGCCGCGGCGATCGGCTCCGCGGCGATGCGCTCGGGCGCCGACAGGAAGTGCCGGGCCCGGGCGTCGGGGACGACCATGACCCGGGCGCCGGCGATGCGCGCGCGCCAACAGAGGTCGATGTCCTCCGCGCCCGGGAACAGCGTCGGGTCGAAGCCGTCGAGCTCCCGGAAGAGGTCGGTCCGCACGAGCATCGCCGCGGTCGAGACGTAGAACACGTCGCGGGCGCCGTCGTGCTGCTCCTGGTCGATCTCGCCGGGCTCGATGCCGGAGAACGGCACCCCGAAGCGGTCGATCGCCATGCCGACCTCGAGCAGGACGTGCGGATTGCGGGCGTCGACGAGCTTCGGGCCCGCGATCGCGGCGTTGGAGCGGTAGGCCTCCTCCACCAGCAGGCGGGCCGCGGTCGGCTCCAGCTCGACGTCGTCGTGGCAGAAGAGGAGGAACGTGGCGCCCTCCACCACCGCGAGGGCCTCGTTCGCCGCCCGGGCGAACCCGACGTTCCCGTCGAGCCGCCGCACGTAGGCACCGGCGAGCGACGCGGCCACCACCGGGGTCGGATCGGTCTGGGAGCCGGCGTCGAGGACCAACACCGTCAGGCTCGGGTAGTCCTGCGCGGCCAGCGCCTCCAGGGTCGCCCCGAGCCGGGTCCCGTTCGAGGTCACGACCACCGCGACCACGGGCGGTGCCACTGCGGCAGGGTCCGGGAGATCCGGCACGGACTCGAGGATTGGCTCGCCGACGTCCGGCGGTGGGAAGTCCATGGGGTCGCGAAGCATATCCACGCGCAGTTCATGTGAACGGCTTCACGAGTGCTTGCAAATGTTACTTATGGCGCATATCTTTGCGAGCACTTCGGCGCTCCGGCGGTGGTACCGCCATCTCCCGGACCGGCCGCCCGACCCGGGAGGAACCCATGGCGAAGGACGTCCGCAAGACCATCGAGGACATGGCGTACGTCGGCGTGGGCATCCTCGTCGTCGGCGCGCAGCAGCTGCAGATGCGGGCCCGGGACGCGGGCACGAGCGTGAGCGCCGCGGTCGACGACGCCACGACCAGGATCGGCAGCTACGCCGCCCCGGTCCAGGACAAGGCCGCGGCCATCCGCGCCCAGGCCGACGGGATCAAGGACCAGGCCGACGGGCTGAAGCGGCAGGCGTCCTCGCTCAAGGACCAGGCGCTCGCGCTCGGCACCGACGCCTACACCCGCGCCGGCGGCGTCGCCGTCGAGGCGCGCCACACCGTCGGCCCGATGGTCGATGACGTCCGCCGTCGGGCCGAGCCGGTGATCGTGCAGCTGCAGGTCGCCGTACCCGAGCAGCTGCAGGCCGTCTCCGAGCAGTTCCAAGCGGTGCCGGCCCTGGTGGGCGACGCGGTGACCGCGGGCCGCGAGCGCGTGCGCTCCATCATCCGCAACGGCGGCTGACCGACCGCTCCCACTCCGGGTCGGGCGATACGGGCAGGTAGCTTGGCCCGCATGTTGACGGCATTGGCGGGCGGGGTCGGCGCGGCGAAGTTCCTCAGCGGACTCGTCGCGGTCGTCGACGCCGCGTCGGTCACCGCGATCGTCAACACCGGTGACGACGACGAGTTCCACGGCCTCAAGGTCTCGCCCGACCTCGACAGCGTCACCTACACGCTGGCTGGCGCCCAGAACGTCGCCCAGGGGTGGGGGCTGGCCGGCGAGACGTTCGCCACGATGGATGCGCTCGACCGCTACGGCGTCCCCACCTGGTTCCGACTGGGCGACCGCGACATCGCGACCCACCTCTTCCGGACCCAGGAGCTGGCCGCGGGGCTCCCCCTGTCCGAGGTCACCGCGCGCATCGCGAACGCGTGGGGGCTCACCACCCGGCTGCTCCCGGTCACCGACGACCGCCTGGCGACCCGCATCACCGTGCGCCGGGCCGACGGCCGCGAGGAGACGCTGGCCATGCAGGAGTGGTTCGTGAAGGAACGCTCCGAGTCGGCAGTGGTCGCGGTCAGCTTCGCGGGCGCCGACACCGCGAAGCCGGGGCCCGGCGTCCTCGACGCCATCGCCGCCGCCGAGACCGTCATCATCTGCCCGAGCAACCCGGTCATCTCGATCGGGCCCATCCTCGCGGTGCCGGGCGTGCGCGAAGCGTTGATCGCCCGACGTGACCGGGTCATCGGCATCAGCCCGATCATCGCCGGCGCGCCGGTGCGCGGACCGGCCGACCGGCTCATGGATCCGCTGGGCATCGAGGTCTCGTGCGTCGGCGTCGCGCACGCGTACGCCGATATCTGCAGCACCCTGGTGATCGACAGCCGGGACTCGGGACGCGCGGCGGAGGTCGAGGCCGCGGGTGTGCGCGCCGTCGTCGCCGACACGCTGATGACCGACTCCCGGATCGCGGCCGCGCTGGCGCGCGAGACGCTCGCCTCGGTCGCGTAGCGGTGTCGCTCACGATCATGCCGATCACCGGGATGCCCGAGGTCCAGCCGGGTGACGTCATCGCCGACCTGCTCGTCGCGGCGGCGATCGCGGGCGGCACCCCGGTCGAGGCGGGCGACTGCGTCGTCGTCACCCAGAAGATCGTCTCGAAGGCCGAGAACCGGCTCGTGCCGCTCCCCGTCGACGACCTCGACGCGCGGCGCGCCTTGATCGAGTCGGAGGCGGTCCGCGTCCTGCGCAGGCGGGGCGAGCTGCTCATCACCGAGACCCGGCACGGGTTCGTGTGCGCGAACGCGGGGATCGACGTCTCGAACGTCGACGCCGGCGTCGCCGCCCTGCTGCCGGTCGACGGCGACCGCTCCGCCAAGCGGATCCGGGACGCGCTGCGCGCGGTGCACGGGCTCGAGGTCGCCGTGATCGTCACCGACACCTTCGGGCGGGCGTGGCGGCGCGGGCTGACCGACGTCGCCATCGGCGTCTCGGGCCTGGCCGGCGTGGCCGACCTACGCGGCGGCACCGACGCGAACGGCCGCGTGCTGCAGGTGACCGAAGTCGCGATCGCCGACGAGGTCGCCGGTGCGGCCGAGCTGGTGATGGGCAAAGCGGAGTCGGTTCCCGTCGCCCTCGTCCGCGGCCTCGATCCCGGTTGGTTCCGCGAGGCGTCGGTCGACGAGCTGATCCGTCCCTATGCCGAGGACCTGTTCCGGTGAGCGGGGCCTCTCCCCCTCCGTTGCGGAACCCGGTATCGGGCGCCACGACGGCGGTGCCGGCGTTCCTCGACGCGCGGCGCTCGATCCGTGCGTTCGCCCCGGGCCCGGTTCCCCGGGCCACCCTCGACGCGCTCGTCGAGGCCGCGTGCACCGCTCCGGCTCCGCACCACTCGCGCCCGTGGCGCTTCGTCCTCGTCGACACCATCGAGGCCAAGGCCGACCTCGCGTTCGCGATGGGCGAACGCTGGCGCACCGACCTCGCGGGCGACGGCGTGGACGACGACCGGATCGACGAGTTGGTCGCGTCGTCGTACCGCAAGATCGTGGAGGCACCGGCGATCGCCGTCGGCTGCCTCACCTGGGACGGGCTCGACCGCTATCCCGACGAGGAGCGGCGGCGGGCCGAATGGGGCATGGCCCTGCTCTCCCTCGGGTGCGCGCTCGAGAACCTCATGCTCGCGGCCGCGGACGACGGCCTCGCGTCCTGCTGGGTCGCGGCGCCGATCTTCTGCCCCGAGGTCGCCCGCGACGCCCTCGCGCTCGACCCCGAGTGGCTCCCCCACGCCATGTTGCTCGTCGGCCGCCCCGACCCCACCTACGTCGGCCGGCGCCGGCCCGCCGTGCCGCTCCAGGCGCTCCGAGCCTTCAGGTGACGGTCGTGCGCGGCTACCTGCGCGACGCTGCTCGCGCGGCTTTGCACCACTCGAGGGTGCGGCCGATGCCGTCGTCGAGGGAGGTCCAGGGCTTCCAGCCGAGGTGGATCGCGGCGCGGCCCGGGTCGAGGGCGCTGCGGCGGAGCTCGCCGAGCCGGGCCGGCGCGTAGCGGGCCGGGTCCTTGAAGCCGGTGATGCGGGCCATCGTGTCGAAGAGCAGCTGGACGCTGGTCTCCTTGCCGGTGCCGATGTTCATGAGGAGGCCGCCGCCCTTCTCCCCCGCCCGCACGAACGCGTCGACCACGTCGTCCACGTAGACGAAGTCGCGGGTCTGCTCGCCGTCGCCGTAGATCATCGGGCGCTCCCGGGCGAGGAGCTTGTCGGCGAAGATCGACACCACTCCGGCCTCACCGTTCGGGTCCTGCCGCGGCCCGTAGACGTTGGCCAGCGCCAGCGCCGTGTACTCGAGCCCGTGCACCTCCCGGTAGTAGTGGAGGTAGTCGCCGGTCGCCTTCTTGGCCACGCCGTACGGCGACACCGGCCGCTGGGGATGGCCCTCGCGCACCGGCAGGTCTTCGGGGATGCCGTAGATCGTGCCGCCGGAGCTGGCGAAGAGCACCTTGCGGGTCCCGGCCTTCCACGCCCCTTCGAAGACGTTGAGCGAGCCGATGATGTTGACCTCGGCGTCGAACGCGGGCTTCGCCACCGACACCCGCACGTCGGCTTGCGCGGCCAGGTGGAACACGAGCTCGGGCTTGCGGTGGGCGAGCAGCTCGAGGATCGCCGGTGAGCGCACGTCGAGACGGTGGAACGAGAACCGCCGCGACGGCACCGACCGCGCCTCGGTGAGGTTGCCGAGCGAGCCCGACGACAGGTCGTCGACCACGTCGACGTCGTACCCCTCCGCGAGAAGTCGATCGACCAGGGTCGACCCGATGAATCCCGCTCCGCCCGTCACCAGCACCCGCATGGGGCGCAGTCTCCCCCGATGGTGGCCCGACGAGCCACTCTGACCGGGCTATCCCTCGGCCGGGACCCGCGCGTTGGACAGGAGAGACCCCGCGGCGATCACCGAGTCGGCGCCGATGACCGTCTCGTTGGTCGCGCTCCCACCGACCCCGATCCGGGCGTCGGCACCGAGCACCGAGTCGAGGAGCCGTACGTCGGGGCCGACCGTCGCGCCGTCGAGCACGACGGAGCGCACGACCTCGGCCCCGGCCTCCACGTGGGCTCCGGCGCCGATCGACGAGCCCCGCACCACCGCCCCGGCCTCGATCACGCAACCCGCGCCGAGCAGCAGGGGCGCAAACAGCTGCGCGTCGGCGTGCACGTCGACGTCGCCCTGTACCCACACGCCCGGGCCGGTCTCGACCGCGCCCGGAGCCGGCGGCGCGCCGATCTTCCCCGCGAGCAGGTCGGTGTGGGCCTCGAGGTACTTGCCGGGCGTGCCGATGTCGATCCAGTAGGCGTCGCTCTGGACCGCGTACATCCGGCCCCGGCGATCGAGCATCCTCGGGAACGTGGTGCGCTCGATCGACACCTGCAGGCGCGGTGGCACCGCGGCCAGCACCGAGGGCTCGAGCACGTAGGTGCCGGCGTTGATCCACTTCGTGGGGGCCTTGCCCCGGGGCGGCTTCTCGACGAAACCCCGGACCTCGCCGTCGGGGAAGGTGGGAACGACCCCGAAGGCCGACGGCTCGTCGACGTGGGTCAGGGCGATCGATGCGTCGGCCCCGGTCTTCTCGTGGAAGGCGACCAGCTCCCCGAGGTCGAGCGTCGTGAGCACGTCGCCGTTGCAGACGACGATCCGCTCGTCGATGCCCTCGGCGGCGAAGCGGATCGCGCCGGCGGTGCCCAGAGGCTCCGATTCGACGCGGTAGCGCAGCTTCACGCCGGCGTACTCGTGCTCCGGGAAGTGCTGATCGAACGCGTCGGGCAGGTAGCCGATGGCGAGCACCACCTCGTCGACGCCGTAGCCCGCCAGCCACTCGAGCTGGCGCTCCAGGAAGGGCTGGTTGCCGATGGGCAGGAGCGGCTTCGGCGTCGAGTACGTGAGCGGGCGCAGGCGGGTGCCCTCGCCCCCGACGAGCACCACCGCTTTCACCGGACCCGCTCCGATCGTGTCGCCCTCAGTGGGCCGCCGTCACTGGTCCCCTTCCCGACCCGCACCGCCGCGGTCACGGCGCCGCGGTGGTGGTCGGGGACGGGGCGGTCGTATCCGTACCCACCGCGGTCGTGGCGGAACCGGCCGCGGTCGTGGTGGTGCCGCCGAGCCGGTCGACGACCGACGAGCACAGCGTGGGATTTGCCGCGTCCGGGACGTTGGCGAGCGCGGCCATCTCGGGCGGTAGGCCCAACTTCTGGCCCTTCGGCAGGAAGCCGATCGCGATCACGTCACAGTCCTGGAGGCGGTAGTCGGACGGGTTGCCCTGCTGCACCTTGCCGTCGACGGTCCAGACCACCCGGCCCGGTTGCGACTTCTTGCCCGACGTGCCCGGGCACGTGTCGCCGTTGCTCTTCTTGCCGTTGTCCCAGAGATCGAAGTCGGAGGCGCTCGCGCTCCAACCGCCGTCGGACAGGAACTTGCCCAACGTGGCGTGCTTGCCGGCCGCCGACGGATCGCTGGGCGCGATGTGGATCAGGCCGTCACCCTGTTGCGAGTCGGTGGCGTTGGTGGCGACCGCGGTGTCGATGCCGACCGGGCTCTGGAATGGTGGCGCGGCGCTCAGCCAGGACCCGCACACGTTGACACCGATCGCGGCGTGCCAATTGTCACCGGTGGTGTTGGTGACGGAATTCGACGCGCGGGGCGCGACATCGGCGCTCGACACCGAGCTCGACTGCTTGCTGACGACGATGCCGACGACCCCGAGGACCACGACCACCGCGATGCCGATGTTCCACGCCATGGCGTGGGGTCGACGCTGGACGGGTTTCCGGTTCTTCTGACGGGCCTTGGCCCGGGCGTAGCTACGGGTGCGGCGAGGCATGGCGGGTGCAGGCTAGCCGCCGACCCTCGGCGCGTCGGGGCGTCCCCCGAGGGCGTGGGTGACGAGCTCGACCCCGGCCCGGAACGCCAGATACGGGCCCGCGAAGACCAGCATCACGGAACGCGGGCCCCGGAACCGCTTCCGCGCGAACCGCAGGAGCGACCGGTGGTGCTCGATGATCATCCGGTAGGGGTGGCGGGCAGTGCTCACACCCTGGACGTGGAGCGCCTGCCCGCCGGGCTCGTAGGCGATGCCCCATCCGGCCCGGCGCAGTCGCCAGCAGAGGTCGACGTCCTCCACGTACATGAAGTAGCCCTCGTCCCAACCGCCCACCGCGTCGAGCGCGGTGCGCCGCAGCCAGATCGCGGCACCCGAGACCCAGTCGACCGGGCGGGCGACGTCGGGGTCGGCGTCGAGCTGGCGGTACCGGCGACTCGCCGGGTTCGAGGGCCGGACCCGCCCGAGCAGGCCGTGGACCACGGCATCGGACGTCCGGGGCATCGAGCGGGCCGACGGGTACGTCGAGCCGTCGGGGTTCGTGAGTCGCGGTCCGGCCGCACCGAGGCCGGCGTCGGCGGCGAACCGATCGGCCAGCGCGGCCGCGCTGCCCGGGGCCAGCTCGAGATCGGGGTTCAACACCGCGGCGAGCGAAGCGCGCGTCGCGGCGATGCCGAGGTTCGCGGCGCGCGAGTAGCCGAGGTTCTTCCCCGGCCGCAGCACGACGATCTCGGGATGGGTGCGGGCCAACGTCGCGAGCGAGTCGTCGGACGAGTCGTTGTCGACCACCACCAGCTCGACCGGTCCGGCGCTGTGGTCGGCGAGAACCGAGGCGACGCACCGCTCCAGCAGCGCGCCCGAGTTGTAGTTGACGACGACGGCCGCCCAGTCGCTCACTCGGAGAAGCGGTACTTCACGAGCGTCCAGAGGGCCATGAACCCGTCCCGCCAGGTGATCTTCTTGCCTTCGTCGAACTCGCGGCCCGCGTAGGAGATCGGGACCTCGTAGATCCGGATCTTCTTCTTCAGGACCTTGGCGGTGATCTCGGGCTCGAAGTCGAACCGCTCCGCGTGGAGGGTCATGCCGTCGAGCACGGTGCGGTCGAACAGCTTGTAACACGTCTCCATGTCGGAGAGCGTCGTGTTGTAGAGCACGTTGGTCGCGAGCGAGAGCATCCGGTTCCCGATCCAGTGCAGGAACAGCATGTTGCGGCGCTCGCCCGTGAAGCGCGATCCGTAGACGACGAGGGCCCGGCCCTTCATGATCGGGCTGAGCAGCTTGGGCCAGTCTTCGGGGTCGTACTCGAGGTCGGCGTCCTGGATGAGCACCAGGTCGCCCGTGACGTGCTCGAGCCCGGTGCGGATCGCGCTCCCCTTGCCCTTGTTGTTCGGGTGCAGGACGACGCGCAGCGTGCTGTCCTGCAGCTGCGGGAGCACCGCACGCGTGCCGTCGGTGCTGCCGTCGTCGATGAGGATGATCTCGAGATCGACGTCGAGCGTCACCGCGCGCATCCGGCGCACGATCTCCACGACCGTGTTGCGTTCGTTGTAGACCGGAACGATGACGGAGAGCTTCGTGTACTGGCCGCCGCTTTCGGGCTGGGTCAACTCGAGCGCTCCTTGAGGAACCACTGGTACATGCGGGTGAGACCGGTGCGGAGATCGATCTCCGGGCGCCAGCCCAACTCGCGGGTCGCAAGGGTGATGTCGGGGCGGCGCCGGGTGGGATCATCCACCGGAAGCGGCTCGAACACCACTTCGCTCGTGGACCCGGTCACCTCCTTCACCATCTCGGCGAGCTCGAGGATCGTGTACTCGTCGGGGTTCCCGATGTTCATCGGGCCGTTCCAACCCGACTCCAGCAACCCGAGGATGCCCCGGACCTCGTCGTCGACGAAGCAGAACGAGCGGGTCTGGAGACCGTCGCCGTAGACGGTGATCGGCTCACCCTTGATCGCCTGGTCGATGAAGTTGGAGACGACGCGCCCGTCGGCGGCCCGCATGCGGGGGCCCATGGTGTTGAAGATGCGCACGATCTTGACGTCGAGGCCGTGGGCGTTGTGGTACGCCATCGAGATCGCCTCCGCGAACCGCTTGGCCTCGTCGTAGACGCCTCGCGGCCCGACCGGGTTGACGTTGCCCCAGTACGACTCCGGCTGCGGATGCACCAACGGGTCGCCGTAGATCTCGCTCGTGGACGCGAGGAGGAACCGCGCCCCCTTGGCCTTGGCCAGCCCTAGCGCGTTGTGCGTGCCGAGCGAACCGACCTTGAGCGTCTTGATCGGGAACTCGAGGTAGTCGCGCGGGCTGGCGGGGCTGGCGAAGTGGAGCACCGCGTCGACGGGCCCGTCGACCGAGATGTAGTTGGTGACGTCGTAGTGGATGAACGTGAAGCGCTCGTCGGCGAAGAGCTCGTCGATGTTCTCGATCCGGCCGGTGAGCAGGCTGTCGACGGCGACGACCTCATAGCCCTTGGCGAGCAGGCCGCGGCAGAGGTGCGAACCGAGGAAGCCCGAGCCTCCGGTGACGACCGCACGGGGCATCAGCGACCGACCCCCACGTAGGTGAACCCGCGCCGGCGCAGCGCGGTGGGGTCGAGCAGGTTGCGGGTGTCGACGACGTTGGCGGCGGTCATGGCCGACTTCACCCGCTCGAAGTCGAGCCAACGGAACTCGTCCCACTCGGTGAGAACCGCGAGGACGCTCGCGCCCGCGACGGCCTCGTAGGCGTCGGAGACGATCTCGAGCCCGGGCTGCATGCCGGCCGCGCGTTCTGCGGCCTCCCTCGCGGGTTCGTAGGCCCGTACCTTGGCGCCTTCGGCCGTGAGGTGGTCGGTGATGTAGAGCGCGGGCGAGTCGCGGAGGTCGTCGGTCTGGGCCTTGAAGGTGAGACCCCAGACGCCCACGACCACGCCTTCGAGGTCGCCGCCCGCGAGGGCGCGGATCTTGTCGACCATGCGCTCGTGCTGGCGCCGGTTCACGTCGATCACGCCCTGCAGGAGGCTGAAGTCGAAGCCCGAGGAACGCGCGGTGTGGAGCAGCGCGGCGGTGTCCTTCGGGAAGCACGAGCCGCCGTAGCCGGGACCCGGATGCAGGAACTCGAAGCCGATGCGCGTGTCGTAGCCCATGCCGAGCGCGACCTCTCGCACGTCGGCGTCGACCGCCTCGCACAGGCCGGCGATCGCGTTGATGAACGAGATCTTGGTGGCCAGGAACGCGTTCGACGCGTACTTGATCATCTCGGCCGACGCGGCGTCGGTGACGAGGATCGGCGCGTTGACGTTGCGGTAGAGATCGGAGACGCGCACCGCGGCCTCCGGGTGCTCGCAGCCGATGACGACCCGGTTGGGGTGCAGGAAGTCGGAGACGGCGACGCCCTCGCGGAGGAACTCGGGGTTCGACGCGACGTAGATGCGGTCGGTGGCACCCGCCTCCGAGAGGATGCGGGCCACGATCCGGGTGGTGCCCACCGGCACGGTGCTCTTGTTGATGACGACGGTCCCGGGCCGCAGCCGCGGCGCGATCTCGCGGACGGCGGTCTCGATGTAGGAGAGGTCGGCGGAGCCGTCGTCGGCCTGGGGTGTCGGGACGCAGAGGAAGACGAAGTCGACGTTGCCGACCGCGCCGGGCGCGCCGACGACGAACCGGAGTCGCCGGGCGGCGATCCCTTCCGCGACGAGCTCCGGGAGCCCCTCCTCCAGGATGGGGATCTCACCCCGGTTGAGCCGGGCGACACGGTCGGCGTCGATGTCGGCACCGGTCACGTCGTGTCCGAGGCTGGCGAGGCACGCGGCCGTCGTCAGGCCCACGTAACCCGCGCCGATGATGGCGACCTTGCTCATCGTTCGCTCCACATCTGTTCGAGGCCGCTGCGGTGCCTCGGGGCCTTCACGGGAAGGGAGTCGGCAGGGCCGGCAGGAGTCATGAGGACAGATACTCGCTCAGAGCGTCATGCCACGGCCTCATCACGGGGAACCCCGACCCGCGCAGCGCCCGGTTCTCCAGGACGCTGTAGGTGGGCCGGGCCGCCGGCCGGGGGAGGTCGGCGCTCTTGATGGCCGCCACGCCGGAGCCGTCGAGCCCCCGCAGCTCGAGCGCGGCCAGACCCTGCTCCCGCCGCGAGCACGAGCCCCCGTTGGTGACGTGGAAGAGGCCCTGTCGCCGCTCGCGGGCGAAGGTGGCCAGCATCGCGGCGAGGTCGGGCGCGTAGGTGGGGGTGCTGGTCTGGTCGTCGACCAAGCCCTTCAGCTCCCCCTTGTCGTACGCCCCGAGCACCCACGACACGAAGTCGCCGCCGCGGCGCCCGTAGACCCAGGCGGTGCGGAGGATGGCCCACGAGGACGAGTGGCGGGCGAGCTCGTGCTCCCCCCCGAGCTTCGAACGGGCGTACTCCGAGATCGGGTGCACGTCGTCCCACTCGTGGTACGGGCGGTGGCCGGTGCCGTCGAACACGTAGTCGGTCGAGACGTGCACGGTGTAGGCGCCGATGCGCTCGGCCGCGACCGCGAGGTGGCGGACGCCGAGCGCGTTGGCCGCGTAGGCGCGCTCGGGCTCGCGCTCGCATCCGTCGACGTCGGTCATCGCCGCACAGTTGACGATGACGTCGGGGCCGAACTCGCCGACGACCTGCTCGACCCGCTCGCGGTCGGCGACGTCGAGGAGCGCGTGGTCGGCCGCGAGCACCTCGTGGCCGTCGAACGCGGCGGGGACGAAGGCGCCGAGCTGGCCACCGGCACCCGTGACGAGAACGCGCACCGGTCAGACCGATTTTCCGGCGACGCTCCAACCGGACTCGACCACGGGGGCGCGGTCGCGCAACGGCTGCCACCAGGCCCGGTTGTCGGCGTACCAGCGGATCGTGTCGCGGATGCCGTCCTCGACCGCGATCTTCGGCTCCCAGCCCAGCTCCCGCTTGATCTTCGACCAGTCGAGCAGGTACCGGCGGTCGTGGCCGGGCCGGTCGGGGACGGTCACGACCAGCGACTCGGGCTTTTCGAGCGTGGTGAGCACGAGGTCGCAGATCTGCTTGACCGAGAGCTCGACGCCGGTGCCGACGTGGTACGTCTCGCCCACGACACCCTTGTCGAGGATGAGGTCGATGGCGTCGGAGTGGTCGAGCGCGTGGATCCACTCGCGGCGGTTGTCCGACGATTCGTACATCGGCAGCGGGTCGTCGTCGAGCGCCAGGGTGGTGAACAGCGGCAGCACCTTCTCCGGGAACTGGTACGGACCGAAGTTGTTGGCGCAGTTGGTGATGGTGATCGGCAGGCCGAAGGTCTCGTGGTACGCCCGCACGACGTGGTCGCCGCCGGCCTTGGACGCGTTGTAGGGCGTGCGCGGCGCGTAGGCCGACTCCTCGGTGAAGATGGCGGCGTCGTCGTCGAGTGGGAGGTCGCCGTACACCTCACACGTGCTGACGTGGTGGAAGCGGGCCACCCCGGCGCGGCGGGCGGCCTCGCACAGCCCCTGGGTACCGAGCACGTTGGTGCGGAAGAACAGTGCCGGGTCGAGGATCGCCAGGCTGTTGTGCGACTCCGCCGCGAAGTTGACCACCGCGTCGATCTTGTGGTCGCGGAGCAGCATCTCGACGGTGTCGGTGTCACCGATGTCGGCGTGGACGAAGGTGACCCGGTCCTCGAGGTCGACGAGGTTGGCCCGGTTGCCGGCGTAGGTGAGGAGATCGAGCGCGACCACATGGTCGTCGGGGTTCCCCGCGACCCGGTTGCGGACGTAGTTCGAACCGATGAAGCCGGCGGCTCCGGTGACGAGTAGACGCACGTGAGGTTGCCTTCGGACGGGAGCTGCCCGCGACCGCGGGATGGCGGACCGGGTCGGGGTGGGGAACGGGAAACCTTATTCCGTCGCCACGCCCCGCGTTTCGTTGCCGACCAGTGGATCGACCGGTCGCGGCGGCCCCTTGAGAGGTGCGTCAGCGCAGGTCGGAAGGCGTGGAGCGGGGAGGTCGGGCCTCAGCAGCTGGCTGCCGGCGAGGGCGCCGCGGCGGTGGTCGGGGCGGCCGGCTTCGTGCTCACCGTGGTCTGGCCCGCGGCACCTGACGGCGCGGTGGCCCCGGCCGAGATCGGAAGAGCACACG
>JAODBH010000184.1 GCA_025463865.1 Actinomycetes bacterium | reverse complement strand
CGGCGGGGCGGGTCAGCTGATGGGAGGGGTGGTGGCCAACTCGATCGTGTTCTGGGCCGACAACGTGACCGGCGGTGTGACCGCCACGGTGGCTGGGACCAACGCGGTCGTAGCGGTGCCACGCACGGTGACCCTGACGTCGGTGGCGACCCCGACGGGTGGTGGCGCGGCCAGCACGGTCAAGGTCGTGGCGACGTTTCCCACCACCGCCAACGGCTATCCGACGATCGTGTCCTGGCGAACCTTCTGATTCTCCCCGAATAGGCCCTCAAGTCGGCGCAGGGGATGACGACAGCAAAGAGGACTGAGGCTCATATCGACCTCATCCTCGTTGCACCACCCCCGTCTGGGAGGACACCTACATGATGAAGATGATCTGGAAGCGGCGGCAGGATCCCGAGAGCGGTTTCACGCTTGTCGAGCTCCTCGTCGTCATCGTGATCCTGGGCGTCCTCGCGGGCGTCGCGGTCTTCGCGATCAGCGGCATCTCGAACAACAGCAAGCAGTCGGCCTGCAAGTCCGACGTGAACATCGTCCAGACCGCGTCCGACGCCTATTACGCGAAGAACAACGCGTACGCGGCCGACATCGCTGCGCTCAAGACGGCGGGCTTCCTGCGCCAGGTCCCGTCGACCGGTAACGGCTACACGGTCGCGTACTCGGCCACCGACGGATCAGTGACCGGCGGTACCGGAACCGGCTACGCCGGCTGCCCGTAACCGACACGGAACACGGAACGCTCGAAACGGGCCGGGATGCGTCTGCGCATCCCGGCCCCTTCGCGTGACGAATCCTCGGAGCTCCTCGCGTGCTGCGAACGCGCCGGTCAGATGGGGGCGACGATCCCGGCTTCGACCAGCTTCTGGGTCGACGCCGCGAGGCTCACCATCCCCTGGCGCTGACCGGTGGAGATCACGTTGGTCAGCTGCTCGGCCTTGGAGTCGCGGATCAACGTCCGCACGGCCGGCGTGGCCATCAGGATCTCGAACGCGGCCACGCGGCCGCCGTCGATCCGGGGCAGGAGCCGCTGCGCGATCACGCCGACGAGCGACGCCGCGACCTGCACGCGGATCTGGGCCTGGCTCTCGGGTGGGAACACGTCGACGATGCGGTTCACGGCCTGCGCGGCATCGTTGGTGTGGAGCGTGGCGAGCACGAGGTGGCCGGTCTCCGCGATGTTGAGCGCGGCCTGGATGCTCTCCATGTCGCGCATCTCGCCGACGAGGAGGACATCGGGGTCCTCGCGCAGGGCGGAGCGCAGCGCGCGCGCGAACGATTCGCTGTCGGACCCCACCTCGCGTTGGGTCACGATCGAGCGGGAGTGCGCGTGGTGGAACTCGATCGGGTCCTCGATCGTGAGGATGTGGCAGGCCCGGTGCAGGCTGATGTACTTGACCATCGCCGCGAGCGTCGTGGTCTTGCCCGACCCCGTGGGGCCGGTAACGAGCACGAGGCCGTGGGTGGCGTTCGCGAGCTCCTCGACGATGGGGGGTAGACCGAGCTCGGCGAACGAGGGGATGTCGCTCGGGATGAGCCGCAGTGCGAGGCCGACGGTGCCACGTTGGTAGAAGGCGTTGCCGCGGACCCGGGCGTGATCCTCCCAGCCGAACGAGAAGTCGATGTCGCGCTCCTCCTTGAGCCGCAGGCTGAGCTCCGGGCCGAGCGCGGCATGAACGAGGTCATCGTTGAACGCCGGCGTCAGGACGGGCTCGCCCTCGATCGGCCGCAGCTCGCCGTCGACCCGGATGGTGGGCGGCGCGCCCACCACAAGGAGGAGGTCGCTGCCTTTCAGCTCCGCCAGCGTGCGGAGGTAGTGCTCGAGGGGGGCGGTCGAGATGTCTTCCACCGCTGCAGTCTGGTCGCTGCGGAACGGGAGCGGTGACCAAACGGGAGCCACCGGAGCTGGGCGGGATGCCAGCATCACCCCGGAAGGGGACGCGGACGCCCTTGGCCGGAGCGCTGCGGTCTGGCTCAATATGGCCGTGGAGTCCGAGCGCATCACCGTGTTCGTCGCCGACGACAACGTCATCGTGCTGGCCGGGGTGCGCGCGCTGCTCGATCTCGAGCCCGACCTCGAGATCGTGGGGACCGCCGGCGACTACGACACCCTGATCGCGGGGGCGGTGGCCGCCGCGCCGCAGGTGCTCGTGACCGACATCCGCATGCCGCCCGCCTTCCAACGTGAGGGCATCGACGCGGCCAAGGAGCTCCGGAAGCGCCACCCCGGCACCGGGATCGTCGTGCTCTCGCAGTACGACGACCCCGAGTACGCGATCTCGCTCCTGGCCGATGGCGCCGCGGGCTACGCCTACCTCCTCAAGGACCGGGTGGCGGAGGGCGACCAGCTCGCACGCGCGGTGCGCGATGTGGCCACCGGCGGCTCGGTCCTCGACCCCAAGATCGTCGAGGCGCTCGTGCACCCGGTGGTGGGGGCGGGCGGCCTCACCGCCGACGAGGAGAGCCTGCTCCAGCAGATCGCCCAGGGTCGTCCGATCAAGGCCATCGCCGCTTCGCAGCACACCACGCCGGCCGCGGTCGCGGAGGCCGTCGACGAGTTGTTCCTCACGCTCTCCCGCGAGGCGAACACGGGCGCGTCCGAGCCGCTGCGCCGCCTCCGGATGCTGCACCAGGCGATCGTCGACAGTCAGGAACAGGGCGAGACGCTCAGCCGCCTGCTCCCCACCGGGGTGGCCGAGAAGCTCAAGCGCGAGGGCCGTCACATCGGCGAGACCGAGGCGATGGTCGTCACCGTGTTGATGTCCGACGTGCGCGGTTACTCCGGCATCGCGGAGCACGCGGATCCGAGCGACCTCGCGCACCAGCTCAACGAGCACCGGGCCGCGATGAACCACGTGATCCTCGACGGCGGCGGGACGGTCATGCAGTTCGTCGGCGACGCGGTGATGGCGTGCTTCGGCGCGCCGGTCCCGCAGGAGGACCACGCCGACCGTGCGCTCGCCGCCGCCATCGCCATGATCGAAGCTCAGGTGGAGCTCGACGCGCAATGGGAGGTCCGCGGCCTGTTGCCCTTCGGGCTCGGCATCGGTGTCTCCACCGGGCCCGTCGCCGCCGCGCTCCTCGGCTCCGAGGAACGGCTCGAGTACACGCTCGTCGGCGACACCGTGAACCTCTCGGCCCGGTTGCAGGACCTGGCCCGACCGGCCGGCTCGTTGGTGCTGAGCGAGGCCACGCTCACCGCGTTGCACGACGCGCCCGAGTGCGAGCCGCTCGGCGAGCAGATGGTGAAGGGGCGTCAGGCTCCGGTACGGGCCTACAAGCTCCAGGTGGCGCGGGACCGGGCCGCCGGGGCGGTCGAGATCGAAGCAGGAGGAGCACGATGACAAGAGGAGCACGATGACAAGCAGCGATCCGGTCACGCCGGGGCCGATCGTCCTGGCCCGGGGCCTGAGGAAGAACTTCGAGTCGGAGGGCGCGCCCGTCCGGGCGTTGCGCGGCGTCGACTTCGAGATGCAACCCGCGGAGTTCGTCGCGGTGATGGGCCCGTCCGGATGCGGGAAGTCGACCCTGCTGAACCTGGTCGCCGGGCTCGACACTCCCACCGACGGCGAGATCAGCCTGGCGGGCGAATCGCTCGTCGGGAAGTCGGAGGACGAGCTGGCCATCATGCGCCGTCGCCACATCGGCATCGTCTTCCAGTTCTTCAACCTGCTCGAGGGCATGAGCGTGCTGGAGAACGTGGCGATCCCGGCCGTCATCGCCGGCGCGCCGCGCAAGCGCGCGGAAAGCCGGGCCCGCGATCTCCTCGACCTCCTCGGGCTCGCCGACAAGGCGCGCGAGGCACCGGGCGTGCTCTCCGGTGGTCAACGCCAACGGCTCGCCATCGCCCGCGCGCTCGCCAACGAGCCGACGCTCCTTCTGGCGGACGAGCCGACGGGCGCGCTCGACTCGGAGGGCGGGCACGAGGTCCTCGAGCTGTTCCGCCGCCTGCACGCGGGCGGTCAGACGATCCTGCTCGTGACCCACGACGACGAGGTCGCCGAGGCGGGCGACCGGATCGTGCGCATGCGCGACGGCCGCGTCGAGGTCGGCGACGAAGACGTGATCGCCGCGGCCGCGCCGTAGGCGAGAGCCCGCACCACAACGAACCGCAGCTCAGGAGAGCTGCACACAGGAAAGCTGCACACAGGAGACCCGTGGCCACCAGGACCGATTCCCTCGACCCCATCGAGATCACCAGCATCCGCGACGACCGCCCCGGCGGCCTCGCGCGCCCGTCGGCGCACGCGCCCCGGGCCACGATCGCGGTGCTCGGTGCACTCGTGGCGCTCGCCGCCGCCGTGCTCGCGGCGGTGCTC
>JAODBH010000176.1 GCA_025463865.1 Actinomycetes bacterium | reverse complement strand
TCGTCCTCATGGGCTCGGTCGTGGCCGTCTGCGGCCTCGGGCTGGCCATGATCTACGGCGCGAGCCACGCCCGTCTCGAGAAGCAGGGCCTCGACCCGCTGTACTTCGTGAAGCGCCAAGCCGCCTTCATGGTGATCGGCGCCGCGGTGATGGGCGTGGTGATGGCGGTCGACTACCGGAAGATCCGCGACTTCGCGCCGGTCGCGTACGGCGCGCTCGTCTTCGTGCTCGCCGCGGTGGTGAGCCCTCTCGGGACCCGGTCGAAGGGCACGCAGGGCTGGTTCCAGCTCCCCGGTGGTTTCCAGCTCCAGCCGAGCGAGTTCTCCAAGTTCCTGCTGATCATCGGGCTGGCGGGGTTCCTGTACCAGCATCGCGGCGAGCTCGACGCGTACCGGTTCGCGATCGCCTGCTTCATCGTCGGGCTGCCACTCGCCCTGGTCATGCTGCAGCCCGACCTCGGGACCGCCATGGTCATCGCGGTCATCTCGGTTGCGATGCTCACGGTCGCGGGGGTGCGGGGCCGGCACCTGCTCGTGCTGGTGCTGATCGGCATCACGGGCGTGGTCGGGATCTGGCACTTCGACGTGCTGAAGCAGTACCAGGTCGATCGGCTGACCAGCTTCCTCAACAACGGCAAGGACACCCAGGGCGCGGCCTACAACCAGGACCAGGGCCGCACGGCCATCGCCAACGGAGGCCTGCTCGGCCAGGGCTACCTGAGCGGCAGCCAGACCGAGGGCGGCTTCGTCCCCGAGCAGCACACCGACTTCATCTTCACCGCGGTGGGGGAGGAGCTCGGGTTCGTCGGCAGCGCGCTCCTGCTCGCGCTCTTCGCGCTGATGATCTGGCGGATCTGGAGAACCGGGGCGATCGCCCGCGACCTGTTCGGCACCCTCGTGTGCGTCGGCGTCGTCGCGATGTTCGCGTTCCAGATCTTCGAGAGCATCGGCATGACCATGGCGATCATGCCGATCACCGGCATCCCGCTGCCGTTCATGAGCTACGGCGGGTCCAGCGTGATCACGTGCTTCGCGTGCATCGGCCTCGTGGCCAACGTGCACATGCGCCGCTTCAGCTGACGGCGATCTGTTCGGCGGGGGCTCGCCGAATCGGACATTTCGGCGCGAGCTCGTCCTCGGGAAGGGCGCTCGGCCCGATAGGATGCCCGGATGCCCACCCTGTGGCCGGCCATCGAGCCGCTCCTGGACAGGGTCGAGAAGCCCGCTCGCTATATCGGCATGGAGCGGGGAAGCCAGCAGCCGGAACACCGGCCCGGCCGGGCCGCATGGTTGCTCGTCTACCCCGACACCTACGAGATCGGGTTGCCCAACCAGGGGCTCCAAATCCTGTACGAGATCCTCAACGAACGCGACGACAGCGTGGCGGAACGCGCCTACGCACCCTGGATGGACATGGAATCGGCGATGCGCGACGCGCGCGTCCCGTTCTTCTCCGTCGACACCCACCGCGCCGCTCGGGACTTCGACGTCGTGGCCTTCAACCTTTCGGCCGAGCTCGTCTACACGAACGTCCTCAACTGCCTCGACCTCGGGGGCGTGCCGGTCCGCGCCGCCGACCGCGGATCCGACGACCCGATCGTGATCGCCGGCGGTCACTGCACGTTCAACCCCGAGCCCCTCGCCGACTTCCTCGACGCGGTGGTGATCGGGGAGGGCGAAGAGGTGGTCGCCCAGATCACCGAGGCGATCGGTGCCTGGAAGCGCGCGGGCCGCCCGAACCGCGAGGCCCTGCTCCACGAGCTCGCCACGATCTCCGGCGTCTACGTCCCCTCGATGTACGAGGTCGAGTACGACGGCATGACGCTCCTGTCGGTCACGCCCCGCTACGCCGACGTGCCGGCGCGGGTCGACAAGCGCACGGTCGCCGACCTCGCCGACTGGCCCTACCCGAAGCAACAGCTCGTCCCGCTCGTCGAGGTGGTCCACGACCGGCTCAACGTCGAGATCTTCCGTGGCTGCACGCGCGGCTGCCGTTTCTGCCAGGCCGGGATGATCACCCGTCCGGTGCGCGAGCGGCCCGAGGAGCAGGTCCGCTCGATGGTCGTCGACGGCCTCAAGCGCTCCGGGTACGACGAGGTCGCCCTCACGTCGCTCTCCAGCGCCGACTTCTCCGGGATCGACGGCCTCGTGGCCGGTCTGGTGAACGAGCAGGAGGGCACCGGCCGGGTCGCACTCTCCCTGCCGTCGCTGCGGGTCGACGCGTTCACCGTCGGGCTCGCCAGCGAGATCCAGAAGGTGCGCCGCACCGGGCTCACCTTCGCGCCCGAGGCCGGCTCGTGGCGCCTGCGTCAGGTGATCAACAAGCTGATCACCGAAGAGGACCTCTACGCCGCGGTCGACGGTGCCTACTCCCAGGGCTGGCGCCGGGTGAAGCTCTACTTCCTCACCGGGCTGCCCACCGAGATGGACGCCGACACGATGGGCATCGCCGAGCTCGGGAAAAGCGTCGTCGAGATCGGCCGGAAGTACACGAAGGCTGCGAGCGCCACGATCTCCGTCGGCGGCTACGTCCCGAAGCCGCACACCCCGTTCCAGTGGTTCGGCCAGAACTCGATCGAGGAGCTGCGGCGAAAGATCTTCCTGCTGCGCGACTCGCTGCGCGGCAGCAAGGCCAAGCTCAAGTGGCACGACCCGGAGGCCACCTTCGTCGAGGGCATCTGTTCCCGCGGTGACCGGCGCATCGGCCGGGTCATCGAGCGGGTGTGGCGTTCGGGCGGCACGTTCCAGGAGTGGAGCGAGCACTTCCGCCTCGACCGCTGGACCGACGCGATGGAGGCCGAGGGCCTCGACGCCGACTGGTATGTCACCCGGCACCGCACCGAGGACGAGGTCCTGCCGTGGGACCACATCGCGGCCGGCCTCCACAAGGACTTCCTCTGGCAGGACTGGAAGGAATCGCTCGCCGAGCACGGCCTTCCCGACTGCCGCTGGACCCCCTGCTACGACTGCGGGGTCTGCACCGACTACGCCCTCGAGCACGTGGTGGCCTCGCCGCTCGCGCCCGCGGGTGGAAGCCAGGGCACGGGCCAGGACCTCTCGACCGGCGGGGCCGTTCCCGTGCAGCTCCTGGCGACCCGCGCTCCGGTGAAGGCGGCCACCTGATGCGGGGCGACACGGGGTTCCCGATCCGGGTCCGATTCTCCAAGTACGGCAAGGTGCGTTTCATCTCGCACCGCGACATCGCGCGCGCCTTCGAGCGCGCGTTCCGCATCACCGAGCTCCCGCTCGCGTTCACCCTCGGGTTCTCGCCCCGCCCGAAGGTGAGCTTCGGGCTCGCGCTCTCGGTCGGGTTCGAGAGCGATGCCGAGTACCTCGATCTCGAGCTCTCCACCGACGTCGACGTCGCACCTGTCGCCGCGTCGCTCACCGCCGCCCTCCCCGAGGGCATCGACGTCACCGGCGTCGCCCGAATCGCCGACCGCGCCCCTGCGTTGCAGGAGGCGGTCAGCGCCGTGCAATACCGATTCGAGATCGTCGTCGACGACCCCGAGGTCGCCGCTTCGCGCATCGACGCGCTGCTCGCCGCACCCGATCTCGTCATCACCCGTAGCCGTAAGGGAAAGCAGGTTGTCGAGGACATCCGCCCGGCGATCCGCACACTTGTTCCGTGCGGTACCACCGATCGCGGCGTGCTCCTCGGGACCGAGCTGTCCACCCGTCCCACGGGGGTCCGGCCCGGCGATCTCGGCACAGCACTCGGTGTGCCGGTCGGACGGGTCCTCCGTACCCACCAATGGATCGAACGCGACGGCGCGCGGCTGGAGCCGCTCGAAGCCGACCCGCGTTCGCCCGCCTCGGCGCCGGATGGCGCCGAATCGGCGGGCCCGCATGCGCTCCAGGCGCGTGCGTCATGAGAGAAGGATTTGATGTCCGAAGAGATCACCCCCGCGCCGATCACGCCGGCAACGCCCGGTACCCCGACGGCGCCCGATGCCCCGATTGCGGGCGAGCACACGCGTACGCCGTCAGCGGCCACCGCCGCTGTCCCTGAGCCGAACGGCACTTCCGAGCCCGCGGCCGCACCGGTCGAGAGCCCTGCACCCACGAGTGCGCGGTCCGCGTCCGAGCCCACGTCCATTCCGTCGGGCCCGGCGCCCGCGGCCGGGAACGGCTCCGGTGCAGTCGACGGTCCCGACGACGCGGGCTCCGACGCGGTTGGCGAGGGCGACGGCGAGACGACCCTCGGTCCCGATGGTCTGCCCCGCAAGCGCCGCCGTCGGGGTTCCCGCGGCGGCCGCAACCGGCGCCGCAGCGGCACCGCGGGCGGCGTCGAGGGGAGCGCCGCCGAAGGCGACGACGACGACGAGGCCGACACGCTCGACGCGGCCGCCAACGGCTCGGAAGCGCGCGAAGGAGCCGACTCG
>JAODBH010000173.1 GCA_025463865.1 Actinomycetes bacterium | reverse complement strand
GTTCGCGGGAGCTGCACGCGCTTCACGTCATGCCGTCCCATGCTGCCGGTCGGCCCGGGGCGCAGGCCCGGGCGGATCTACGTGGCGAAATCGTCCGGGCTGACCTGGTCGAGGAACTCGCGGAACTCCTCGATCTGCTCCTCGTCCTCTTCGGCCTCGAACGGGACGCCGGCCTCGTCGAGGACGGACTCCTCGGCGAAGATCGGCACCGGGTCCGTGGCCCGGACGGCGAGCGCGATTGCGTCCGACGGTCGCGACGAGATGCGGTGCGTGGTGCCGTCGCGCTTGAACTCGATCTCCGCGTAGAAGGTGCCCTCATGCAGCTCGGTGATGATGACCTGCTGGAGCTGCACCGACATCTCGTCGAGCACGCTCGTGAACAGATCGTGCGTCATCGGCCGGGGTGTCTCCATCCCCTGCAGCGCGTAGACGATCGCCGTCGCTTCCGGAGGTCCGATGAAGATCGGCAGGTACCGCTGGCCGTCGTCCTCACGCAGCAGCACGATCGGTTGGTTCGTAGGAACCTCGACCCGTACCCCTACCAGCATCAAACGGATCACTGGCCGCCTCCGTTCCGAGTCGAATTGACCCTACCACCGGGCTCCGCGACGTCATCGCCGCCTGCGCCTCCGGCGACCGTGTGATCGTCGGCACCGGCGAACGCCCCGGGATACAGATGCGGGAGGTACGCCTCGGGGGAGGCGAGCACCGTGGCCCGGTCTGCGATGTATACCCCGGGAACGTTCCGGTAGAGATCCTGATGGTGCAATCCGTACCCGAGCACGAAGATGTCGTCGATCTCGCGCCCGACGTACTGCACCTCGAGCGGGACGATCCGTCGCACCGGGCGGTCGAGCAGCGCGCAGACCTCCACTGAAGCGGCGTCCCGGGCGCGCATCTGCGCCTGGAGGAACGCGACCGTGAGGCCGGTGTCGACGATGTCCTCGACCACCACGACCGCCCGTTGGGCGACGTCGGCCTCGAGGTCCTTGAGGATGCGCACCCGACCACGCTGCGGGGCGTACCGCGAGATCGCCATGAAGTCGACCTCCACCGGGACGTCCCGTGGGAACGCCCGCACCAGGTCGGCGGTGAAGAGGAGCGCTCCCTTCATCACGCTCACGAGCACGACGCCCTCGGGATGGGCGGTCGCGATCTCGCGCGCGAGCCGTTCGACGTGCTCGGCGATCGCGTCCGGGGTGAGGAGCGTTGCGGGCGGTGCGACCGTCACTCGCCGAGAAGGTCGCGCGAGGCGTTGCGGAGGAACGCGGCCCGCAACCCCCGGCCCAGCCGGGCGAGCTCGGTCATCTCCTCACGGGCCTTGGCCCGGGCCTCGGGATTGCGCTGGCGCAGCAGCGGCATCAGCACCTGCTCGAACAGCAGCGCCTCCCGCTCGGCGAACTGGCGGTACATCCGGAGGTGCCGGGCCTCGATCCCCTGCTTGAAGAAGCCGGAGGCGAGACGGGCGATCGCGAGCGAGTCCTCGTCGAACAGCACCCGGTCACCGGCCTGACGGGACGGCACCAGGAGACCGAACTCCTCGAGCTGGCCGATCGCGGCGTCGTCGAGACCCGCCGCGTGGGCGAGCTCGGAACGGGTGAGGCTGAGGCCGCTGACCTCGCGCTCGAGGTCGTCGCCGGGCTCGTCGTCGAGCGGAACCGCGGCCTCGGCCCGACTGCGCCGCGTCGCGGGCGCGGCCATCGTGGAACGCGAGCCCCTCCGGCGGACAGGCGGCTCACCGTCGATGAGGACCTGCTGCCCGAGGGCGGGTTGAGGCTCGGGATCGACCTCGATCACCGGATCCAGGTCGACGACCACCACCTCGACCTCGACCTCGTCGTGAGGTTCCTCCCCGCGGGCGTCGAACCCGTCGAGCCGGTCCTTGATCACCTTGAGGGGCAGGAAGTTGTCGCGCTGCTGACCGAGGATCCACCGCAGGCGCGAGATGTCGGTCTCGTAGAACTTCCGGTAACCCGACGGGGTGCGCTCGGGATCGATCAGGCCCTGGCTCTCGAGGAAGCGGATCTTGCTGATCGTGATGTCGGGGAACTCCTCCCGCAGCTCGGCCAGGACCTCACCGATGGAAGCGTGCGCCTTCAACGCCATCATCCGCTCCCCCCGACCAGGAACAGCAGACGGTACCGACCGATCTGCACATCGTCGCCGTTGCGCAGCTCGTACTCGTCCACCCGGTCACCGTTGACGTACGTGCCGTTGAGCGACCCGACGTCTCGCAGGACGTAGCCGTTCTCCCGCCGTTCGAACACCGCGTGCCGGCGCGAGACCGTCACGTCGTCGAGGAAGATCTCCGACTCCGGGTGCCGGCCCGCAGCGGTGGTCGTGTGCTCGAGCAGGAACCGGCTGCCCTTGTTCGGGCCCCGGTCGACGATCACCGCGCCGATGCCCTCGGGCAGCTCTTCGAGGTCGGCCACCGTCTCTTCGACGAGCCCGGCTTCGCTCTCGACCGCGGAGATCGACATGGTGGCCTCGCCCACGTCGGGGAGCGGGGCTCCGCACGACGAACAGAACCGGGCGGTCTCGGCGTTCTGGTGGCCGCAACGGGCGCAGACGATCACCCGGCCAGGCTACCGGTCCGCGGTCACCCCGGCTGGTGGAGTCTCAACCTCGACCTCGGCCACCGCTTCGGGCCCCGGTTTCGGTGACGGTGCAGGTGGCGGTGCAGGTGACGCTGCTGCCGGTCATCCGCACGCCCACGGCCTGCTCGAAACCCTCGACCAGCGCCGCGGCCACGACCGCGGGGTCGGTCGGGGCGCCCAGCTCCCCCATGGTCACGGTGGCCGAGTCGAGCCGGGCCCGCGCCTCGGCCCGCTCCGCCGGCGACGCGTGGTGGACCAGATCGGTCTCGTCGAACGGCAACCGCGCCAACAGGATCGAGCCGTGCTGGAGCAGGGCCTGCCCCCGCTGGACCTGGGCCGAGCCACAGAGCTTCCGGCCTCCGACCCGCAGGTCGGCACCACGCTGCGCGGTGAAGCAGACCGGCCCGGTGGGGCCTTCGTGGCACGCGATCTCCGCTTCGACCCCGAGGCGGCCCAGGCCCGCGATCAGGCCGGCGGCGAGCAGCCGGTAGCGGGCGTCGACCGACGGCGCGTCGGCGGGGAGGGGCATCGCGACCGCGTACGTGAGATCGCCCCCGTGCAGCAGCGCGCGGCCCCCGGTCGGTCGGCGGACGACCTCGACGCCGTGGCGGCGGCAGGCGTCGACGTCGACGTCGGTGTCGGCCTGGAACCGGCCCAGGCTCAGGGCCGGCGGACTCCACCGGTAGACGCGGAGCGCGGGCAGACGACCCGAGCCGACCTCGTCGAGCAACCGGATGTCGGCGGCCATCTGCCCGGCGGCCGAGAGCGGGACCAGGAGGTCGTCGACCAGCCTCCAGGTCGGCCGGGACCGCGCCACGCTCAGGTCTCGACGAGCGTCTTGTACGCGGCCGCGTCCATGAGGCTCGAGAGCTCCCCCGTGTCGCTCATCTCCACCGTGAGGATCCAGCCGCCGCCGTAAGGGTCGGAGTTGAGCAGCTCGGGCGTGTCCTGGAGCGCGTCGTTGACCGCCACGATCTCGCCGCTCACGGGGGCGAAGATCTCCGACACCGACTTCGTGCTCTCGACCTCGCTGATCGACGAGGACGCGGTGACGAGGGCGCCGACGTCGGGAAGCTGCACGTAGACGACATCACCCAACGCGTCCTGGGCGAAGGCGGTGATGCCGACGGTGGCCCGGCTTCCGTCCACCCGCACCCACTCGTGCTCGGCGCTGTAGTGCAACTCCTGGGGGTACTCCACGTGCTGCAGTCCTCCGCTCAGGTCCCGGTCGGTTCGAATCGTAGGCGGAGCCGGCGCCCGGGCCCGGGGTCGAGCGGATCCGGCCGGGCCCGCGGCTGGGATTCGCCCACGGGCCGGTACCGTCCGATGATGGCGGAGAACGACGTCGCACCGGTTGACGTGCACGTTCGCGGGCTGTCCCACGTCTACCGGACCCCCGAGGGACCGATCACGGTGATCGACGGCCTCGACCTCGACGTCATCGGACCCGCCCACGTCGCGGTGACGGGTCCGTCGGGTGCCGGCAAGAGCACGCTGCTCGCGGTGCTCGGGGGACTCGACCGCGCGCAAGAGGGATCGATCACCGTCGGCGGGATCGACGTCACCTCGCTGTCCGGTGACGACCTCGCCCGCTACCGCCGGGACACCGTCGGCTTCGTCTTCCAGCACTACGGCCTGCTCGGCACGTGCACTGCGCTCGAGAACGTCGAGCTCGCGCTGTCGTTCACGGGTGGCCCCACGCGGCTGCGGCGGGCGCGGGCACTCGAGCTGCTCGACGCGGTCGGCCTCAGCGCGCGGGCCTCACACCGCCCCGCTTCGCTGAGCGGTGGCGAAGCCCAACGGGTCGCCGTCGCTCGCGCACTGGCCAACCGTCCCCGCCTCATCCTCGCCGACGAGCCCACCGGCAACCTCGATGACGACTCGACCGAACGCATCCTCGAGCTCCTGCACGCGCTGCCCCGCGACGTCGGGTGCACCCTCATCACCGTGACGCACAACCGCGCGGTCGCCGACCGGGCCGACCGCCGGTTGCAACTCCGCAATGGTCGCCTCGTGGACGAGAGCGCCCCGTCGAGAAAGGGCGTCGCGTGAGCTGGCGCGACGCGTTCGCGCTCGCGCGCCGCAGCGTGTACCGCCGTCTCGGTCGCGCGGTGCTCACGATCCTCGCGGTCACCCTCGCCGCCGCGCTGCTCACGTCCCTGCTGGTCCTCGCCGGCGCCGCGCGCACCCGGGTGCTCAACCAGCTCTCGAAGGGTGGCCCCCTCGCCGGGATCCAGGTCGCCGCGGCCGCACCCAACCTGGGCCAACTCGACCGCGACAGTCCCCAGCCCGGCCCGCCGAAGCCCCTCGACGACGTCGCGCTGCGCAGGATCCGCGCGCTTCGGGGGGTCGCCTCCGTGATCGCCGTCGAGCAGGCTCCGATCGTCGTCATCCCGCCGACCCGGATCCCGAGAGCGCTCCAGGCCGTCGCGAGCAGGAAGCCCGGCACCATCCAGACGACGATGATCGGCACGGAGCTGCAGGACGCGTCCAAGCTGCCGATCTCGATCATCTCCGGCCGTCTGCCGGCCCCGAACGCCCAGACCGAGGTCGCGGTCACCGAGACCTTCCTCCAGCGCTACGGCATCGGGAAGCGCGACGCGGCGACGGTCGTCGGCATGCAGCTCGAGATCGGCTCACCGCGCAAGTACGCGTTCGGGAACGTCCGGGTCCGGGGCCGTTGGACCAAGCAGACGATCGTGGGCGTCGTCGCCCAACAGGCCGCGAACGGTGAGGTGCTCACCGGCGCCTCATCGGTCGAGGCCGCGCGGTCGTGGACCGCGGGCGGTGAGCAGATCGGCGACAGCATCGGCCCCGACTCGTCGCCGTACGCCGGCCTCTTCGTCATCGCCGCGGGCCTCGACCAGATCGGCCCGGTGCGGTCGCGCATCACGCAGGTCGGCTACTCCACCAGTGCACCCGAGAACCTGATCAACTCGGTGCAGCGGTACCTGCACGTCATCGAGATCGTGCTGAGCGGCATCGGCGTCATCGCGCTCGTGATCGCGGGGCTCGGCATCACCAACGCAATGCTCGCGTCGGTGCGCGAGCGCCGACGTGAGATCGGCGTCCTGAAGGCCATCGGCGCGCGCGACCGCGACGTCCGTCACGTGTTCCTCCTCGAAGCCGGACTGCTTGGCCTGGCCGGCGGGTTGCTCGGCACCGTCGGCGGTTGGGGGATCGCGCGCACCCTCGGCAGTGTCGTCAACCGCTACCTCTCCCACCAGGGGCTGGTCGGGGTCCAGGTGGGGATGCCCGCGGTCGTGGCACTCGGCGGCATCGTGGGGGCGACGGTCCTCGCGCTCCTGGCCGGAACCGTTCCGGCCCAACGCGCCGCGGGCCTACCGGCACGTCAGGCGATGGGCGACGAGTGATGCGGTGGGTCCGGTGACCCGGCGGAGCCTCTGCCTGCTCGTGGCGGGAGCGGTCCTCCTCGCCGCGTGCGGAGGCGGGCGCGAGGCACTCGGGCCGCCCGTCGCCGCGGTCGGCCCCCGGAGCGTCTACGTCGCCATCGGCAGCGACGAGGAGCTCGGCGAAGGTTCGGCGAACGCGCTGCAGAGCAGCTGGCCGCAGGTCTTCTTCCGCCGGACGCTCCCGGGCAACACGGTGTTCGTGAACGCGGCTGCCCACGACGCGACGGTCGAGGCCGCGCTCGACGTCCAGCTCCCGATCGCCCGACAGCAGAGGCCGACGATCGTCTCGGTGGTGCTCGGCGCGCAAGAGGAGCTCGCGGGCGACCCGAGACCGCAGTTCACCGACCAGCTCACCAAGCTGCTCCGCTCGTTGCGCGCGATCGACAAGACCCGCGTCCTCGTCGGCTCCGCGGTCGCGCTCCCCTCACTCGCGCCCGACGTGCGCACCGCCCGGAAGGCCGCCTACGACGCCGCGATCGCGAAGGCCGCGGCCGCGACGGGCGCGGAGGTCGTGCCGCTGGGAGACATCACGGCCACGGGCGACCAACAGGTCGGCACCAACGGCCGGCCCGATCCCGCGTTCCCGATCGACGACCACGAGAGCGAGGCGGTCGCCGCCGCCTTCAGCAAGGCCTTCGGCAAGCGGTCAACCCCGACGTCCGCGCGCTAGCGGAGGAGCTGGCGGATCCGGCGGGCGTACTCCTGCGCGAGCTGGCGCGCCTCCATGTCGCTGCTGCTCTCGGCCCACACGTGGGTGAGCGGCTCCTCCGGGTCGGGGAGCACGAGCGCCCACGAGTCGCCGTGCAGGATCTTCACCCCGTCGACGAGCACGAGCTCCCGGTCGTTGGAGCGCTCCATGACCTCGCGCATGATCATGCCCTTGCGCTCCCACGGCGTGGCCACGGCTTCGTGCGCGACGTGCACCGGGGGCAGCTTGCGCACGACCTGCGACAGGCGCTGATCGGTGGCCGCGAGCAGGTCGAGGAGCCGGACGAGGGTGGCGGTGGCGTCGTACGCCGGCAGGAAGTCGGGCCAGATGAAGCCGCCTTCCTGCGACGCTGCGAAGTCGACCGCACCCGTCGACGCGATCTCCATCAGGTTCGCGGCCGACAGCTTCGTCCACACGATCTCGGCGCCGTTCTCGGCTGCGATGCGTTCGGCGGCCATGCTCACGCTCACCGGCAGCGCGATCCGCGCGTGCTCGTGCACCTGGGTCACCAGCGAGACCAGCGACATGAGCGCTTCCTCGGGCGTGAGCATCCGGCCCTCGTCGTCGATGATCGTCGCGGTCTCGCCGTCGGGGTCGAACACCGCGCCGAGATGGCTGCCCGACGCCCGCACGAGGTCGGCCACGCGCTTGACCCGGGTGGACAGGTCCTCGGCGGCGTCGATCGACGCCTGGGTCGTGGCGAACGGGTTCACCGCGAGCACCTCGGCGCCGATCTTCGGCAGCACGTTGGGCATGATCTGGGACGTGGCCCCCGACGAGTAGTCGAGGACGACCTTGAACGCACGCTCGCGCAGCCGCTTCCAGTCGACGGTGCGTTCCAGGGCCACGGTGTAGTACTCGATGGCGCGGGGCGGGAACACGATGTCGCCGATCTCGCCGCCGAACGCGCGCCGGAAGTCCTCGCGGGAGAGCAGGCGCTCGACCTTGCGCTGCATCTGCTCGTCGATGTCGCGGCCCTTGGCGTCGAAGAACCGGATCTCCACGCTGCTGGGATCACCCGGAGCGAGCCGCACCGAGATCCCACCCTGGGCGCGTTCCTTGTTGACGTGGAATCGGGTCAGCGGCACGGTGGCGAGCTCGAGGTCCTCGACGTTGATGCCGGCGAGATTGAGGCCGCCGATGATCGCCCGCTTCAGGGCCCGGGCGGCGCGCGAGGTGTCGCGGCTGGTGGTGACGACCGCGCCCTTCTTGAGCGCCGTGCCGTAGGCCATCGCCAGGCGCACCGCGATCTCGGGCGTGATGTCGACGTTCGCGAGACCGCGCACGCCACGGCGACCGAAGAAGGTGCGCGTCCCGCGGCTCTCCCAGACGATCGAGCTGTTGAGGACCGCGCCGGCCTCGATGGTCTTGAACGGATAGATCTTCACGCCCGGATTGATCACGACGTGCTCGCCGATGAAGCACTCGTCACCGATGACGACGCCTTCCTCGGCGCGGTCGTCGCCCCTGAGGTCGGTGTTGCGCCCGACCACCGATCCGCGCAGGCGGGTGCCCGCGCCGATGTAGACGTGATCGTGGACGACGGCCCGCTCGAGGAAGCTGTCGGACTTCACCACGACGTCGCTGCCGAGGACGGTGTACTGGCGCAAGTGGGCGCCCGCCTCGACCCGGCAGTTCTCGCCGATCACGACCGGCCCTTCCACCCGCGCCCCGGGGTCGACGTCGGAGCCCTCGCCGAGCCACACGTGGTCGCCGACCCGGAAGCCCTCGATGTCGACCTTGACCCGGCCGTCGAGGATGTCCTGGTGGGCGCGGGTGTAGGCCTCCAGCGTGCCGACGTCCTCCCAGTAGCCGTCCATGACCCAGCCGTACATCGGCAGGCCCTTCTCGAGCATCTGCGGGAACACGTCGCTCGAGAAGTCGACGACCTCGTCGGCAGGGATGAAGTCGAAGACCTTCGGGTCGAGCACGTAGATGCCGGTGTTGATCGTGTCGGAGAAGACCTGACCCCACGTGGGCTTCTCGAGGAACCGCTCGATCGAACCGTCCTCCCGGGTGATGACGATGCCGAACTCGAGCGGGTTGTCCTCCCGCTTCAGCACGATCGACGCCATCGCTCCCGACTCGGTGTGGGCCTGCACGAACGCGGCGAGATCGCAGTCGGTGAGGACGTCACCGGAGATGACGAGGAACGGCTCGGTGAGCTCGTCGGCCGCGTTGCGCACCGAACCTGCGGTGCCGAGCGGCGAGTCCTCGGTGGCGTAGCGGATGCGCACGCCGAACTCGGAGCCGTCGCCGAAGTAGTTGCGGATCTGGTTGGCGAGGAACGCCACGGTCACGACGATGTCGTCGAAGCCGTTGGCGACCAGCAGCCGGACGATGTGCTCCATCATCGGCCGGTTCGCCATCGGCATCATCGGCTTGGGCTGATTGCTCGTGAGCGGTCGAAGTCTGGTGCCTTCGCCGCCGGCCATGATGACCGCTTTCACGCCAAACCTCCTGCTCGGGCCTTCCGGCCTTCGTGCAGCGCAGCGCGCGCCAAGGGGACGTACTGCGCAGTCGCGTACCAACTGAACGCCAGACCCCAGAGTGCGAACCACCATGCACCGAAGATGTAGATGTCGTGGGCCGTGCCCGACGTGGCCGAGGCCCACATGAAGAGCGGTAGCCCGCACATGAACGACAGGGCGCCGGCCTTGCCCGACCACGTGACGTCGATGCGGCGGGCGCCGAGGGCGCCGAGGGCCAGACCGACCCCGGCGACCAGCGCCTCCCGGAAGAGGACCAGCACTCCCAGCCAGATCGGGACGATGCCGTAGGCCAGGAGCGCGACCGCCGCCGTCAGGAGCATGATCCGGTCGGCGACCGGGTCGAGGATCTTGCCCAGCTCGCTGCCCTGGTCGAAATGGCGGGCGATGTAGCCGTCGACCCAGTCGGTGCAGCCCAGCACCGCCAACAGGTAACCCGCGGCGACGACCCGGTCCTGGGCGAGGAGCACCAGGAACCAAGGCACGCAGGCGAGCCGTACCGCGGTGATGACGTTCGGGACCGTGACGACACGGGTGCGCCACGCGGGGACGGACATACCGGCAGGTTACGTGGGACGGGCGACTTCACCGCGCCCGACAGGAAACCTCAGATCGAGAGTTGGACCGCGCTGCGGTGCGCCACGTGCGCTGCGACCCAGGCGAGCACCGGTTGGTGGTCGGGATGGGCCACGTAGGTGCGGAACGCGGCTTCGTCGTCGAGCTCGGCGACCAGCCCGAAATCGCCGTTCCCCGGCACGAGCCCGAGGTCGGGACCGAAGGCGTAGCCGCGGATCTCGGGGATCCGGGCCGGCAGTCGCTCGAGCATCCCCGTGAACTCGGCGATGTCGGCGTCGGAGGTGCCTTCCGCCCACGTGTACACAGCCATGTGTCGAAGCATCCGCGGATCGTAACTCCGCGCTCGCGGCCCTACGTCTTCGTGCGTCCCCTGAGCACGCTCTGCGTGCTCAGGGGACGCACGACCTCACTGGAGGCCGGCGCTGGAGCCGCCGTCGACGGGGATGGCGGCGCCGTTGACGAAGCGGGCGTGGTCGGAGCAGAGGAACGCGGCCACGGCGCCGAAGTCCTCGGGTCGGCCGAACTGGCCGGTGGGGATCCCGGACTTCGTGGCGTCGGTCATGTCGCCGCCGCTCAGCTGCTTCATGCGGTCGGTGGCGTGCGACCCGGGCTGGAGCGAGTTGACGGTGATGCCGTCGATCGCGATCTCGCCCGCGAGCGTCTTCAGGAAGCCCGTGACCGCGGCTCGCGCCGTGTTGCTGAGGATCAGGCCCGGGTTCGGCTGGCGCACCGTCCACGACGTGATGGCGACGATCCGGCCCCAGCCCTGCTGCCGGAGACCGGGTACGGCCTCGTAACACATGGCGATCGTGCTCAACCCGTTGAGCCGGAACGCGGCCTCGTACTGCTCGAGCCTGGTCGACGCGAAGTTGCCGCCCGGCGGCCCGCCCGCGTTCGGCACGACGATGTCGAGACCGCCGAGCGCATCGCGCGCCTCCCGGATGAAGCCCGCGGCCCCGTCGGGATCGGAGACGTCGGCGACCAGCCCGACCGCACCGTTGCCGATCCGGGCGGCCGCGGCGTCAACCGTCTCCCGGTCCCGGCCGCAGATCGCGACGTGCACACCTTCGGCCGCGAGCGCGTTGGCGACGCCGAAGCCCAATCCTTTCGACGCGGCCGACACCGCGGCGCGCTTGCCGTCCAGTCCGAGATCCATGTGCTCCCCTAGTCGTCGCTCGAGCCCGGTCTCTAGAGACCCAGGGCCGCGCCCTCGGCGCGAGGATCGGTGGCGACGGCATAGCCGCCTTCGGGACCGAGCTCGATCGCGTGGGCGTGACCGACGCCCATGTCGAGCGGCCCGATCGGCTCGACCTGGTGGCCCATCGCCTCGAGTCCGGCGACCGTCTCCGCCGGCATGTGCCACTCCGTCTTCACCTTCCAGCGGCCGGCCTCCACGTTGAACCGGGGCGAAGCCAGCGCCTCTTGGAGCTCGGTCCCGTCGTCGAGGATCCGGGCGAGCAGCTGCAGGTGGATCAGCGGTTGCGCGTCGCCACCCATCGATCCGAACACGAGCCATGGCTGCCCGTCGCGCAGGCCGAGGGCAGGGATGAGCGTGTGCATCGGCCGTTTCGTGGGGGCGAGCGCGTTGGCATGGCCTTCGGTGAGGTTGAACGACGACCCGCGGTTGTTGAGGTTGATCCCGAACTCGTCGACGTGGACGCCGGACCCGAAGCCGAGGAAGTTGCTCTGGATGAGGCTGACGAGCAGCCCGTCGGAGTCGGCCGCGCACAGGTAGGCCGTGCCGCCGGCGGGTACCCGATACGGCTCGGGGCTCGACGCCCGGCCCAGGTCGATCTGCGCTCGCCGCTCCGAGATCCAGTCGTCGGCGAGCATCGCGTCCGGGTCGACGGTCATGTGGCGGGGATCGCTGACGTAGGTGTCGCGGTCGGCGAACGCGAGCTTCGCGGCCTCGATCAGCAGGTGCTGGCGCTCGGGGCCGTCGGGCGGCAGCTCGAACCCGTCGACGATCCGCAGCATCTCCAACGCGGTCACGCCCTGGGTCGGCGGCGGGAGCTCGAGGACCTCGACGTCGCGGAACCCGGCGCGGATCGGGTCGACCCACTCGCCTCGGTGCGCGCCGATGTCGTCGGCCGTCATCAGCCCGCCGCGCCGGCGGATCGCCGCCGCGATCGTCTCCGCCACCTCGCCCTGGTAGTAGGCGTCCGGGCCACCTTCGGCCAACCGCTCGATGAGTGCGGCGAGCGCCGGCTGGCGCAGGCGCCCACCGACGGTCGCGTCGTCGTACATCTTCGGCCACTCGAACTCGGGCGGGTAGAAGATCCCCGACGCCGTGATCATGTCGTGGCCGCGCAGCGTCGGTTCGAAACCGTCGCGGGCATAGCGGACGGCAGCCTTCGAGAGCTCACCGAAGCTCTTCGTCCCCCACCGCTCGAGCAGGTCGAACCAGCCGCGCGGGCCGCCGGGAACCGTCACCGAGTGGCCGCCGAAGTAGGGCATGTGCTGCAGGCCCTCTTCGCGCAGCGCGTCGATGTGCGCGGCCGCGGGCGAGTGCCCCGAGCCGACATAGCCGTGCGCGCTGCCGTCCCACACTATGGCGAAGATGTCACCGCCGTAGCCGCAGAAATAGGGCGCGACGACGCCGAGCGCGAGGTTGGCGGCGACGATCGCGTCGACCGCGTTGCCGCCCTGCGCGAGCGTGGCCAGGCCGGCGGCCGACGCGAGGTAGTGCGGCGTGGCGATCCCCGAATGCGGGTAGCGCCGGGCGGATTCCGGAAGTGGCATGCGCCCCAACCTACGCGCCGGATCGCCCGCCCGTCCGGTGGCCCCGGTCTCATGCGTGGCGGGACCCGGATCGCGTCGTGGTGCCACGGACGGCGCGGTCGAGGCGGAGTGGGCGGGTCAGGCGGAACGGTTCCAGCCGCCGGGGTAGCCGCCGCCGCCGTGCTGCTCGTCGAGCGCGTCACGGTCGACGAAGCCGATCGGCACCCGGGGCAGCGCGTCGACGAACACCACCGTGCGGGGCTTCTTGTACGAAGCGATCCGCTCGCGGCAGTGCTCGATGATCTCCTCGGGCGTGGCCGACGCTCCTTCTCGCAGCACCACGACCGCCTTGACGCTCTGGGTCCACGTGTCGTCGGGCACTCCGAGGACCGCGCACGCGGCGACCGCGGGGTGCTGTGCGATGCAGCCCTCGACCTCGGCCGGATAGATGTTCTCGGCCGCGCTCTTGATCATCCGGACGCGCGGTCCGACGAACGTCACCGAGCCGTCCGCCTCTCGCTTGCCGAGGTCGTTCGTGTGGTGCCAGCCGTTGCGCTGACGTTGCGCGTTCAGCTCCGGGCGGTTGTGGTAGCCGTTCATCACCGTGACCCCGCGCACGCCGATCTCGCCGACTTCCCCCGGAGGCAGCAGCTCGTCGTCTGGACCGAGGATCGCGAGCTGCACCAGCGGCGAGGGTCGCCCGTGTGGCGCGCTCCCTCCGAGGCAGCCGAACGTGGCCATGCCGAAGGTCTCGGTCTGGCCGTAGCCACCCGGCCGCGACCACCACATGCTGTCGTCAGGGGTCGTCATGGCTGCCCAGGCACCGCCCGAGGCCGCCGACACCCGGAGGCTCGAGAGGTCGTAGCGAGCGTCGGCGTTGAGCTCGACGATCTGGTCGATGGTCGGACCCATGATGTAGGCACCGGTGCAGCGTTCGGTCTCGATGAGCCGGCAGAGCTCCTCGGCGTCGACGCGGGGCACGATCACGTTGGTGCCCGCGGCGAGCAAGACCGGAAAGGTCGTGAACAGCATGCCGACGTGGAACATCGGGCCGCAGTTCAGGTACACCGCGGAGCCGTCGAGCTTCTGGAGCTGCAGCATGAGCAGCGACTGCGCGATGAGGGCGCGCTGCGACAGGAGCGCGCCGTTCGGGCGCCCCTCGAAGGCAGCGGTGTAGATCATCAGCACCGCGTCGTCGACGTCGGGTGCGCCGACCGCGGCCGACTCGTCCGACGCGACGAGCGCGCCTTCGTACGACGTTGGATCGACGGCGTCGGCGTCGTGGCGGAGCCAGAGCGCGCGGTCCTTCGACTCCGCCCGATCGCGTCCCGCGCGCACCGAGTCGCCGACCTCCTCCTCCTGCCAGATCACGATCCGCGCGTCGACGTCGTCGATCACGAAGGCGAGCTCGTCGGGCGACTGACGCCAGTTGGCCGGGCAGACGACCGCGCCGACGCGCGCGCAGGCGAACAGCAGCTCGATCACGCGAAAGCTGTTCTGGCCCAGCCACAGGATCCGGTCACCCCGCCGCACGTCGTTGGCCACGAGCGCGGCGGCGATGCGACCGACCCGGGCGTCGAGCTCGGGCCAGGTGAGTCGGACATCCCCGTCGACGAGCGCGAGCTGCTCCGGGTAGCTGCGGGCGTGCTCCTGCAACAACGTGCCGAGGGTCTGGGTGTGGAGGATGGACGTGGTCATGGTTGGCGGCTCTCCATCAGGTTCGGATGTGGGACGGTCGGGCCCGGCGCGTGACGGACCGTGGCGCGGGCCGGGCGAGGGCGAGGGCGGCGTCGACGTGGAGCAGCAACGCCGCCTGCAGCGGCGAGTTGAGCGAGCCGCGCGCGGCCATCAGCTCGAGGCCGACGACGCCGGCCAGCACGACGTCGGCGAACGCGTCCACGGTCGTCCCGGGCGGCAGCTCGAGGTCGCCGTCGGCAATCCCGTCGGCGGTGATGCGCCGGATCAGGCTCACGAGCAGCGGACGCATGTGGTCGAAGACGTCCTGGAAGCCGTCGACCTTGGGCAGCTCGATGTTGATGACGATCCCGAGATCGCGGGTCCAGCGGTCCGCGTCGCGGTCCGACCCGAGCGCGCCGACGAGCGAGCGGAGCCGGACATCGGCGGGCGTGTCCCGACCCGGGTCGGCGGCCTCCAACGCGAGCGCGACGAGGTCGGCGTGCTCCAGCACCGCGGCCCGCACGAGCTCGTCCTTGCCCGTGAAGTGGTGGTACAGCGAGCCGGTCGTGACCCCGGCCGACGCGGCGATCTCGCGCAGGCCGGCCTCGGCGTAACCCCGCTCGGCGACCGATGCCAGCGCGGCGCGGAGGAGTCGTTGACGGACGTCCATAACGGTCGTTACGGTAGCCGAATGATCGACACCCTGACATCCGGGACCGACCTCGGTCTACCGCCGAAGAGCATCCCGCGCCAGAGGTCGGCCACCGCTCCCCTGTCGGACGGAGCTGCGGATGCCTGACGACCAGGCCGCGTACTTCGAACGGCCGCACGATCAGCGGTACTTCGCGCCGGAGATCGAGACGATGCCGCGCGAGCAGATCGAGAAGCACCGGGAGGAGACGCTGCTCGGCGACCTGATCCCGTGGGCGTACGAGCGCAGCGGCCTCATCCGGGAGACGTGGGACGCGGCCAAGGTCACACCGGCCGACGTGCAATCGATGGACGACTTCCACGAGAAGGTGCCGTTCATCGACAAGGACGCCATCCGCTCGTACCGGGACCGGCACAACGACCCCTATGGCGGGCTGCTCTGCATCGAGCCCCGCACCCGCGGAGTGTTCAGCGCGATCTTCAGCACGTCCGGCACCACCGGTGACCCCACCCCCGCACCGTCGGCCGGTGGCGGACCGAGCTTCCTCGTGCGGGAGTTCTGGGAGTTCGGGTGCCGCCCGGGCGACTACTTCACCGAGACGTTGTTCACGTTCCGGGGGCCCGGCATCCACGACACGATCCGCGCGATCGGCGCGACGCCGGTGTTCGTCGACCACGGCTCCGCCGACATGCCGTTCCTCTTCGCGGCCAACGAGAAGTACCGGCCCACGGCCATGTACAACATGTCCCTCGCCATCCTGATGGGCGTGCAACAGCACGCACCCGCGATGGGTGTCGACCCCGAGAAGTCGTTCGCCAGCTACAAGGGCATCTCGTGGGCCGGCGAGCCGATCGGTCCCCGGGCCCGGCGCATCACCGACGATTGGGGTCTGGAGCTCTTCCAGCACACCGCGCTCGGCGACGTCGGCGCGGCGACCGAGTGCCGTGAGCATGACGGCGCCCACTACTGGGAGGACACCGCCTACGCCGAGTCGCTCGACCCACTGGGCACCGACCCCGTGGCCGACGAGACGCCCGGCGAGCTCGTGACCAGCACCTTGATCGACAAGATCGCCCCGCTGATCCGCTACCGCTCCGACGACCTGGTGCGGCGCACCCTCGCGCCGTGCGCGTGCGGTCGCACCCACGGCCGGATCTGGACCCTCGGCCGCAAGGGCGACGAGGTCGTCGTCGAGGGTCGCAGCGTCCTGCCCATGGACGTGTGGCACGCGATCGAGCTGGTCGACGAGACCAGCTCGGGCATCTTCCAGATCATCCGGCCGCAACGCGAGGTCGACGTGCTCCGTCTGCGCGTCGGCTACCGGGACGACGGCAAGAAGGGACTGGGCGACCTGCAGGAGCGGGTCACCGCGTCGGTGGCCGAGGCGCTCGGGGTCGTTCCCGACGTCGAGCTGGTCACCAACGAGTCCCTGCTGAAGCTGGGGCCGCCGCACAAGATCCCGAGGGTGACGAAGGCATGACCGTGGCCAGGACGATCTACGAACCGCCGCCCCGCGCCTGGTGCCTCGGCCGCATCCGGATCGCGCGCACGGGCGCGGCCGACGAGCTCGTGCCGTGGGAGGTCTCCCAGGCCGACATCGACGACGAAGCGGCGGCGCTGGTGCCCGTGTTGCAGCGGCTGGGCCTGCACGACACCTCACACGTCGACCCCGAGGTGACCGCAGCCGAGGACGACGTGCGCCCGCTGCTCCTGATCGTGTCGATGCTCTCGGAGACCCTGCACAGCTATCCGTTCGAGACCGCGGCCGGCAAGCTCGGCGCGCTCTACTCGTCGGCCGACTCGTCCCGCTTCGACTCGTTTCGCACCGCCGCCCTCATCGGCTACCTGCACCCGCAGGTGGTGTGGGGGATCAACACCGCGGTCGTCGAGGGCCTGACCCAGGAGTTCGGGCGCGATCTGGCCACCGTGTTCGGCGCGGTGCCGGGCGCGGTGGTCACCACCGACGACGGCGCGTTCGACGCACTGACGGCGGCAGGCGTGCAGCCGTGGCGCAGCCGTGCGGTCGGCGCCACCACGATGATCGAGGACGCCGCGGGTTCGGGCCGGCTCCGGTACGACCCCGACCGTTGGCGGGTGGAGGTGGATGCGGACGACTCCGACCCCGACGGCACCGGATCGCTGCTGCTCAGCAACGTCGCGCCGCGGCTCACCCCGTCGGACCGCGTGCCCACCGGCATCCGCGGCCACGTCCCCGAGCCCGGCACCGTCGTCCTGTCCCTCTAACTCTGCGGGTCGTCCGATCTGCGACGGGGTGTCTCCGTCTCGTTCACGGGCGGTAGCGGGACCGCAGCCGCGCCTTCGTCGGCGAGACGCTTCGCCGCGGTGAGGGCCTCGCCGACCGCGCGGTCGTCGAGACCGAGATCGTTCCGGAGCAGCTCCTGGATGGTCGACTCGCTGACGTCGAGCTGGCGGAGTCCGTTCGCCAACCTCGCTCCCGGGACCCCGAGCAGCTGCAAGGCCTGGTCGTCGTAATGGATCTCCGGCAACGTTCACTCCATCGGCGTGCCTTGGCGACATCGCGGGCCTGATGACTTCGCGGCGACGTCGGCCGTACGCGTCCCTGCACGGCGTCGAGCGTTCATCGACGCGCGGGCGCGATTCCTTGATCGGAACGGGCCACAACGACGCGGGCCTGCGGTTTCGCGCGCCCGCGGGGATGCGCACGCGTGCCGCTTCGCGCATGAAGCGCGAAGCGCGCCGCGATCAGGCGATCGCGTCGGGCTCCGGACCCACCTCGGGCGGGAGCACGAGGGGCGGTGCCGGCTCCACGTCGTCGGCGCCGGGGACGGTCTGGGAGTCGCCGAGCAGCCGCAGTGCGAGGGCCGGGAACAGGACCACCGAGAGCAGGCCCGCCGACACGAGTGCCGCGCCGGTCGCGGCGTCGAAGACCGAGAGCTCGACGCCCAACCGCTCGGCGATGACGACGAACGTGAGCGAGGTGGCCTGCAGGAGGCCCGCCGCGACCTGGTGGCGACGGTCGAAGAACGGCGAGTACAAGAGGGCCGGCATCCCGCGGGCGACGAGCAGCGCGAGCAGGAACAGCGGGACCAGGATCAGGTGCTCCGGCCGCCGGAACAGCGACTTCATGTCGACGCCCATTCCGCTGGTGACGAAGAACACCGGGATCAGGAAGCCGTAGCCGATCGCCTCGATCTTGCGGCGGAACTCGGGGTGGATCAGGTATTCACGCTGGTCGGCGACCCGGAGGATGGCGCCGGCCACGAAGGCCCCGAGAATGGCCTCGAAGCCGAGCTCGGTCGCCATGGCCGTGAAGAGCAGGAGCAGGGCGATGGCGATGCGCACGCCGAGCTGGGCCGACGTGTTCTCCAGCTTCAGCAGCGTGTTCGCGAGCCGGGGCGAGCGATCGGCCCGGGTCATGCCGACGCCCACGACGATCACCAGTACGACGAACCCGACGAGCAGCACGATCTGCGAACCGGTGGTCGACGACGACTGCGAGAAGAACAGCGAGATCAGCAGGATCGTCCCGAACTCGGCCAACGAGCTCGCGGCCAGCACGACCTGCCCGAAGCCGGTCGTGCTCTCCCCCGCGTCGCTGAGCACCGGCACCACCAGTCCGAGCGACGTGGAGGCGAACACGATGGCGACGAACAACGGGTCGCGGATCGGCTCGATGGCGTCGAAGACGTAGGCGAGCCCACCGGCCAGCGCGAGCGACACCGCGAACGCGACGCTCAGCCGGCCGATTCGGCCGCGGAGCGCGGAGGGATCGATCTCCAAGCCGGCGAGGAACAGCAGGAAGGCCAGCCCGATGAGGGCCAGCACCGCGAGCGGGACATCGACGTGTACCCAGTCGAGGACCGCGGGGCCGACGAGGATGCCGAACGCGATCTCGAGGACGACCGCCGGCATCCGGAGCTTCGGCGCCAGGCTCACGAGGAGCGGCGCCACGAGGGCGATGGCCGAGACGTACAACGCGCCCGTGAACGAGAAGGCGCGCACCGAGGCGGCTTCCGCCGCGAGGCTCGGGACGACCATGTCGGAACGCTACCGGCGGCGCGAGCCCTCGACCGGGATCCGTCGTCCCGCCGTGGGATCATGGTGGCACCGCAACCGCCGCCGGTCGCGACCCCATCGCCCGCACCGCTCCCATAGCTCCCATCGCCCGCATCGTCGAGGAGTCGCCATGCTCGCCGAGATCATCGGTCCCGACATCCTGATCCTGATCGCCGTCATCGCCTTGCTCTTCGGCGGCTCGCAGATCCCCAAGCTCGCCCGGTCGGTGGGCCGCGCACAGCACGAGTTCAAGAAGGGTCTGGAGGAAGGCAACCGGGACGAGCCCGCGCCGCCCGAGGTCCCGCCGACGGCTCCGACGGCGCCCACGGACGCGGTGACGCCTCCGCCGACCACGGTCGAGCGTCCGCCCGGATCCACCAACTGACCCCGGTCGGCCACTGACGCGTCCACCGACGCAGAGCAGACCGGGGCTCGGCGCCGGGAACGAGCCGACCGTCGGGTAACCTCTCTGTCCGGGATGCGGGGCCGACCGCGGTCGGCACCGCCCCTGACCAGCACCAACAGCAGCGACACGCGGACGACCACTGTCGAGCGACGAACCATCAGGGAGGTGAGGCGCATGCGTACCGACGATCCCCCCAGTCGGCGATTGCCATCGCATCGCGCCTCCCGGCCGTAGCGCAGCGCCACCCGCTCCACCGCGTGCGCCCGGCCGCCGGCGCGACCTCCGGTTCCACGAAGAGGTCCCCATGGCTCTGCGCGCCTTCTCCCTCCTGCACCGCCCGACACCACTACGCCAGCTCCGTGGACAGCGTTCGCGCCGTCTGCTGGCGCAGCGCGCCGTGGCCGAGTCGATCATCTCGATGGCCGGGCTCGTCGGCGCACCCGTCCACAACTCCGCCGGGCCCGAGGTCGGTCGGGTCGTCGACGTCGTCGCCCGCTGGGAAGGGGCGGCCTACCCGCCCGTGACCGGGCTCGTCGTGAAGGTCGGCCGCCGGCCGATCTTCGTGCCCGCAGACCTCGTCGCCACGCTCGCCGCGCGCCGGGTGGACCTGCGGTCGGCCCGGCTCGACCTGCGCGACTTCGTCCGTCGGCCCGGCGAGGTGGCACTGGTCTCGGACGTGGTCGACCACCAGCTCATCGACGTGGAGGGCGTGCGGGTCGTGCGCGCCGCCGACCTGTACCTCGCGCGCGCGTTCGGCGCGCTGCGGCTCGTCGGCGTCGATGTCGGCTTCCAGACCCTGCTCCGGCGACTCGGCCCGACGCGGATGCGCGCCCGGCCCCGGCCGGACCGCGTCATCGACTGGGCCTCGATCCAGCCCTTCGGTACCGCCGACGGGCTCGTGCGCATGCGGCGGCCGAACCAGGCGCTGCACCGGCTGCGGCCCGGCGAGCTCGCCGACCTGCTCGAGGAGCTGGGCCGCACCGAGCGGCAGGAGCTGCTCGACTCGCTCGAGCCCGCGGCTGCGGCCGACGCGCTCGAGGAGATGGACGCCGACGAGCTCGCCGTGCTGCTGCGCGAGGCGACGCCCGACCGCGGTGCCGCGCTCCTCGCCGGCATGGAGCCCGACGAGGCGGCCGACGCGCTGCGCGACCTCGACGAGCAGGACCGCGACCGCTTCCTCGCCGCGATGCCGATCGACGCATCGGCCCGTCTGCGGCGCCTGCTCCGCTACCCGGCCGGCACCGCCGGCGGGCTGATGACCAGCCACCTCGTGCTGGTGAAGGCGGATGCGCGCGTCGAGCAGGTGCGCGAGCAGCTGCGCGCCGACAACGAGCACCGGGCCGACGTCGACGCGGTGATCGTGGTGGACGACTCCGGGCGCATGGTCGACGACGTCGGCGTGTTCGAGCTCTTCCTGGCGGAGCCGACCCAGCGCGTCGGGTCCTTCGTCGCGCCCCCGTGGCCCGTCACGGTCGCGCCCGACGCCGACCTCGACGCCGTGGTCGAGGCCTTCACCGAGTCGCGCGGATCCTCGCTGCTGGTGGTCGACAGCCTCGGCGCGCCCCTCGGCCGCATCCTCGCCGACGACCTCGTCGACGCCCTGGCCGAGCCGCGCCGGTTCACGCGCACGGGGCTCCGGTCGTGAGCGCCGCGCGGGTCCGCACCGGCGCCGCGCTCGGGTGGCTGCGCCGCCGGCCGCTCGGCGTGCTGGCCATCCTCGGACCCGGGCTCATCGCCGCCAACGCGGGCAACGACGCCGGCGGCATCGCGACGTACGCGTCGGCCGGCTCCGCGTGGGTCTACCGGACGCTGTTCATCATGACCTTGGTCACGGTCGCGCTCGTCGTCGTGCAGGAGATGTCGGCCCGCCTCGGCGCTTACACGGGCGAAGGGCTCATGTCGCTGATCCGCGAGCAGTTCTCGTTGCGGCTCGCGTCGTTCGCGGTGGTCTGCCTCGTCGTCGCGAACCTCGGGCTGGTCGTCTCCGAGTTCGCGGGCATCGGGGCCGCGCTCGAGCTCTTCGGCGTGTCGCGCTACGTGTCGGTGCCGCTGGCCGCGATCGGGATCTGGTCGATGGTGGCGTTCGGGTCGTACCGGTACGCGGAACGGCTCTTCCTCGTGCTGTCGCTGGCCTTCCTCGCGTACCCGTTGGCCCTCGTCCTCGGGCACCCCGACTGGACCCAGGTCGGACTCAACGTCGTCTGGCCCCACTTCTCCTGGAGCCACGACTTCCTGCTCGTCGCCGTCGCGCTCGTGGGCACCACCATCACGCCCTACATGCAGCTGTACCAGGCAGCCGCGGTCGCCGACCGCGGCATCGGCCCGGAGCAGTACCCGGCGGAACGCGTCGACGCAGTGGGCGGCGCGATCTTCGCCAACCTGATCAGCATGTGCATCATCATCGCCACGGCCGCGGCCATCGGCGGGCACGGCGTGCTGACGTCGGCCGCATCGGCCGCCCGGGCGCTGCGGCCGGTAGCCGGCGGTGGCGCGGAGGCGCTGTTCGCGGTCGGCCTGCTCGGCGCGTCGGCCCTCGCGGGCGCGGTCGTCCCGCTGTCGACGGCCTACGGCATCGCCGAGGCCGTCGGCGCGGAACGCTCGGTGTCGCGACGCTTCTCGGAGGCGCCGCTGTTCCTCGGTCTCTTCTCGGCCCAGATCCTGATCGGCGCGTGCATCGCGCTCGTCCCGGGCAACCTGTTCCGGCTGCTGCTCAACATGCAGATCCTGAACGGCATCATCACGCCGGTGATCC
>JAODBH010000139.1 GCA_025463865.1 Actinomycetes bacterium | reverse complement strand
ACATCACCGCCGAGTTGACGGAAGGCCTCGACGCCGAGGACGACCGGGTCATCCGAACGGTCGAACGGGTCAAGCGCGTGTGCTGGGAGAACAACCTCGTCCTCTGGTGCAACACCGGTTATGGCTTCCCTTCCGTTGAGGACATGAGGGATCGCGGTCGGGCCCTCGCCGATCGCGGAGCGAACCTGATCCTGTTCCAGTCGGCGGAGTTCATCCTGACGAACAGCCTCAAGTGGCTCCGCAGGGAGTTGTCCTAGATGTCCGTCGATGCCGAGGATCGGGCCGGAGATGGCTCCGCACAACGGGCCCCGAGGGCGGAGGTACGCGCACCGGTCGCCCAACCATCCGCACCGAACGCGAACCATCCGTTGCGCGGCGTCCGGGTGATCGATGCCACCACCACATTCGCGGGGCCGTACGGGACCACCATCCTGGCCGAGCTCGGGGCTGAGGTCATCAAGATCGAGGCCCCCCCTGACGGCGACATCACCCGCATGCTGACGACAGGCCGGAGCCGGGGGATGTCCGGCGTGTTCGTCCACATGAACCAGGGCAAACGCAGTGTGGCGATCGACCTCAAGAGTCCGGCGAGTCACGCCATCATGGAGCGCTTGCTCGGTTCCGCCGACGTCTTCGTCCACAACATGAGGCCGAGCGCAGCGCGGAGACTGGGTCTCGGGTACGAGGACCTCCAAGCGCGACACCCGTCGCTCATCTATTGCAACCTCTGCGGCTTCGGTCAAGACGGTCGGTACGCCGACAAACCTGCCTACGACGACATCATCCAAGCGATGTCAGGGTTGGCCGCCGTGCAGGGCTTCCCGGATCATGATCCGGAATACGTCCACTCCGTGGTCGCGGACAAGACACTCGGGCTCACGCTCGTCTACGCGCTCCTTGCCGCGCTGTTCGCACGCGAGCGCACCGGGACCGGCCAACGCGTCGAGGTGCCGATGTACGAGACGATGGTGTCCTACGTGCTCGTTGAGCACATGGGCGGATTGACCTTCGAGCCTGCCGACGGTTCTCCGATGTACGCGCGCGCGGTCTCGCCGTATCGACGGCCGTACCGCACGCTCGACGGATTCATCGGTGTGCTCGTCTACACCGACGCGCAGTGGCATCGGTTCCTGCGACTCATCCAGCGGGAGGATCTCGAAGCGGACCCGAAGTTCGCGACCCCGAATGGGCGTATCGCGAACATCGACGAGGTCTATTCGTTCGTCGAGCAGGTGATCGCGTCCGACACGACGGACTCCTGGATCGAGCGACTCGAGCGCGCGGACATCCCCGTCGGTCCCGTCAACAGGGTCGCCGATCTCATCGATGATCCGCATCTCGACGACGTAGGTCTCTTCAGCGTCTTCGAGCACGAGACCGACGGCCCGATCCGGGTGGTCCGGCCCACTGTCCAGTTCGGTGACGAGCGGCCGTCGCCGGTCGGGCGCGGCGCCCCGCGATATGGACGGGACACCTTCGATGTGCTGTGCGACCTCGGGTACAGCGACGCCGAGATCACCGAGCTCGTCGACACCGGCGTCGTCTTCGAGGCGGTCCGATCCCCTGACTGACGCTGGGATCTGTCCGGATCAGGGCCGCTCACAGCCAGCGCGGAAGCTGCGGGATCGCGGTCGGTCCATCAGCGGTGGCGAGGCCGTCCCGGCTCCGGCCCAACAGCCAGGCCAGAACAGCACTCGGTGGTCCGGTGACCGTCGGCCCTCCGGCAGCTCCGAGCTGGCGCCGCCGCCCGTCGTATTCGATGGTGACGGAAGGGCAGTCGTCGCGGCCGCTGAACATGGTCGAGCTCTCGTCGATGAGGGCCTCGACGAAAGCCGAGGGAAACTCCTCGAACGAAGCCGTGGGTCCGATGTCGACCGCGTGGACCCACACCTCGCGACTGCGCATCCACGGTACGAACGTCGCCTCGACCTTCCGACCTTGCGCGGTGATGACCTCCGCCCCCCAGGCTTCACCTGGCATCGCCGCAAACGCGTCATCGAGCTCGAGCCGGCTCTGCTCGAACTCGAGGCGGAGCCTCTCGGGTGCCAATGTCGCGCCGGACTCGATCTCGGCCGCACGCTGCGCCGCATCGGCGTACATCCGCGTCTCGACGCCGGTTCTTGCCCAGGTCATGAGGTTGACGAGTGCCCGGGCGTTGCCCACTACATGGGCGACGACGTGACTGCGGCTCCAACCCTCGAGAGCCGAGGGCGCGCCGAAGTCGGCGTCCTTCAGCGCGTCCAGCTCCCTCTGGAAACGCTGCGTTCCTTGCCGCATCCAATCGGTGCGTTGGGCCAGGAGCTCAGCTCTGCTCGACATCGAGCCGATTCCGATTCTTGTGCCAGCAGGGGTTGCGGCATTCTCCGACGCCCTGGATGACGGTGACGACTTCGTCACCCTCCTGGAGAAACCGAGGTGGTGTGCGGGCGTGTCCGACACCCCCAGGCGTCCCGGTGGCGATGATGTCGCCCGGCTCCAACGTCACGAATGTCGAGATGTACGAGACCAACGCGGACGGCCCGAAGACCAGGTCGGAAGTGTCCGCGTCTTGGACGGTCTCGCCATTGACCTCGCAGGTGATCCGGAGTCCGCGGGCGTCGGAGTTGACCTCGTCGCTTGTAACGAGGTGCGGACCGACCGGTGTGGTCGACTCGAAGGTCTTGCCCTGGAGCCACTGGAGCGTCCGGTACTGCCAGTCACGAGCAGTGATGTCGTTGACGACGGTGTAGCCGGCGATGGCGCGGTGCGCGTCGTCGGGAGCGATGTCGCGGGTGCGGGCGCCGATGACAACGCCGAGCTCGGCCTCCCAATCCATCTCTTCCGACACCGCCGGCAGGACGATGTCGTCGTGCGCTCCGATCAGTGCGGCACTGAACTTCGCGAAGAGCGTCGGAAACAGCGGTAGTTCACGTCCCATCTCCTGGATGTGCGTCCGGTAGTTGAGCCCGACGCAGACGATCTTGTTGGGCCGCAGCACCAGGGGCGCGTAGTCGAGCTCGCGATCATCGCGGTGCGGACCATCTGCCGTGGCCGCCTCGCGCCAGTCCGGTGTCGCCAGGAGCTGACCGACGTCGACCACCCCGAGATCAACCGCGTCGTGGTCGTCGTCGATGCGAACGACCGTCGTGGTGTCGCCGTCGCGGACTGTCGCGAGCTTCATCGCGGCTTGTCCTCCGGCTCGAAGTCGGTGCGCGCGAGCCCCAACTTCTCGTACACCGGCGCGTCGCTGAATCGGAACAGGTCCAGCGTGGTGTCGGCCGAAATCTGGAAGGCGCACCACGAAGGGACCGCGACGAGGTCACCCTCGCCGACCGGCACGGGGAGCCCATCGAGCGTGATGACGCCGGAACCGTCGAAGACCTGCCAGACATCGGATCCGACGGCGCGCCGGCTCACGGACTTCTGACCGGCTCGAATGCGGTGCATCTCGATACGAATCGTGGGGAGCACCTCGCTTCCCGTCGCCGGGTTCGTGAAACGGACGGCGGCATGACCTCGACTGACGACGCCGCCCTCTCCGCGGTTGTCGAGGTCGAGCTGCGCGCGTAGCGCGGCGTCGGTGCTCTCCCAGCGGTAGACCATGAGCGGTGAGCAGGCACCGCCGGCGTCGCCGCCGATCGGACGGAGCCCGGCGTACTGCCAGAGCTGCTCGGATCGGGCGACGCTCGGTGTCGACCGATCACTGATCTCCGCCCGTCCGTACTCGAAGAACCCGGCGTCGAGTTGTGACACCAGCGGAATGTCGAGCCCGTCCAGCCAGGTCATCGCGTCGTCGCTGGTGTTGTGGTGCTCGTGCCAGGCCCACGCGGGCGTGAGGAGGAGGTCTCCGCGGCGCATCTCGACGGGGTCGCCGTTGACCACGGTCCAGACGCCTCCGCCATGGAGGACGAAGCGAAACGCCGTCTGACTGTGCCGGTGCGCGGGAGCCGTCTCGTGCGCGCCGAGATACTGGATGGCCGCCCAGAGGGTCGGGGTCGCGAACGGAACGTTGCCGAGCCCGGGATTCGCCAGCGCGATCGCCCGTCGCTCGCCGCCGCGGCCAACGGGTACGGAAACCCCTGCGCGTTCGGCCAGGGCGTGCACGACCTTCCACCTCCAGACGTGGGGGAGAGCGGCAGGAAGTGGCGTCACGGGCATGAGGTTCTCGCGCTGTGTCCACAGCGGCGCAACGTCGGCAGCCGCCATGTCCGCGTACAAGTTGTCGAGCGTCGGATCGATATCCGATGTGGCCATGGTCACCTCCTGGGGCCGAGGGTAGCCGGTCGGAAAGACGTGATTTTGGCCGACTCAATGGACGGCTACCGGTGGACAAGTGCCGTTCCTGGGGAGCTAAATCGCTAACATCTAATGCGCCGCAACCGCGCCGGGGCTCACGACAAGACCGTTGTCATGCGCGCAGGGTGGACGGAGGCTCATGGCAGTCGATCTGGTCGTACGCAACGGGGTCGTGATTGACGGGACTGGCGCTGCCGGCTACCACGCCGATGTTGCGATCGACGCCGGAGTCATTGTCGAAGTCGGACGCGTCGCTGATCGTGGACGTCAGGAGCTTGATGCAGAAGGCCATGTCGTCACGCCAGGCTTCGTGGACGGGCATACCCATTTGGACGCCCAATTCTTCTGGGATCCGCTGGCATCGCCGTTGTCATCGCACGGAATCACCACCGTAGTGATGGGGAATTGTGGCTTTACTCTTGCCCCCGTACGCGCGGATCGTCACGACCTCGTCGTGCGCAATTTGGAGCGAGCGGAGGAAATCCCCGCCGAAGTTATAGCGGCCGGTGTGGAGTGGAGTTGGACCTCATTCCCCGAGTTCCTGGACGCCGTTGAGCGGCTTCCAAAGGCCATCAATGTTGCGGCTTATGTCGGTCATTCCGCCCTACGAACGTACGTCATGGGCGAACGCGCG
>JAODBH010000091.1 GCA_025463865.1 Actinomycetes bacterium | reverse complement strand
CGGCCCCGCTCCATGAAGCGGATGAACACGCCGGCGTCGGCGTCGTCGGGGCAGAACGTGGGGACGCCCCACGTCCCCCAACGGTCGACGGCCTCGGTGTGCTCCTTGGCCACCGTCTGGAGGGGTCCACCGCCGGCGACGATGGCGGCAACCGCCTCGGGGTCGAGGCCGCACATCACCGCCACCTCCTGGAGCACGGCGGGATCGTTCAACGCCTTCGAGTAGTCGTGGCGGGCCGCGAACGAGGCGACGTGGTAATCGAGGAACTGGTCGGGAAAGTTGTCCCGGACCGCGACGCCCCACTCGAGGGCCAGGATGCCCGAGCCCCGCTCGTCGACCGGACGGTCCCACATCGGGGTGTCGCCCTCCTCGACGTGGTTCTGGTCCAGGGAGAAGGCGAGGAACCGGATGTCGCGCACCGAGTCCTCGCGCAACGCGGTGACGATGGCCTCGTGCGCGTTGCGGGCGAACGGACAGCGGTAGTCGAACGTGACGGAGACGGTTCCGGCCATGGAGGAGCTCCTCAACTGAGGGGAAGGAGCCGGCGTCCGATCTGCCCGAACACAAGGCCGAGACCGGCACCGACGAGGACATCGGAGGGGTGGTGCATCTTGGTGTACACACGGCTGTAGGCCACTATTCCCGCCAGCGCGAAGTACGCCGGAGCGGCGGCGGGGCTGCCCTGCGACAGCATCGTGGCCGCGGTGAACGCCGCGGTCGCGTGGCCCGAGGGGAACGAGCTCGTGATCGGCCGGCGCATGCCGTACGGCAGCGGACCCTCGGGCTGGCTCGGCGGGCGTACCCGCTTGAACCGCGACTTCACCGGTCCGTTGGTGAGCGCGGACTCGATGCCGAGCACGATGCTGAGCCGCACCGCGATCTTGGGCTCCCCGGTGCGCGCGGCCCGGAGCGCGCCGAGTGCGTGCCAGATGAGGCTGTGATCGGCCGCGCTCGAGAGGCCGTAGAAGAACCGGTCCAGCGCGGGCGACGGCGGCGTGGTGAACCGCGGCTCCAGGAAGTCGTCGACCGCGCGCAGGGTCGATTCGACCCGGTCGGTTCGGGGCCACGGGCGCGGGAAGCGCCGGCGGGGCTGGGGAACGGCGGCCATGGTGCGGGCCGATGGTACCGGAGCGTCCCGTCGCTCCCGACCGGTCCGGCCCGGGTCGGGCCCGGCCGCGGGGTCAGCCGGTGGGCAGCAACAACTCCACGGCCGGCTCGACCGGCGTTCCGAGCGGGAGCGGAGGGGCGAGGGCCGCGGCACCGCGCAGCTCCACCGCGCGTTCGGGATCCCCACCCCAGGCCGGGCAATAGGCCTTGTACGCGCACCAGTCGCAGAGCTTGCCGGTCTTGGGACGGAAGTCGTCGAGGTTGCAGGCTCGCTCGATCGCGGTCCAGAGCGCGCCGGTCTTGCGCTCCACGCCTCCGATCGACTGCTCGGTGGGTGTGGCGATGATCGCCTCGGGCTTGGAGAGATAGAGGAGCTGGACCCGCACGGGCCGGCGACCCAGCATCTGCTCACAAAGGAGCGCGTACATGTGGACGCCGCCGAGGCGGGAGTTCTCCCACAGCTCGCCGGGGACCGAGCCGGTCTTGTAGTCGGTGACGACGAGCTCGCCGTCGGCGTCGAGCTCCAGCCGGTCGATGATGCCGCGCATGGTCGTGTTGCCGACCTTGGCGCTCAGCTTCAGCTCGAGCCCGATCGGCAGGACGGTCCGGGGGTCTTCGAGCTCGAAGTACTTGCGGACGAGCTGCTCGGCCTCGGTCTGGAAGCTGCGCCATTCCGCCTCGTTGAGGTCGAGGCCCGTGAAGTCGGGGTCGTCGTTCAACGCGGCGCGGGCGCGGTCGAGGTCGGTGAGCGCGGCGTCGAGGGTGCGCTCGGGTGCGGGGCGCAGCATGAGGTACTCGAGCGCCTTGTGGACGAGCGTGCCCTTCGACGCGGCGGGACTCGCCGGTTGGGGCAGACGGTCGACGTAGGCGAACTTGAACGACTGCGGACAGTTCTTGAACGTGGATACCGAGCTCGGGGACAGGGATTTCGGCAGGTCGAGAGCCATGAACCGAGGGTACCGGAGGGGTATGACCGGAATAAGGATGGTCGGCGCGCATCACGCTCCGCGGCGCGCGGAGGCGTGCACGGGTCTCGATAGCCTCCGGGATTCGAACCGGGGGAGGATCGATGAAGGTCGACGGTGGACTGCCGGCAAGCCGGCTGAGCGACGTCGCGGGGCACGCGCGGGAGCTGGAGGAGCTCGGATACGACGGAGCGCTCTCGGCCGAGGTGAACCACGACCCGTTCCTGCCCCTGGTGCTCGCGGCCGAGCACACCGAGCGCATCGAGCTCGGCACCGGCATCGCGGTGGCGTTCGCGCGCAACCCGATGACGCTGGCCAACGTCGGCTGGGATCTGCAGTCGTACTCCGAGGGCCGGGCGGTCATCGGCCTCGGCTCCCAGATCAAGGCCCACATCGAGAAGCGGTTCTCCATGCCGTGGTCGCACCCGGCGCCGCGCATGCGCGAGCTCGTGCTGGCGATGCGCGCGATCTGGGCGTGTTGGAACGACGGTGAGCCGCTGCGGTTCGAAGGAGAGTTCTACCGGCACACGCTGATGACGCCGTTCTTCGAGCCCGGCAAGAACCCGTACGGCTCGCCCAAGGTCCGTCTCGCGGCGGTCGGCAAGCTCATGACCGAGGTCGCGGGCGAGGTGGCCGACGGCCTGATCCTGCACGCGTTCACCACCGAGCGCTATGTCCGCGAGGTGACCCTGCCCGCGCTCCAGCCGGGGTTCGAGAAGGCCGGCCGGTCCCGCGACGACTTCGAGATCTCGGCCGCGGTGTTCATCGTGATGGGCGAGGACGACGCCGAGATCGCGGCCGCGAAGCGGGAGACGAAGGAGCGGATCGCGTTCTACGCGAGCACGCCCGCGTATCGCTCGGTGCTCGAGCTGCACGGTTGGGGTGAGCTCCAGAGCGAGCTCAACGCGCTCTCGAAGGCCGGCGAGTGGGTCGCGATGGGCGAGCGCATCACCGACGACATGCTCGACGCGTTCGCGGTGGTCGGCGCACCCGAGGAGATCCCGAAGCTGATCCTCGGCCGCTACCACGACGTCGTCGACCGGGTGCTCTTCTACGCGCCGTACAAGTCGGACCCCGAACGCTGGGCCCGGATCCTCGCCGACTTCAAGACCGAATGAGGCGAGCGTCGCGCGTCCTCGCGCTCCTCGTCGTCGCGATGCTGGCCGCCTCCGGCATCGCGCTCTCCCGCCCGCCCGCGCGGGCCACGGCCGGCGTCCTCGATGCCACGATCGAGCTCCTCACCGCGACCGGTTCGGGCACCGGCACGATCGTGACCGTGCATTCCAACGCGCCGTCGACGCCGGTTGCGAGCCGTACGCTCAGCGGCTTCGGGTCCGAGACGCCGGTCGCGATGGACATCCGACCCGCCGATCGCACCCCCTACGTCGTCACCCGCGCCTCCGACGGCCGGCTGACCCTCTGGCGGGTCGACCTCGCGAGCGGCGTGCTCACCGGGGTCCCATCCGTGTTCTTCCCGGGGCAGGCGACGGTGCCGTTCGACCTCGGCCCGCACACCTCCGATGGGGTCGGCCTCGACTTCGATCCGGTGGGCGATCTCGCCCGCGTCGTCGATCGGGGCGGCGACAACGGCTACGTCGACATGAGCGACGGTTCGTTCCACGGCTCGAGCACGCTCGCCAGCACGGGTCTGCGTGGGATCGGTTACGACCGGGCCTACGCCGGCGCGTCCGCGAGCACACTGCTTGCGATCGCCGACAACGGTGGCTCACCGGCCCACCTCCTGCGGGTGGGTGGCGTCGACGGCTCGATCTCGCCGAACGGAGGCGCCACCACCGATCTCGGATCGCTCGGGGCGGCGAGCACGGCGTCGGAGGACCTCGACATTGCTCCTGACGGCACCGCCTTCGCGCTGCTCGGGGTCGGCGGTGGTCCCCACCTGTACTCGCTCGATCTCGGTTCCGCCGCCGGCACGGATCGGGGCGCCACGCCTGCGGGCGCGGTTGCGCTCGCGGTCGTCCCGCCCGCGTCGACGATCTCGATCGCGCCAGGAACCGGTGCGTTCACGGTGCCCAGCAACGAGTCGCTCGCGGTGTTCACGATCGTGCGCACGGGAGGAGTCGGAACCGTGACGATCGGATACCACACGCTCGATGGAAGCGCGCTCGCGGGACGTGACTACGTCCCGATGCTGGGATCGATCTTCTTCACCGGCGCCGACGCCGAACCGAAGACGATCGCGGTCCCGATCTCCGGCGGGCGCAACGGCCAGGGCCGTTCGTTCTCACTCGTGCTCAGCGACCCGAGCGGTGGTGCGTCGCTCGGCGCGTCCACGTCGACGGTCACCTTCGGGCCACCCAAGGAGGGCGGCTATTGGCTCGCGGCCTCCGACGGCGGCGTCTTCACGTTCGGTGGCGCGCCGTTGCTCGGCAGCACCGCCAACATCAAGCTGAACCAGCCGGTCGTGGGGATCGCCTCGACCCCGAACGAGAACGGCTACTGGTTGGTGGCCTCCGACGGCGGGATCTTCAGCTTCGGCGACGCCCGCTGGTTCGGCAGCACCGGCAACCTCGCGCTGGCGAGGCCGATCGTCGGGATGGCCCGCACCCCCGACGGCGGCGGCTACTGGTTGGTGGCGTCGGATGGTGGTGTGTTCACGTTCGGCGACGCGGGTTTCCACGGCTCGACCGGCGGCCTCGCGCTCACGAAGCCGATCGTCGCCATGGCCGCGACGCCTTCGGGCCACGGCTATTGGTTGGTGGCGTCGGATGGTGGTGTGTTCACGTTCGGCGACGCGGGTTTCCACGGCTCGACCGGCGGCCTCGCGCTCACGAAGCCGATCGTGGGCATGGCCCCCACGCGGTCCGGCCACGGATATTGGTTGGTGGCGTCGGATGGTGGGGTGTTCACGTTCGGCGATGCGCCGTTCCTCGGCACGGCGGGCGCACTGCCGTTGGTGCGGCCGATCGTCGCCATGGCCGCCACGCCCAACGGCGACGGCTACTGGCTCACCGCGTCGGACGGGGGCATCTTCACCTTCGGGCGAGCGATCTTCTCCGGCTCGACCGGTGGCATCAAGCTGAACCGCCCCGTCGTCGGCATCACCGCCCGCTGACCACGTCGAGGTTTGTGCGTCCCACGAGCACGATATGTGTGCTTCAGGGACGCACAAAGATCTAGGCGCGGAAGCGGAGGGCGGCGGCGGTGACGGGGTCGGGGGCCTCGAGCGGGCCGAAGTGGCCGAGGTCGGCGAAGACCTCGGTCTCGCCGTGGGGCAGTTCTGCGGCGAGCAGCTCCGCGAGCGCGGGCGCGATGGCGTCGGTCAGCGCGCCACACGCCACAACCACGCGCGCCTGGATCCCGGCGAGGCGGCGGAACACGTCGGCGACCCCGGCCATCGAGTAGATCTCGGCCTCGTCGTCGGGGATGCACGCGAGCTCGACCTTGCCGTCGGGACGATCGCGGAAGCCGTGCCCGACGTAGGCGTCGAGGGCCTCGGGGGTGAGCACGTCGAGGGGTGGCCGCGAGGCGTATGACGCGCGGGCCTCGGCCCGCGAATCCCACACCGCCCGCCGCTTGCGTGCGCCACGCGACAGCGGGTTGTCGGGAGAGGGTGCCGCGTCGCCGGGGAACACGATCGGCTCGAACGCGTAGACGCGCGGGTACGTCCCCGGTTCGCGCGACTCGGCCAGCAGCAGGGCGGCCGCGCCCTTCGAGTGGCCCCACGCCAGCAGCTCCGGGTCGCCGGCGAGACCGCACGCGCGGGTGACGGCGAGGACGTCGTCGGCGAAGCCGCCCCACGCGTAGCCGTCGGGCGCGCGGTCGCTGGCCCCGTGACCCCGGAAGTCGAACGACCAGGGGTGCCGGCCCGCGGCCCGGAGGCGCTCCGCGACCGGAGCCCAGACCATGCCGTGGAAGCCGGTCGGGTGCGCGAGGAGCACGGGCGGGCCGTCACCGCCCCAGTCGTGGACGGCGAGCCGGACGGCCGGAGTGGAGATGATCCGGGTCGAGGGGGAGGGCACGCCCGCAGTCTGCCGCGGCGCCCGTGCGAGGATGAAGCCGTGTTGAGCGACGAGGAAGGCGTGCTGGAGGCGAACGCGGAGTTCTACGCCGCGTTCGAGTCGGGCGACATCGACCGCATGGTCGACGTGTGGGAGCGGTCGGACCGGGCCACGGTCGTGCACCCGGGCTGGCCCCGCATCGAGGGCTGGGCCAAGGTCGCGGCGTCGATCGACGCGATCTTCCGCGGCACCGGCTACATCCAGTTCTTCCTCACCGATGCGCGCGTCGAGGTCGTGGGCGCGGTCGCGGTCGTCACCCTCGACGAGAACATCCTGCAGGCGTCGGGCGCCGCGAACGCGGCCGACAACCCGGGCCCGCTGTCGGAGGCCAAGGTCGCGGCGGTCAACGTGTTCGTCCGCGACGGCGAGCAGTGGCGCATGATCCTGCACCAGGGCAGCCCGGTGAACACCGAGCTGCGCGAGTAGCGCGCTCCGCGACCGCCCGACCGGCGCCTAAGAAGAGCTGCGCGGAGTCAGTCGGGCTTCTGGTACTCCTCGATGGCCTTGTTGATCGCCTGGCCCGCGGCGTCGGAGAACTTGCCGCCGGAGCCCGCGACCCAGTCGGCGCTGCCGAGCGGTGCGCGCAGCGAATCCTGGAAGTGCGGCATCACGTCGCGCGCCATGAGCTCGTAGCTGCGCAACGTCGCCTCCCGGTCCGCCCACTCGTGGCCGAACATCAGGAAGGTCCCGAAACCGCCGTTCGACTGCTCCTCGAGCTCGCGGATGCGCTGGACGGCGTCGTCCGGCGTGCCGACCAGCGCGAAGCCTTCCCGCTCGACGGTCTCGAGGATCTCGGCCGTCGTCTCGCCCGCGCCGACGGGCCCGAACGGCAGGATGTGGCGGAAGTAGCGGGCGAACTCGAGGATCCCGTACTCGACGTCCTTGCGGGCCTGCTCCCGCGTCTCGGCGATGTGCATCGGCGCCACGAGACGCCACTGCGAGCGGTCGGCGACGTGGCCATTGGCGATCGCGTTCTCCTCGAGCACGCTCCAGTGCGTCCCGAGGAGGTCGAAGCCGGCCTTCGTGGTGGCCGCAACGCTCAGGAGCCCGACGCCGTGCTTTCCCGCGGTCGACGGGCCCGAGGGTGAGATCGACGCCGCGACCGCGATCGGGAAGTGCGGCCGCGTGTAGGGCGCAAGTTGGAGGCGAGCGTCGTCGAGCGTGAACCAATCAGTGCGCATGTTCACGGGCTCGGTCGACGTGAGCAGCTGCATGATCGCGTCGAGACCCTCCTCCAACCGGGGGCGCTGCGTGTCGGGCTCGATGCCCATCATGAGCGCGTCGGAGGTGAGCTGACCGGGTCCGCAACCGAGCATGACGCGACCGCGGGTGAGATGGTCGAGCAGCACCATCCGGTCGGCCAGCATCAAAGGGTGGTGGTACGGGATCGAGCTCACGCCCGTGCCGAGCTTGATGTGTTTGGTGCGCTCGGCCGCGACCGCGATGAACACCTCGGGCGAGGCGATGGTCTCGACGCCGCCGGAGTGGTGCTCGCCGACCCAGGCCTCGTCGAAGCCGAAGCGGTCGAGCGCCTCGATGAGCTCCAGGTCGCGCTCGAGGGCGAGCGTGGGGTTCTGTCCGAGGACGGCGTGGAAGGGCGCGAGGAAGATCCCGAATTTCATCGCCGCACAGTGCTCGCGGCGAAATCTCCGGTCAAGCGGGAACCCGGCTCCCATCCGGCTCGTCGGACCGGTTCGAGTGACGAAAGGGGTCCGACGTGCGGGTGCTACGGATGGGAACGCTGGTGGTGGCGGGTGTGATGGTCGCGGCCGGCTGCGCGGGCGGGGGTCGATCGGGAGGCCAGGCCGAACCCCGCGGCTGGATCGACGGGCGGCCCACGAACGGCCCCGCCGTCGGAGCCGACCGCAAGTACGCGGCGGGCGCGGCGCCCATGACCACGATCGCGTCGCCGGGCGATGCCGCCGCGCGCTCCGGCACGGTGACGATGACCGAGGGCGCGCCGAGCCAGCCGGCCCCGGACCCATCGACGCCACCGACGTCGGGTGCGCTGCGCGCCGGGAGCGTCGACGACAATCAGCTCTGGGCCGACTACCTCGCCTACCGGCAGCAGGCACTGGCGACCGGGCTCGACGTGCACGACGTCGACGTCACCGGTCGCGTGGTGGTGTCCGTCGTCGACCACGACGGACATCCGGTCCTCGGCGCCACGGTGCAGTTGGTACCCGCGGACGGCGGCGCGCCCGTCGCAACCACGCTCACCCATGCCGACGGACGTGCGTATCTGTTCCCGCCGGCGCCGTCGGGTGTCCGAACGCAGCGCGAGCAGTCGCAGTCGCAGTCGACCGGGACGGCGTACCGGGTCCAGGTCGCGCTCGGAAGCGCGCAGGCCGCCGTCCCCGTGGCGGAAGCCGGCGTGACGAAGGTGCAGCTCGACGGCGCGACGACTGCGGCTCCGAAGCAGCTCGACGTGCTGTTCTGCGTCGACACCACGGGTTCGATGGGTGACGAGATCGAGCAGCTCAAGGCCAACATGGTCTCGATCGCGGACCGCATCGCGACGCTCCCGGTGAAGCCCGAGGTGCACTTCGCGCTGACCGTGTTCCGCGACCGGGGCGACGCGTACGTCACCCGCACGTTCGACTTCACCGGCAACGTGACCGACTTCACCGACGCGCTCGGTGCGATCAGCGCGCAGGGCGGTGGCGACACGCCCGAGAGCGTGAACGCAGCGCTGGACGACGCGATCCACAAGCCCGCGTGGCGCGGGGCCGACACCGTGAAGCTGCTGTTCCTCGTCGGCGATGCCGCGCCCCATCTCGACTACGCCGGCGACAGTGACTACGCCAAGGAGGTGTTCGAGGCGGCCAAGGCGGGGATCGTGATCGACCCCATCGCGTCGAGCGGGCTCGGCGACCAGGGCGAATACATCTTCCGCCAGCTCGCCGAGCTCACCGGTGGCCGGTTCACCTTCCTCACGTACGGACCCGCGGGTGCACCCGAGCCCGGCGACACGACCACGCACCACGTGCGCGACTACTCGGTGCTGTCGCTCGACGATCTCGTCGTGCGGCTGGTCTCCGACACCATGACCAACGGCACCGGCGCGGTGCCCACCGCCCCGTCGACCACCACGACCACGACGACCACCAGCCAGAACTACCCGGTGCCTCCGGGACCGGCCGCGGTTCCGGGGACGCCGAGTGGCCCCGAGACGACCATCCCGGGCCGCGCCGGGAGCACTCCGGCCCACTCCGGTCCCTCCACGACGGCAGTTGGGCGCTGAAGGACCCACCTGCCGCACGGGGCTACGCCGTAAGGCCGCGCTGGAGGGCCTCGAGGAACGGGGTGGGGGCTTCGAGCATCGGGTAGTGGCCGACGGCCTCGAGGCGGGTGACGGGTGTTCCGGGTCGGTGTTCGACGAGGCGGTCGGTCATCCCGACGACGGCGATCGGGTCGGCGTCGCCCCAGATCACCTGAAGCGGCGACGAATGTGTCTCGATCGCACCGGTCCAGCGGTCCTCGTGCTCGCGTCGTTCCTCGATGTAGCGGATCGTGCGCGGGAGCAGGCGGTTGCCGCCGCTGCGGAGCACGAGCTCGACCATCGCGTCCACCTCGGCGTCCGGCACGGCGCTCCCGGGCGCGAAGGTGCCGACCAGCGCGCCGCGCAGGCCGTCGGCGCCGACGAGCTCCGCCTCGGCCTCGGTCAGCGCGGCGTCGGGCAGTGAGAGCAGCAGCTGCTGTCCCGCGCTCAGCTGCGCGAGGTCGAGGTAGATCGAACCGTTGGTGAGGACCCGACGCTTTACCGTGACGTCGAGGTCGCCGTCGAGGGATCGGGCGAGGATCTCGCCGCCGATCGAGTCGCCCATGTCGTGGGTGACGAGCGCGACGTGGGTGATGCCCAGATCGGCCAGCACGCTCTCGACCAGGTCGGCCTGCTCGAACAGCGAGTACTCCTGGTCGGGCTTCGCGCTGAAGCCGAAGCCCAGGAAGTCGGGGACGACGACCCGACGACCGCTGCGGGCGAGCGCGGCCGCGACCGAGTGCCAGTCGGCGCCGCTGGTGGGGAAGCCGTGGAGCAGGAGCACGGGCTCGCGGTCGTCGTCGGGCCCGAGGTCGGCCACGAACACCGCCCGCTCGTCGAACTCGTGGAACCAACCCTGCTTCGCCCACGCGGCGACGATGCCGTCGGACGGCCTGTCCGTCGTCACACGATGTCCGGGGCGCGCGGGTTGTCGCCGTTGGTCGCGGCCTTGAACCGGCCCATGACTGCGGACGAGATCTCGGGGTGGGTGAGGATCCAGAACCGCTCGGCCTTGATCGCGTCGACGACCTGCCGCGCGACCTCGGCCGGGTCGATGCCCTCGTTCACGGCGTTCGCCGCCCACTCCTCGACCAACCTCGCCACCGGCACCTCGGTCTCCGGCGGGGCAGCGCCCTCGGGGTAGTTGCGGGTCGACTCGAAGATCCGGGTCTTCACCCAGCCCGGGCACAGCACCGACACGTGCACGCCGGACCCGGTGAGCGCGAGCTCGTGGTACAGCGTCTCGGAGAGCCCGACGACCGCATGCTTCGTGGCGGTGTACGGGGCGCTGAACGGCAGCGCGAGCAGCCCTGCGAGCGACGCGGTGTTGACGATGTGCCCCTCTCCCTGCTCCAGCATGGTCGGCAGGAACGACTGCTGGCCGTTGACGACGCCGAAGAGGTTGACGCCCACGACCCACTGCCACGCGGCGCGGTTCAGCTCCCAAGTTGCCGCGCCGACCTCGACGCCGGCGTTGTTGCACAGCACGTGCGCGGCGCCGAAGCGCTCGAGCGTGGCCGCGTGCAGCGCGTCGACCGCGTCGGGATCGCTCACGTCGGTGTGTACCGCGAGCACCTCGGCCCCGGAGGCTCGCAGCTCGACCTCCGCAGCGGCGAGCACGTCGTCCTGCACGTCGGCGACGACCAGGTGCATGCCCTCCCGCGCGAACGCGTGGGCGAGCGCGAGCCCGATCCCCGCACCGCCCCCGGTGACCACGGCCACCTTGCCCGCGAGATGTTCCATCGGCCCCCTCCGGTCGCGCGCCGAGGCTAGTGGGGTGGCCACGCGCGAGTCTGTGCCTCTGGCGGCCTGCCTCCACCCGGCCGCGGACCACGAAGGTTCGCGGTCGGTGACGCCAGTCAGGACGCGGGAGCCACCACGGTGGACGTCGGCGTCAGTGGCAACGTGTACAACGGCCAGGCCACATTCACCTTCGTGCTCACCGACGACCGCATCTCGCACCTCGTCATCAGCTGACGCTGCGGGACTCCCGAGGCGACCGACAGGCCGCGGCTACGGCAGCTCGGACTCGATCCAGCGTTCCAGGTCGGCGCCGCTCTCGAAGCTCGCGATCAGCGCGTAGCGGGGCTCGGTGCCCGGGTGGCAGACGACGTGCCACATGCGCTCGGTGTCGACGACGTACTGCGTGCCGCGCGGGAGGGGGATGTGGACCTCCGTCGAGGGGTCGTCCTTGTCGCCGCGCAGGATCATGAAGCTGTCGGGATTGTCGGTCAGCTCGACCCAGCAGCGCACCACCCAGCCCTCACCATCCGGATTGAGCCGGTTGTTGTCGTCGAGGTGGCCGCGCTTCAGGGCCGTCTCGTAGTCCTGGGGCTCGAGCTTGATGGTCCGCACCCGGCCGAAGTTGGCGCCGACGCGCTCGACCCAGGCGACGATCGTCGGGCAGAGCTCCGCGTTGGCCGTCCAGACGCCGTCCTTGTCGGGCTTGCCGTGATCCCAGAACCCCGCGCACTCCAGACCGCCCTCCGCCGACGCGATGGGCGCGAAGTTGGTGTCGCCGCCGCTCTTCCAGTCCATGTACTCGAGGCTCATGTACTCGGCCTCGGGGATGGGCGGATCGATCGTGCGCAACTGCACGAATCCGGTGGCATCGAGTGCGGAGACCTTGGTGTGCGCCATGGCCCCGAGTGTAGGAGCCCCGGTTCAGGGCATCGGGGAGTTCGGCGTTCAGCCCCCGGGGGTCTGGTAGTTCACGAGGTCGGACTCGATGACCTGGATGGGTGGCGAGATCCCGACCTTGCCGAGCGCGGCACCGAGACGGCCGGCCATGAACGCCTCCTGGTCGGCCTTGCTGTCCCAGACCTCGGTGACGACCCAGCCGCTGCCCGTCGAACCGCCGGTGTGGCTCCGGATTCCGGCCGGCCACTCGCCGCTGCCGTCGGCGGCGATGCCGAGCTCCTTGTTGACCGCCCAGTAGTCGTCGTCGCCGAGGCCTTCGAACACCAGCACGATCCCGTACGCCATCGATCTGCCCCCTGCTTGTCGTCACTGTGACCTGACCGATCGTGAGTCAGTGACGCACGCCGGCTGGCGCGGGTCAATGGCTCAAAGTGACGATTTGTGACGGGTACGCGCGGTTCGCTCCCGCTGCGCTTGACCGCGCGGGGTCCGCGTGGACAGGGTGGGCGCATGCGGACGGTCGTCGCCAAGAGCGGTGCACTGCGGGTAGCGGAGTTGCCGGCGCTGGAGCCGGAGGCGGGCCAGGTGCTCGTACGCGTGCGGAGCTGCGGTATCTGCGGCTCGGATCTGCACTCGCTGCGCCACGCGGAGAGCGTGGTCGCGATGTCGGACGCCATTGGTTCCGAGCGCAACTTCGACCCCGACGCCGACTACATGATGGGCCACGAGTACTGCGGCGAGGTGCTCGCCCTCGGCCCCGCGACCGAGAGCGCGGTCGGACCCGGTGACCTGACGGTCGCGATGCCGTTCCTCATCCGTGGCGCCACCGTCGAGGCGATCGGATTCTCGAACCGGATCGTGGGCGGCTACGCGGAGGAGATGATCCTCGACGCCGGACTGTGCCTGAAGGTGCCCAACGGGCTCGACGCCGGGTTGGCGTCACTGACCGAGCCGCTCGCCGTCGGCCTGCACGCGGTCAACCGGAGCGGCATCGAGCGCGGCGACGCCGCGCTCGTCCTCGGCTGCGGGCCGATCGGCCTCTCGCTGGTCGTGTGGCTGAAAGCCCGGGGGATCGGGCCGATCGTCGTCTCCGACTACTCGCCCCGCCGCCGCGGTCTCGCCGCCGAGCTCGGTGCCGACGTGGTCGTCGACCCGCGAGAGGAGCGGCCGGTCGACGCCTGGAAGCGGATCGACGGCGTGCGCCCCCTGGTCGTCTTCGAGGCCGTCGGCGTGCCGGGAATGATCGACGAGGCGATGCGCAGCGCGCCGTCGAAGGCCCGGATCCTCGTCGTCGGGGTGTGCATGGAGCGCGACGCGATCACGCCGATGATCGGGGTCATCAAAGAGCTCGACATGAAGTTCGCCGTGTATTACGAGGCCGACGAGTTCGCCGACACGCTGCACGCGATCGCCGAGGGCCTGATCGACGTCGCGCCGCTTGTCACCGGGCGCGTCGGGCTCGACGGCGTGGCCGGGGCGTTCACTGCGCTCGGCGATCCCGAGGGCCAGGTCAAGGTGCTCGTCGATCCCGCCCTCACGGGCACGGAGATCCAGCCGGTCAGGTGAGTGCAGGTACCGGCGGCGGTATCGGCGTCGGGGTCTGGCGCCTCAGCGCCGACAGCCTGCACGGGCGAGTGACCCGTCAGAAGTCGCGGCGTCCGGTGGTGACGTAGGCGCCGGGCGCGGTGAACGCGCCGCGGGCCCAGCGGCGCGGCGTGAAGAGCAACGCACGCGGGTAGTCCTCGAACATCCAGCGCGCGAAGTTGCGGCGGGTCCACGGGGTGAGCGCCAGGATCGACATCGAGAGCTGCGTCGCGCGGCGGCCCCCCATCACGCGTTGCAGACCGCGCGCCATCGCGAGGTCGGCGCCGAGCGCGCGGGACACGGACCGCGCGTACCGCGCACCCACGTCGCCCCCTCCCGCGACGGCCTCGGCGGCGAGCGCGCCGGTCTCGAGCGCCTGGGCGATGCCCTCGCCGGTGAGCGGGTCGACGACCGACGCCGCGTCGCCCGCGAACAGCACCCGGCCTGCGACGAGGTCGTCGGTGTGCAGCTCGGCCGGGATCGGCCAGGCGCGGACCGTGCCCTCGGGCTGGGCGTCAGGGCCAAGGATGTTGCGCATCGAGGGGCGCGCCAGCAGGTCGACCCAGAGCGCCTTGAGCTGCTTACCGGTCGTGTGGGCGTCGCGCAGCACGCCGTAGCCGACGTTGACCCGGCCGTCGCCGAGCGGGAAGACCCATGCGTACCCGGGTAGCAGATCGGCCTCGAACAGCACCCAAAGGCGGCGATCGTCGACGCCGGTGAAGTACTGCCGGAAGGCGTGCCAGGTGCCGAGCTGGGGCGCGGCGTCGGGCCGGGCGAGGCGGCGGACGGTGGAGTAATGGCCGTCGGCCGCCACCAGGTACCGCGCCTCGACCGACTCGCCCGAGTCGAGGGCCACGACGACGGAATCGCCGTTGGTCTCGAGCCGCTCGACCGCGAGCCCTTCGTCGACGGGCACACCGCGCCGACGGGCGAGCTGCACCAGCGCGTGGTCGAGCTCGACGCGCGGCACCACCGCGGCGTACTCGCCCCGGGTCGGCAGGGGCAGGTCGATCCTCCGGCCGTCGGGCGCCACGATCACGACGTCGCGCACCGGGGTGTACGAGGACAGCTCACGCGCGTCGAGACCGACGCGCTCGAGCAGGCGGAGCGCGCCGGTGGTGAGGCCGTCGCCGCAGGTCTTGTCGCGGGGGAAGCGGGCCTTGTCGACCACTCGGACCCGCAGCCCGAGGCCGGCAGCGGTGATCGCGGCGGCGGTGCCTGCGGGCCCCGCACCGACGACGAGGAGATCGAGTTCCATCAGGCCGCCGACGGTAGTGGCATCTCGACCTGGGGCGTCCACTGAGTACGTGTGAGGTACTCAGGGGACGCACTTGAGTTGGGGCGGCGGGGGGTCGATACCCGGGGGATCGGGCCCTCACCCGCAACGTTCCCGGGAGTCACGTGCTGTTCGTTCGTCGCATCGCCGCACTGTCCGCCTTCGCCGCGCTCGCACTCGGAGGTGCGGCAGGCTTTGCACCGACGGGTGCTGGCGCGACCGTCGCCCCGATCTACGCCGACAGCATCAACGACACGCCGATCCA
>JAODBH010000080.1 GCA_025463865.1 Actinomycetes bacterium | reverse complement strand
GGCTCGGCGTGCCCGCCACCGGTCTGGACCTGGACCGCAAACAGGTCCGCCTCGCCGACGGCGAGGAGGTCGGGTTCGACCGGCTGCTGATCGCAACCGGCGTACGGGCCCGACCCTGGCCCAATCCGGCGGAGGCCGCGCTGGACGGCGTATTCGTGCTCCGTACCCGCGACGACGCCGCCGGCCTCCAGCAACGGCTGGCCGCCGCGCCCCGTCGGGTGTTGGTTATCGGCGCCGGGTTCATCGGATCCGAGCTCGCCTCCGCCTGCCGCGGTCTCGGCCTACCGGTGACCGTCGCCGAGCAAGGCCCGGCACCGCTGGTCGGAGCGCTGGGGCGGGTAGTCGGCGAGATCGCCGCGGACATGCAGCGCGACCACGGCGTCGATCTGCACTGCGACGTCAGGGTCACCGCCCTGGAGGGCGACTCCGGCGGCCGGCTACGCCGCGCACACCTGTCCGACGGCACCGCGCTCGACGTTGACGTGGCCATCGCCGCGCTCGGCAGCGCCCGCAACGCCGAATGGCTCCAAGACTCCGGGCTCGCGGCCGGACCCTGGGGAGTCGCCTGCGACGCGGGCTCGCGGGCCGTCACGGTCGACGGCATGTTGACCGACAACGTCTTCGTGGCCGGCGACGTGGTGCGTACCCCGCACCCGCTCTACAACTTCCAGTTCCTGGCGTTCGAACACTGGGGCAACGCGGTCGCGCAGGGCGAGATCGCGGCACACAACATGATCAGTTCCCAGACCGAACGCTGGCCGCACCTGGCGATACCCCAGTTCTGGTCCACTCAGTTCGGCGTCGAGATCAAGTCCGTGGGAGTGCCCACGTTCGCCGACGAGGTCATCATCGCGCAGGGCTCGACCGCGGATCGCCGGTTCATCGCCGTCTACGGCTATCGGGGCCGGATTACCGCCGCGGTCGCCTTCAACCAGGCGAAGTGGCTGGAATTCTACGAGGGCCTGATCGAGCGGGCGGCCCCGTTCCCACCCAACTTCCGCACGGTGGACCAACCCGAGGTGCGGCGACCCGTACCGGCGGAGTTCCCCGATCAGCCCGCGCTCATCCACCAGGCCACGGTCGTGGTCACCGGCCACGATCCGAGCGAGCGGCGCGCCCAGTTCATCCATCGGGTGCGCTGAGGCAGTCCCCCAGCCCATAGAAAGCAGTCCCCAGCACATAGAACCCCAGCACATAGAAACCCGAAGGGTCGCCATGGCATCGGCCAGCGTCTATGATCAGCTCCTCGACTACACCAACCGCGCCAACCCTTATCCGCTGTACGCCGAACTGCGCCGGACACCGGTGACCCGCGCCGACGACGGCAGCTACATCCTCAGCACGTACCGGGAGATCGTGGCGCTGCTGCATGACCCCCGAGTCAGTTCGGATCTCCGCAACCGCGCCGACTACGCAATGGGCGGCGACGACGAGAGCCCGCCGGGGCTGCCACCCAACTTCATCGCCCTTGACCCACCCGAACACGACCGGGTGCGGCGACTGCTGACCCGACACTTCGGACCTCCGCACGACCCCTACCTGATTCATCGCATGATTCCCGAGCTGGTCGAGATCGCCAGCGGCCTGATCGACAACCTCACCACCCGCAGCCACGTCGACCTCGTCGACGATTTCGCGTACCCGTTCCCCATCACGGTGATCTGCCGGTTGCTCGGGGTGCCCCGCGAGGACGAACCAACCCTCCACGTGTGGGCCGACACCATCGTCGAAGCCATCGACCCCACCACCGGGGACTTCGCCACCCGCAAGCGCCGGCGCGACCGGGCCCGCACCGAACTGGGCCGCTACCTCGGCGAACTGGCCGACGCCCGCCGTGACCACCCCGGCGACGACATGCTGTCCGGGCTGGTCACCGACGACGGCCCGGAAGGTCGACTGTCGCGCGAAGAACTGATGACCAACGCCGCGCTGCTGCTGTTCGCCGGCCACGAAACCACCGTCAACCTCATCGCCAATGGCATGCTCACACTGCTGCGCCACCCCGACGTTCTGCAGCGCCTTCGCCGCCAACCCGATCTGGCCATCCGCGTGGTGGAGGAGCTTCTGCGCTACGAACCACCGGTGCAATTCCTGAACAACCGGGTCGCCCTCGACGACATCGACATCGCCGGCACCACCATTTCCCGAGGCGCGCCGATTGTCCTTGTCCTCGCCGCGGGCAGTCGCGACCCCGACCACGCGCCCAACCCCGACCGGTTCGACCCCGATCGGCAGTACAACGAACATCTCGGCTTCGGCGGCGGAATCCACTACTGCTTCGGTGCGCCGCTGACCCGACCCGAGACGCAGATCACCCTGACCGAACTCGTGCGGCGGCTGGAGAATCCACGGCTGCTCGCCGATCCACCGCCGTACCGGCCGAACCCGCTCCTACGCGGCCCTCGGCACCTACCGGTTGGGTTCGACGGCGTCGCACCGGCACCGGCCACCCCCGGGCGCGACCAACGACTGTCGCAGCACGTGTAAACACTCCATGTGTCGATCTCAGACACGCGCGCCGGCGACCGCCCGATACAACCCGAGATGCTTGTGGGCGGCCGCGTGCCAGGTGTGGGAAGCGGCGAGCACCTCACCGGCTCGACGTCGGACGGGGTCTAGTTGTTCGATGGCGTGGCACAGTTCGACCGCGAGTCCGTGCGCGTCGGCGCCGAACCGGGCAGCGCCGCCGAAGACCTCCCT
>JAODBH010000069.1 GCA_025463865.1 Actinomycetes bacterium | reverse complement strand
GTGCTCGCCGACGGGTCGGTGCGTGGGGATGGCGCCCCATGCGACCCATCCGCCGCCGTCGAGGAACCGTGAGAGCGCCGACGCGTCGTCGAGGTCGAGCGCAGTCACGTCGAAATGCACGACCTGGGGCCCGGCGTCGAGCGCGAGGCGCAGATCGCCCTGGCCGCAGACGTGCACGCCCGACATGCCACCGCAGGCCGCGAGCGCGGTCGACAGGAGGTCGGTCGCCGTCTCCCGCTCGATCGGACCTTCCGAATTCGACCAGCAGACGAGCGCGGGCTCGTCGAGGAAGCAGACCAGCGCCGCTTCCGGCAGCTTCGCCGACACGAGCTCGGCCAACGCGCCGGCCCAGGCTCGTGTCACACGCGCCGCCAGCGGAAACGCGATCGACGCGTCCATCCCGGCCTCGACGTACGCGACGCCGAGGGTCAGCGGACCGGCGATCTGCACTTTGACGCGCTTGGGGATGCGCGGCTGGCGCCCGGCGACTTCGAGGAAGGTCAACAACCCGGCGTGACTGGCCTCGTCGAACGTGGGATGCAACGGACCGAGCGGATCGACCGCGGACACGAGCTCGATCTCGCCGTCGTCGTGCACGACCACGCCCGGCACCGCGCCCGCCCACTGTGCGACGACGCCCTCCCGGAGCGAACGCCACGGCAGCTGCGGCGCCGCCGGCAGCTCCGGCAGGCAGCGCAACGTGAGCGCGGCTGCCGCGTGCGCGTCGCGATGCGGAAGACTGCCGATCGCAGTCGCCATTCCCGCGCCGATCGCCCCGCCGAGCACCGCATCGCCCATGAAGATTCGTAGGATAGGTCGACCTCGGCACACTCGACGAAGCGGAGTGCACGTTGATCTGGCTGTGGTGCACCCGCATCATCTGGGCGCTCCTCCCCGTCACGACGGGCACCGCACTGACGGATGCAACCGACAGCTGGTCGAGGGCCCCGGCGCGGACCGCCGAGCTCATTCTCTGGGCTCTGTGGGCAGTCGGACTGTTCGGTTTGTTCGCGCCGCGACCATGGGCGCTCACCGTGTTGCGCATCGTCGCCCCGTGCGCGTTCGCCGTCGCGGTGTTGTCGGTCACGTCGACCAGCGCGGCTTCGGCGCTGCTCGCAGTGGCCGGAAGCGGCTTTGCCGCAGCGGCCGCCCTCTCTGCGCCGGTAGCGGCCGCCAGCGCCAACGCGCTCGCGTACGGCGATGAACAGCGTTTCACGTTGCGCGTGCCGATGCCGTTGCTGCTCGGCCCTGTCCCTGTTGCCGTGGTGGTCGTGGCACTCGGCGCCACGACCGGACCGTTGCTGCTTGCCGACGGTCGCATCTTCGTCGGCATCGTCGCGACGCTCGTCGGCCTACCGCTCGCCGCGCTGGTGGTGCGTTCGCTGCATCCGCTTTCATGCCGCTGGTTCGTGCTCGTTCCGGCCGGCATCGCGATCGCGGATCCGCTCACGCTCACCGAACCGGTCCTCGTCCCGCGTGACCACATCGGAGCGGCGCGGCGCACGACCTCGGCCGCGCTCGGCGAGGGCGCACTCGACCTCCGGTTGGGGACACTCGCGGGCGGGATCGTGTTGGACCTGGCCGAGCCGGTGGAATTCGGACGCCGGCGCGGGCGCGGCAACTCCGAGGTCGTCGAGCCGAACCGGATCGCGGTGGCGGTCGTACGCGCCGACGCCGCGCTCGCTCAGGCCCGCACGCGCCGGATCGAGGTTGCGTGACGTGACTCCGCGGATCACTCCGCTTCGTCACTCGGCGACGAGGCCGCCGCCGCAACACACGTCGCGGTCGTAGAACGCGACGACCTGGCCCGGCGCGATGCGGGGCTGCGGCGAGGCGAACACCACCTCGTCCGCTTCGACCGTTGCCGGCACCGGAGTTCCGTGCGCCCGAAGCTGCACGGAGAGTTGCCCCGACTGCGAGTGCCGGCGCGTCCAGCGCACATCGCGAAGCCGCAGGCGATCCTGCAGGAGCGCGTCGTGCGGACCCACGGTGACGGTGGCAGTGCCGGCCACGATGTCGGTCACATAGCGCCGCTCGCCGACCGCGACGCCGAGCCCGCGCCGTTGCCCGATCGTGAAGGAGTCGACGCCGTCGTGCGCGCCGACGACCATACCGTGCTCGTCGACGATCGATCCCGAACGACGCGCGATACGCGCGCCGAGGAACGCCTCGCGCCCGCCGCGCTTGATGAAGCAGACGTCCATGCTCTCGCGCTTGTCAGCCGTTCGCAGGTTCAGGTCGCGGGCGCGGTGGCGCACCTCCGACTTCGTCAACTCCCCCACCGGGAGCAGGGTGTGCGCCAGCTCGTCCGGACCGAGCATGTAGAGCACATACGACTGGTCCTTCGCCGGATCCGCACCGCGGGCCAGTGCCGGGCCCGCGGCGGTCTCGACGATGCGCGCGTGGTGGCCCGTTGCGACGAAGTCGTAGTCGAGACGGCGCGCCCGTTCGAGCACGTGCCCGAACTTCATAGTGCGATTGCATTCGACGCACGGATTGGGCGTCTCGCCGGCCGCATAGGCATCGACGTACGGCGCGACCACGTTCGCGTCGAAGTCGTCGGAGAAGTTGAAGACGTAGTGAGGGATCCCGAGCTGCGCGGCGACCCGGCGCGCGTCCTCGACATCGGAGACGCTGCAACAACCGCTGTCGCTCTCGCCTCCCCACAGCTTCAGGGTCACACCGGTGACGTCGTGGCCGGCGTCGAGCAGCAGCGCGGCGGCGACCGACGAGTCGACACCACCGCTCATCATCACCATGACCCGCGCCATCAGCCGGCCCTCAGCTTGGCGACGACTTCGGGGACGATGACCAGCGCGGCGTCGACGTCGGCGCGCGTCGACGCGTAGCCGAGCGAGAACCGGACCGACGACAACGCCCGGCCGCGCGCCATGCCCATGCTCAGCAGCACATGCGAGGGATCCACCGCGCCGGAGCTACAGGCCGAACCCGACGCGGCCATGACTCCCTGCTGGTCGAGGGCGACGAGCAGCGTCTCGGCTTCTACGCCGTCGAAAGTGCCGTGCAGGATGCCCGCAACCCGGGCGTCCGGCGCGCCGTTCACCGCGAATCCCGGTATCCGCTCCGCGAATCCGTCCTCGAGCGCGTCGCGCAGTGCCCGGATGCGCGCGACCTCCTCGGCTCGGCGATCGTGCGTGATCCGGAGCGCGGTGGCGAACGCGACGATCCCGGCGACGTTCTGCGTGCCGGCCCGCAGTCCGCGTTCGTGACCGCCGCCGTCGACCAGCGGTACGAGCGGGGTGTCGTCGCGGACGATCAGCGCGCCGACGCCCTTCGGGCCGCCGAACTTGTGGCCGGAGAGCGCGACCAACGAGACGTCGGAGACGACCGACGCGAAGTCGATCCACTGTGGCGCCTGGATCGCGTCCGTGTGCAATACCGCCCGGGGCGCACGATCCCGCACGATGCGCGCGATCTCGTCGACGGGCTGACGCACCCCGGTCTCGTTGTTGACGAGCATCACCGAGACGACGGCAGTGTGCTCGTCGAAGGCACGGGCGAGGGTTTCCAGGTCGACGACGCCATCGGGGCCCGCGTCGACCCGGGTCACGCGGAAGCCGTCACGCGCCAGGCGATCGCACGCTCCCAGGACCGCCTTGTGCTCGATCCCACTGGTGACGACACCGTCGAGACGCGCGGCGCGCGAGCGCGCCGCCCAGGCCGCGCCCTTGATCGCGAGATTGTCGGCCTCACTGCCGCTACCGGTGAACACGATCTCGTGCGGGGTGCAACCACAGAGTGCGGCCACGCCTTCACGCGCTTCCTCCAGCGCGGTCTTGGCCGCGCGCGCGGCGCCGTGTGCACCCGAGGGGTTCCCCGGGTGCTCCGCGAGGAACGGGACCATCGCCGCGAACGCCTCGGGCCGCATCGGCGTCGAGGCCGCATGGTCGAGATACACGCTGTCCGGCACCCAACCAGGCTACGACCGACGGCCCGGGAAGTTGTCCTTGGGTTCGCGGGGTTGTAACGCAGCGCGGGTGTTGTTGTCACACCTGGAGGAGATACTGCAACCATGAGCACGCGGAGTAGGACGATCAAGGAAACGGAGATCGGCGACAGTCAGCTGCGGTTGCTCCCAGGCGGTTCCACGGCCCCGGTGGGTCGGCCCGACTGGCAGCTCGACGAGCGCACGCGGTCGGTTGGACTGCTCGGGGTCGCCCAGGCCCGCGAAGTCCTCCGCCGGGCCCGCCCGCCGCAACCGAAGCGACCGGAGCCGATCCGCAAGGCCAGCTAGCACCGCTCGAACGTCGCGTTCGGCGCTTACGCTCCCCTCGACCGGCGCCCCCGGGTCGAGGAGAGAAGCCGAAGTGACGAAGACATGAGCACGAGCGACGACGACGTCGCGGCGGTCCGGCGGTTCTACGCCGCATTTGTGACCCGCGATTACGCAACGATGAAAGATTGCTTCACCGCCGACGCGGTCTGGCACCTCCCCGGTCGGGGCGCACTCGCCGGCGACCACCGTGGTTGGCAGGCGATCCACGACAACTTCCTGGCCCGCACCGGGCCGCTCTCCGGCGGCACGTTGCGCGCCGGCCTCGTCGACGTCGCGGTCGGGACCGATCACATCGTCGCGATCCAGCACGCAACGGCCGAGCACAACGGACGACGCCTCGACGTGACCGGCTGCCAGCTCATCCGCATGGAAGGCGGCCGCATCGCCGAGGTCCAGGGTCACTACTCCGACCAGTACGCCTTCGACGCCTTCTGGCAAGCCGACTAACCCCGAAACCCTGCCCACTGTTGGCAGGGTTTCGTGCGCCACACGCCAGTTTTCCTGCCCACTGTTGGCAGGGAAAACGGCGGGTCAGGCGGAGAAGCGTTCGAGCAGCCGGCGGGCCGCGGCGGTCGGCGACGTGCGGCCGCTGACGACGTCGGCCTCGAGCCCGTTCACGTCCGCGCGCACTCGGGGATCGGCACGTAGGCGATCGAGCAAGGTCTCGCTGACCTCCGACCACATCCATTCGCGTGCCTGTTCGCCCCGCCGAGCAACGAGACCGCCCGAGGTGCGCGCCAACTCCATGAACTCTTCGACGGCCGCCCACACCTCGCCGATCCCTTCACCGAGGAGCGCCGAGCACGAGAGCACGCGGGCCGACCATCCGTCGGTGCGCGGCCGCAGCAGGTGCAGCGCGTTCCCGTAGTCACCGGCGGTGCGGCGCGCGAGATCGGCGAGGGCACCGTCGGCCTTGTTGACCACGACGAGATCGGCGAGCTCGACAATTCCCCGCTTCACGCCCTGCAGGTCGTCGCCCGCGCCCGGTGCGAGCAGCAACAGGAACAGGTCGACCATGCCCGCAACGGCAACTTCGGACTGGCCGACGCCGACGGTCTCCACGAGCACGACGTCGAAGCCCGCCGCCTCGCACACCAACATTGCTTCCCGCGTCCGCCGCGCAACGCCGCCCAGCGTGCCCTTCGACGGCGACGGCCGGATGTACGCGTGTGGTGACCGCGACAGCTGTTCCATGCGCGTCTTGTCGCCGAGGATCGATCCACCGCCGCGCGTGCTCGAGGGGTCGACGGCCAGAACGGCGACCTCGTGCCCCGCGTCGACGAGATTCAGGCCGAGCGCTTCGATGAAGGTCGACTTGCCCGCGCCGGGCGCGCCACTGATCCCGACGCGCGTCGCGCTTCCGGTCGCGGGGAGCAGCTCGTCGAGGAGCGCGGCGGCGTCCTCGCGGTGATCGGCACGCGTCGACTCCACGAGCGTGATCGCGCGGGCGAGGGATCGACGGTCGCCGGCGCGCACCGCGTCGGCGAGCGCAGTCATGGGAACGAGATTGTCACGCGGCCGGGTTGCGCCGGCGTACCAACCCGAGGATCTCCGATGCGGCATTCGGGATGTTGCTGCCCGGACCGAAGATCGCGGCGACACCCGCGTCGTGCAGGAAGTCGTAGTCGGACGCTGGGATCACGCCACCGACCACGACGACTATCTCGTTCGCGCCCTCCGCCCGCAGGGCATCGACGAGTTGGGGAACGAGCGTCTTGTGTCCGGCGGCCTGGCTCGAGATGCCGACCACGTGCACGTCGTTCTCGATCGCTTCGCGCGCCGCCTCCTCGGGCGTCTGGAACAGCGGGCCGATGTCGACGTCGAAGCCCAGGTCGGCGAACGCGGTCGCGATGACCTTCGCGCCACGGTCGTGACCGTCCTGTCCGAGCTTCGCCACGAGGATGCGCGGTCGACGACCCTCCTCGGTCGCGAAGGCCTCGACCTCCTTGCGGATCCGCTGGAACTCTTCGTCGTCGGCGTACGCGCCTCCGTACACGCCCGAGATCGTACGGATGTTGGCGCGGTAGCGACCGAAGACGGCCTCGAGCGCGTCGGAGATCTCACCGACCGTCGCCCGGGCACGAGACGCCTCGATCGACAGTGCGAGCAGGTTGCCGTCGCCTCGCGCGCCTTCGGTCAGCGCCGCGAGCGCGGCCTCGACCTTGTTCGGATCGCGCTCGGCCTTGATCCGCTCGAGCCGCACGATCTGCTGGCGCCGCACCTCGGTGTTGTCGATCGTGCGGGTGTCGATCACCGACTCCTTGTCGAGCCGGTACTTGTTGACGCCGACGATCACTTCTTCACCACGGTCGACCCGCGCCTGACGCCGGGCAGCAGCTTCTTCGATGCGCAGCTTCGGCATGCCGGACTCGACGGCCTTCGTCATGCCGCCGAGGCCCTCGACCTCCTGGATCAACGCCCATGCCTCGTTGGCGAGCGACTGCGTGAGCGCCTCGACGTAGTACGAGCCGCCGAGCGGATCGATCACGTGGTTGACGCCCGTCTCCTCGGCGAGGATGAGTTGCGTGTTGCGCGCGATGCGCGCCGCGAAGTCCGATGGCAACGCGATCGCTTCGTCGAACCCGTTCGTGTGGAGGCTCTGCGTGCCACCGAGCACCGCGGCCAGCGCCTCGTACGCGGTGCGGACGATGTTGTTGTACGGGTCCTGCTCCATGAGCGACACGCCCGACGTCTGGCAGTGCGTGCGCAACATCTTCGAACCGGGCTTCTGCGCGCCGAGGTCGGTCATGATGCGCGCCCACAAGAGCCGCGCCGCGCGCAGCTTCGCGACCTCCATGAACAGGTTCATGCCGATCGCGAAGAAGAACGAGAGTCGCCCCGCGAATTCGTCGACCGACAAACCACGTGACGCGGCATAGCGCGCGTACTCGAGGCCGTCCGCCAGCGTGAAGCCGAGCTCCTGCACCGCGGTCGCGCCCGCCTCTTGCATGTGATAGCCGGAGATCGAGATCGAGTTGAACCGCGGCATGAACTGCGCGGTGTGCTGGATGATGTCGCCGACGATCCGCATGCTAGGATCGGGCGGGTAGATGTAGGTGTTGCGGACCATGAACTCTTTGAGGATGTCGTTCTGGATCGTCCCCGTGAGCTTGTCCTGGCTCACACCTTGTTCTTCGGCGGCGACGACGTACCCCGCGAGCACCGGCAGCACTGCGCCGTTCATCGTCATCGACACCGACATCTTGTCGAGCGGGATGCCGTCGAAGAGGATCTTCATGTCCTCGACGGAATCGATCGCGACACCGGCCTTGCCGACGTCCCCGACGACGCGCGGGTGATCGCTGTCGTACCCGCGGTGCGTCGCGAGATCGAACGCGACGGAGAGTCCCATCTGCCCGGCTGCGAGGTTCTGGCGGTAGAACTTGTTCGACTCTTCGGCGGTCGAGAAGCCCGCGTACTGGCGGATCGTCCACGGCCGGTTCGCGTACATCGTGGCGCGCGGTCCGCGCACGAACGGCTCGATGCCGGGCAACCCGCCGACGGTCTCGAGCGCCTCGAGGTCGGCCGCGGTATAGAGCGGCTTCACCGCGATTCCCTCGGGCGTTTCCCACGTGAGCGTGTCGGGATCGGCGCCCTTCAGCTCCCCGGACGCCAGGTCACGCCAACGATCGAGGTCGGACTCCGTCATGTTCGATAGTGAACCACGCACCGGGGCCGGACCGCGAAGCCGCGCGGCAACGGATCCGCGTCGACGGAGACGAAGCGGGGTCTAGAAGCGCGATTCGGTGTCGATGGTGACCGACTGGCCCTTGGGATCGACACCCACCCGGCACGTGGGGCACGCGGTGGGCGTGCTCCCGTCTTTGAACGTGCCGGCCTTGAACAGGGCCTGACACTGGTCACACGTGACGTACGTGGCGCGCTCGAGTTTCACTCTCCCAACGTACCCACGCCGGCGACTGCACCCGGTACGCACCGGCCGCGGGGACGAGCACCCAAGTTCTCGCCCGACGGCATTGCGGAGCGACCGTGGCCGTGCTATACATTTCTACACAACTTGACGTGATCTCAGACGCCCTCTGGAGGCTGCGATGACCGGTGCGATCCGGGTAATGCCCTGGCCCGATCCGGTTCTCGACGCGATCGGCCACGATCCGCGCAGCTGGTACGTCGAGACGTTCTGGTTGCCGACGCTCGGCCCTACGGCGCTCCTCCTGCTCCGACACCTCGCGGACCGCTTCGAGTCGAGCCCCAAAGGTGTCGACCTGCCCGTCGCCGAGACGGCGGCTGCACTCGGGCTCGGGCCCCGTGAGGGCCAGCACTCTCCCCTCATCCGCAGTCTGACGCGCCTCCAGCAGTTCGAGCTCGCGTGCTCGGACGGCGACGTCACGATCGCGGTGCGCAAGACCTTGCCGCCGGTGCACCGGCGCCACGTGCGGCGGCTGCCGTCGGGGCTGCAGGCGCGCCACGCGGAATGGGTCGAAGAACAGGCGACGAAACCCGTCGACATCGCGCGCCGGCGCGCCCGGCGGTTCGCGCTCACGTTGCTCGTGCAGGACGAGCCCCTCGACGCGGTCGAACGCGCGTTGCATGCCGGCGGGTTCCATCCCGCGCTCGCGCACGAAGCCGTGCGTTGGGCGCGCGAGCAGGCCGTCATCTTGAACGACGGAGCAGGGAGGGAGGCACCGTTGCCGGAAGCCGCATTGCCCGAAGCTCCGTTGCCGGAAGGCCCATTGCCGGAAGCGTCGTGAACTCCCACAGCTGATCCAACCAGAAGTCGTCGCCGGCACTCCGCCCCCCGCCGGTGACGCATCGCCGGGGCGGGGCGGCCCGTGGGGTCCGCCCCGCCCTGCTGCGAATCATCTTGCTGTTCCCCCGAACGTCGCTTCTCCCGGAACGTTTCGCCCAACCATTCGCCAAATCAGTGGAGCATCATGCGCGCGCTCGGGTTCCTACTCATCACGACGTTGATCGTCGGCGGCACCACCCTCGCCGCCGCACCGGCCGGGGCGGACACGCTCGGCTATCCGAACGCGACCGCCGCGGCGTACCGGCCCAACGCTCCCGACTACGAGTGGTGGGTCGACGAGAATCACGATGGCCGCCGACAAGTCCCCGACGAACTGATCTCCACGCGCGGTTACTACTACCGCAACGCCACCGACTTCGTCGCGTGGAAGCTGCAGTCGCTCGGCGTGTCCGACACGAAGACCCGCGGCCTGCACAGCGCGGGCGAGTGGGCGACATCCGCCGGGCCGCGAGCCGGAGTCAGCCTGCGCGACGTTCCGGCCCGCCACTACGTGGCCGTCATCGTCGGGAACGCCGGCCATGTTGCCTTCATCGACGACGTATTGCCCGACGGGCGCATCACGGTCAGCGAATACAACGCCGGCGGTGGCGGCGTCGGCCGAACGTGGACGGGCACGCCCGCGAGCCGCGGGTTCACGAAGTACCTCGACTTCGGGCTCGCGACGAGTGCGCCGGGCTCACCGCTCGCGGTCGCCCGCAACGCCGACGGCCGGCTGGAGGTGTTCGATGTCGCGAGCAGCGGCGCGACGTTTCACGCCTGGCAGGCCAGCGCGGGCCGGGCCTGGTCGGACTGGTCCGCGTTTGACGGGAACCTCTCGCACATCGCCGCCGAAACCAATGCCGACGGTCGTCTCGAGGTCTTCGGCGTCACTGCGAACGGCACGCTCTTCCACAAGTGGCAACAGGCGCCCGGCGTCTTCTGGTCGTCGTGGGCGCACGTCGGAGGAACGCTCGACAACGTCGCGATCGCGCGCAACCGAGACGGGCGGCTCGAGGCGTTCGGCACCAACTCGGCGCACAACGTGTACCACCAGTGGCAGCTGACACCCGGTGGAACGTGGTCGGGCTGGAAAGTCTTCGACGGCGGGCTTTCCGACGTCGCCGCCGAGACGAATGCCGACGGCCGCATCGAGCTCTTCGGCGTCACGGCCAACGGTGCGATCTTCCACCGATCACAGGTCGCGCCTGGTGCCGCCTGGTCGCCGTGGGCCCACATCTCGGGCGTGCTGACGAACCTCGCGGTCGCCCGCAACCGCGACGGCCGGCTCGAGATGTTCGGAACCGATGCGTCGCACGCCGTCTTTCACAAATGGCAGATGCGAGCAGGCGGAAACGACTGGTCGGCCTGGTCGCGATTCGACGGTGCGTTCTCGCACCTCGCCGCCGAGACGAACGCCGACGGCCGCGTCGAGCTCTTCGGTGCGGAACCCAACGGCGCCATTTCCCACCGCTGGCAGCTGACGCCGGGCAGCGCGTGGTCCGGGTGGCTGCGCACGGCGGGGGGATTGCCTTCGTAGGGCGAATATCCTGACGCGCATGTCCGGAGCCGAGCTCGACAAGATCGCGGGCTGGCTCCGGAATGCGCGGCGCGTCACGGTGCTGACCGGCGCCGGCATATCGACCGAGTCGGGCATCCCCGACTTCCGCGGTCCGAACGGCGTGTGGACGAAGAATCCGGCTGCGGAGAAGACCGCGACGCTGCAGTACTACATGTCCGATCCGGAGGTGCGCCGCACCGCGTGGCAGAACCGGATCAACAGCGGCATGTGGAGCGCCGAGCCCAACGCCGCGCACCGCGCGCTCGTGGAGCTCGAACGCAAGGACCGCCTGGACACGCTCGTCACCCAGAACATCGACGGCCTGCATCACGCCGCCGGCCAGTCGCCGGCGATCGTCGTCGAGATCCACGGCAACGTGCGCGAGGCGAAGTGCATGACGTGCGACTGGCGCGGCCCGATGCACGACACCCTGGAACGGGTCCGGGCCGGTGAGGACGACCCCGAGTGCCTCCACTGCGGCGGGATCTTGAAGTCGGCGACGATCAGCTTCGGCGAGAACCTCGTCGCGGCCGACCTGCAGCGTTCGCAACTGGAGGCCGGCCGGGCCGACGTGTTCCTCGCGATCGGCACGTCACTCGCCGTCTATCCCGCAGCCGCGCTCCCGGAGATCGCATTGCGCAACGGCAGCCGGCTCGTGATTCTGAATGCCGAGGAGACCCCGTTCGACGCGCTCGCCGACGTGGTCGTCCGCGAGCAGCTCGGCACCGTGCTCCCGGCCCTGGTCGCCCTCGTCTGACCGTTGGGAATATCCGACTGCTGCAGTAGCATTTCAAGCTGCAAGCGCCATTCCGGGGAGTGTTGATGCCGAGTTTTCGTGAGCTGCTGAAGCAGACCAAGTCGGAGATCGAGGAGATCAGTCCGGCCGATGCCGAGCCGCGGGTAGGGGAAACGACCTTCCTCGACGTGCGCGAGCTCGACGAGTTCGAGCAGGGCATGATCCCCGGCTCCGTGTTCATCCCCCGCGGTCACCTCGAGAGCCAGGTCGAGAACAAGATCCCCGACCACGACACGCCCGTCGTCGTCTACTGCGCCGGCGGTATCCGTTCCGCGTTCGCGGCCAAGACGCTGCAGGAGCTCGGCTACAGCAACGTCGTTTCCCTGGCCGGCGGCTTCGGGCGCTGGAAGAACGAGGGGCGGAACTGGGTCACGCCCAACACGCTCACCCCCGAGCAGCGCGACCGTTACGGCCGCCACATCCTCTTGCCGGAAGTGGGCGAAGAGGGTCAGCAGAAGCTCCTCGACTCCAAGGTCCTGCTCCTCGGCGCGGGCGGCCTCGGCTCCCCCGCCGCGCTCTACCTCGCGGCCGCCGGCGTCGGCACGATCGGCATCATCGACATGGACGTCGTCGACGCGTCGAACCTGCAGCGCCAGATCCTGCACAACCTCGAGCGCATCGGCGACCGCAAGGTCGACTCCGCCAAGAAGACGCTCACCGCGTTGAATCCCGACGTCGACGTCGTCACCTACGACGTGCGTCTCGGCGCCGACAACGTGCTCGACATCATCGACGGCTACGACGTGATCGTCGACGGGACCGACAACTTCCCCACGCGCTATCTCGTCAACGACGCGTCACTGTTGAAGCGCATCCCCGTCGTGCACGGGTCGATCTTCCGCTTCGAAGGTCAGGTGACGGTGTTCGACCCGTACAACGGGCCGTGCTACCGCTGCCTGCTCCCCGAGCCGCCGCCCCCGGAGCTCGCGCCGAGCTGCGCCGAGGCCGGCGTCCTCGGAGTGCTGCCTGGCATCATCGGCAGCATCCAGGCGCTCGAGGCGATCAAGCTCCTCCTCGACCTCGGCGACCCGCTCCGCGGCCGTCTGCTGGCGTACGACGCGCTCGAGCAGAGCTTCCGGACGTTCAAGGTGCGCCGGGACCCGACCTGCCCGGCCTGTGGCGAGCACGCGGCTCCGATCGTGATCGCGGAGTACGACGACCTGTGCCTGCCGCACGCCGAGCTCGCCGACGGATCGGTGCTCGCGCACTCGTGACCTGACCGGTCTCATGCGGTCGTTCGCCCGGGCCGCACGAAAGAAATCGCGTGATCCGAGCCGTTCGGCGGTGCAGAAGCCGGTCGGGTCACGCAGAATGTCGCCACTCCCGCTCGCGCGGCCCGGCCCGACGTCCTGTTCCGCTCAGGCGCGGTTCTCCGCGCGCCGAGAGCACCGGATGACGCGTCGAAGGGACCACCGGATCGTGGGTCGCACCCAGCGCTTTCTCGCCGGCCTCGTCGTGGCGGCCATGGCCGTCTCGCCACTGGTGATCGCCGGCACCGCCCAGCCCGCCGCGGCCGACGGTGCCACCTCGGCGGTCAAGGCGTTCGGGAGCGCAAAGGAGCTCGGTACGCCGGTCGGACCGCGCACGGTCGGCCTCGCCCCCACCCCGTCGGGCGACGGCTACTGGTACGCCGGCACCGACGGCGGCGTCTTCACGTATGGCGACGCCCAGTTCTACGGATCGGCCGGCTCCCTCAAGCTCCAGCGGCCCATTGTCGGGATCGCGGCCACGAAGACCGGCAAGGGCTACTGGCTGGTCGCCGGTGACGGCGGGGTCTTCACCTTCGGCGACGCCAACTTCTACGGGTCGACCGGTGACATCAAGCTCGATGCTCCGATCGTCGAGATCGTTCCGACCCCCTCGGGTCACGGCTACTGGTTGGTCGCGCTCGACGGCGGGGTCTTCACCTTCGGCGACGCCAAGTACTTCGGCTCCGCCGCCGGCATCGCCTCCTCGTGGGTGCTCGCGGCCGCAGCCACGCCGAGCGGCCACGGCTACTGGATCACCACCGGCAACGGCGGCGTCTACACCTTCGGCGACGCGACCTTCTACGGCGCCGCGGCCGACGTGCGCGGCGGCGCGGTGATCGGCATCGCACCGACACCGAGCGGGCACGGCTACTGGATCGCCGACAACAACGGCGGAGTGTTCACGTTCGGCGACGCCAAGTTCCTCGGCGCGGCAACGGGCCAGCTCCCGTACCAGGCGAACGCGTTCGCGGCCCGGCCTGACGGGCAGGGCTACTGGGTCAGCGGCACGACTCCGCCCATGCCGAGCACCCCGCGCGCCCTCTCCGCGCCGCCGATCCCCGACAACTCGGGCTCGGGCAAGCGCATCGTGTACTCGAACTCCGGCCAGCGCATCTGGCTCGTCAACGACGACGGCACGCTCTACGACTCCTACCGCGTGTCGGGTCGTCGCGGCGTCCCCAACCCGGGCACGTACCACGTGATGCGGAAGTTGATGCCGGGCCGGTCGGGGAGCCTCTCGCTGCCGTACTTCGTGGGCTTCGCCTTCGGCCACAGCACCGACATCGGGTTCCACGGCATCCCCCTGACGCCGAGCGGCACGCCCATCCAATCCGACTCGCAGCTCGGGTCGCCGTTGAGCCACGGCTGCGTGCGTCAGAACCAGGCCGACGCCAAGGAGCTCTGGGACTGGACGCCGGTCGGGACGACGGTCGTCGTCCTGGCCTGACCGCGACGCGACCGGCCGGTCATCGCCCGTCGGGCAGCTCCTTCTCGGCCAGCTCGCGGAACGCGTCGGGTACGCCGCGATCGTCCCGGAACATCACGTCGCCGTAGCCGACCGCGTCCCTCCCGAAGCGATCTCTGACCGCGTCGACCGCGCGGTCCGACGCCCACCTGGCCGCGCCGGCCGCAGTGCCGGGCCGGTGCCGCTGATCGACGCGGGTGTCGAGCTCGAGCTCGAGTTGCAGCGCCGACTCCGGGACCAGGTTGGAGACCGAGATCGCCAGGAGCGTGATCTCGCGCTCGCTCGGGTGGTCGGCCAGCGCGGACAGGGCCAGATCCACGCCGAGCTCGGCGAGGGTGAGCGTCACCGAGATCGCCCAGGGAAGCGTCACCGAGCGCGTCACCGACCGTAGGCCTGTGAAGCGCACCCGCACGGTGACGGTCCGCCCGGCTCGGCCCTTGGCCCGAAGCCGGCTCGCCACGCGGTCGGCCAAGAAGCCGAGCGCGCCCCGCAGCACCCGCTCGTCGGCGACACGGCGGCCCAGCGCCGACTGTGCACCGACCGAACGGACCCGCGCTCCGGTCTCGATGCGGCGGGGGTCGGCGTTCGCGGCGAGCGAACCGAGCTTGGTGCCGACCGCGTTGCCGAGCAGCTTCCGGAGGGTCCCCGGCGAGGTGGCCGCGAGCGCGCCGATCGTGCGGATGCCTCGGCTCGCAAGTCGCTCCCGGGTGGCCGGGCCCACACCCCACAGCAGCTCCACCGGAAGCGGATCGAGGAACTCCTGCTCCTCACCGGCCTCCACGACCACGAGGCCGTCGGGCTTCGCCACCTGCGAGGCGACCTTCGCGAGGTGCTTCGTCGTCGCGACACCGACCGAGACCGGCAGGCCCAGCTCGACCCGCACTCGGCGCCGGATCTCGGACGCGATCTGGGCCGGCGGGCCGAAGAGGTGCACGGAGCCGGTGACGTCGAGAAACGCCTCGTCGATCGAGATGCGCTCGATGACCGGCGTGAAGTCGCGCAGGACGTCGACCATCTCGTCGCCCAGCCGCTGGTACTCCGAGAAATGGCCACCCACGAACTCGAGTCCAGGGCACAGCTCCTGCGCGCGCCGCCCCGACATGCCTCCCTGGACGCCGAACGCCTTGGCCTCGTAGGAGGCGGCGAGCACGACCCCGCCTCCCACCGCGATCGGCCGACCGAGGAGGGTGGGGTCGAGCAGCTGCTCCACCGACGCGTAGAACGAGTCGAGATCCGCGTGGAGGATCGTCGCGCGTTGCGCCTTCGGCATCGCCATGGACAGCCGACGATACGAACATACGTTCGGTACCGTCAAGGGGCGGGTTGCAGGGCCCATCGGTCGAGCGACACGAGGTCGGGCGTGCCGAGCAGCGCAAGCGTGGCGACGAGCTCCTCGTTGATCAGCTCGAGGACCCGGGCCACGCCGTCGGCGCCCCCGGCCGCAAGGCCCCAGGCCGCCGGGCGCCCGACGAGCACCACCCGCGCACCCAGGGCGAGGGCCTTGACCGCGTCCGCGCCGGAACGCACACCGCCGTCGAACGCGACCTCGCCCGCGTCCCCCACCTCGTCCACGACCTCGACAAGTTGGTCGAGCGTGGCCGGGGCACCGTCGAGCTGCCTGCCTCCATGGTTCGACACGTAGATGCCCGCGGCGCCGATGTCGAGCGCGGCGCGTGCGTCCGAGGCGGTGAGCACGCCCTTCACCGCGAACGGCAGTGTCGTCGCGGCCATGACCGCGCCGAGCGACCCCCACGACATCGGCGGCCGCGAGTGACCGCCCCCCATGAACGACGAGGGCTTGTCCGCCCCGACGGGGAAGTTGCCGACGACCATGCGCGAACCCGCGCTGAACCGGTTGCCGCGGTCCCGGCGCCGGATCCCGACGACCGGCGCATCAGCGGTGACGCACACGCCCGCGAAGCCGGCGTCTGCGACCCGCCGGAGGATGTCGACGAGTCGCTCGTCGGGATGACGGAGGCTCAGTTGGAAGATCGCGCCCGCGTCGCGGCCCGCGCGGGCCAGCGCCTCGAGTGGCTCGGCCGTGACCTCGGGGACGATCGCGATCGTGCCGAGCCGGGACGCGCCCTCGACGACCGCGCGGTACCCGTCGACGTGGAGGAGCGAGTCACCCGCGAACGGGGCCACCAGCAACGGCGTCGCGACGTCGACCCCGAGGAAGCTGCTGGCGGTCTGTGGCGGCGGCGAGCCGGTGAGGAGCCGGGGTCGGAAGGTGAACCGGGAGAACGCCCGGCGGTTGTCGGCGAGGGTGTCCTCGTCGCCCGCGCCTCCGCCGACGAAGTCCCACACCTCCGGGTCGACCACGCGACGCGCCTCGGTCTCGATCTCGGCCACGACGGCGAAGCGGACACGTGGCGGCGCCGCCGACGGGGCCGGTTCGCGCTCCGTCGACGCGTCGGGCGCCGGCTCGAGCTCGTGCAACAGGGGTCGGCCGCTGCGATACCGCGCCAGGTTCTCCACGAAGAGATCGGCCACCCGGTCGTGGCGTCCGGTGCCGCCGGCCGACGAATGCGGTGTGAGCACGACACCGGGATGGGCCCAGAGCGGGCTGTCGGCGGGCAGCGGCTCGGTGGAGAACACGTCGAGGATGGCGCGCGACAGCTGCCCCCGGTCGAGCGCGGCAAGCAGCGCGGACTCGTCGACCAGCGCGCCCCGGGCCACGTTCACCAGCACCGAACCGGGCTTCATCCTCGCGAGGAACCGTTCGTCGACCAGGCCGGTGGTCTCGGAGCTCGCCGGCGCGGAGAGGACGACGATGTCGGCGCGCCCGAGCACGCCAGGCACATCGGCGGGCCGCACGACCTCGTCGACGACCTCGGTTCCCGTCGGATGGCGGCGAACCCCGATGACCTGGGCACCGAACGCGGCGGCTCGGGTCGCGACCGCGGAGCCGATCGCGCCGAGGCCGACGATCAGCCACGTGGTGCCGGCAATCTCCCGGAACTGGTGCGGTCGCCACGCCCGCTCCGCACGGGCCAGGGCCCACTCGTCGACCCGCTGCGCGTCGGCGAGCACCGCACCGATCACGTACTCCGCGATCGGGATGGCGTTCACGTGGGCGCCACTCACCCGCACACCGCGCGACAGGAGGTCGTCGTAGAACGCGAGGTGGCCGGCGGCGGGTGACTGCAGCCAGCGGACCGACGGCATCCCTTCCAGCAACCCGACCCAGACCGGCCCGGTGCCGTCGGTGAACGTGTGCGCGCTGGCGAAGGCGACCTCGGGATGCACGTCGGCGCGCGCCCGCTCCTGCCCGTCGACGAACAGTCGCCCGTCGGCCGTCATCCGAACCAGCTCGACGTCGTCACCGAGCGCGTCGGCCCGGGCGTCGAGGAGCGCTCCCCCCTGCTCGTTCACCAGGATCTGCATGCGCGGCAGCGTAGGGCGTCTCCAGGACCCGATTGTTGGGCCCTGGGGACGCCGACGCGGTGGGGTCGGCTAGGACAGTTCGTCGGCCAGGGTGGCGACGGATTCGACGATGCGGGACGGTTGGTAGGGGTAGCGCGCCGCTTCGGCGCGGTCCGACATCCCCGACAGGACCAGCACCGTGTGGAGGCCGGCTTCGAGACCCGCGACCACGTCGGTGTCCATGCGGTCGCCCACCATCGCGGTGTCCTCGGAGTGCGCGTCGAGGTTGTTCAGCGCGGTGCGGATCATCAACGGGTTGGGCTTGCCCACGAAGTAGGGCTCGACGCCCGTCGCCTTGCTGATGAGCGCGGCCACCGAACCCGTCGCCGGAAGCGGGCCATCGCTCGAGGGCCCCGTGACGTCGGGGTTGGTGGCGATGAACCGTGCCCCTCCCTCGATCAGCCGGATGGCCTTGGTGATCCGTTCGAAGCTGTAGCTGCGGGTCTCGCCGAGGATCACGTAATCCGGATCGTGCCCGGTCTGCGTGTACCCGGCGTTGTACATCGCGGTGGTGAGGCCGACCTCGCCGATCACGTACGCCGTTCCTTTCGGCCGTTGGTGCTCGAGGAACGTCGCGGTCGCGAGCGCGGAGGTCCAGATGCGGTCCTCGGCCACCTCGATGCCCCAGGTCGCGAGCCGCGCCGCGAGATCACGCCGCGTGTACGTCGAGTTGTTGGTCAACACGAGGAACGGAGTTCCCCGCCGGGCCAGCGCGTCGAGGAACGCTGCCGCACCGTCGATGGGGTGCTCCTCACGGACCAGGACGCCGTCCATGTCGATCAGCCAGGCGCCGATCTCCCTGGTCGGGACGTCCATCGCATCGCTCATCTCGGTGTGTCCCCGTCGGCGACAGGCCAGAAGCGACCGTACTGCGTGAGCCGCGCGGCGGCTGCTTCCCCGGGCCCGTCGCCGAGCTACTGCCCGAGCGCGACGAGGTTCCCGTTGGCGAGCGGAACGTAGACGATGCCGTTCCTCACCGTCACCTCGCCTTGCACCGTGCTGCCCGCGTTGTAGGTGAACACCGTGGCGCCGTTCGCGGTGTTGATGAACATGAGCTTGCCGCCGGCGCCCACGCCCTCGATGAGCAGTCCGGGCACCTCGGTGATCCCCGCGGTCATGAAGCTGGTCTGGCACGACCGCCACACGAATGCGCCAGAGGCCGGATCGAGCGCGCTGATGTTCCCGTAGCAGCTCGTGCCGTTGATCACCGCACCGCCCCCTCCGACGTAGAGGTACTTGCCGTCGAAGCTGGCCGAGACGATCGAGCGGGGGCTTCCGCTGGGGTCGGCGATCGTCGACTGCCACACCGGGCCCGCGGCCAGGTTGTTCCGGTCCCAGGCGAAGAAGAGACCGTCCTTGTTGAGGGCTCCCACCAGTGCGCGTGGCGCGCCGTTGATGGTGGCGGTGAAGAGCGTCGGGGTCCCGCCGAAGTCCATGTCACCGAATTGCTGCAGCGCCACGGGGACGGTCCAGCTCGACAGAATGGTCAAGTCACTGGCTCGCAGCTTGACGATCGCCGGGGCCAGGTTGGGCCCGGGTACGTGGCAGGAATTCGGCGTGCCGGTGGTCACGTAGACGCTGCCGTCGGTCGGGTCGACGGCCGGCGACGTCCAGATCCCGGCACCGACGCAGCTGTCCGGCACCATGTTGGCGACGTGCTGGATGGCTCCGGTCGCGGCGTCCATCTGCACGAGTTGGCCCTGGACGAGCGGGCAGTCACCGAACGACGAGACTCCTTCGTAGAGGCTCCCGTTGAAGAGGACGGGCGAGGCCCACAGGTACACCGCAGGCGGCGCGCCGAGGTTCGTCTTCCAGATGATTGCGCCGGTGAGCGCGTTCAGGGCGTATTGGTTGCCGTCACCGCCGGGGACGTACACGACCGGCGTGCCGTTCATGTCGGCGGCAGTGACCGTGCCGCTCACTCCTGCCGTCGAAGGACTGCACGAGGCGTCGGTGGTGACCCCGACGTTGACCGTCCAGACATCTTTCCCCGTCAGATCGGTTGCGTGCTCGACGCCTTTCCAGTCCCCCCAATACACCAGGTTGTTGGCCACGATGGGCTGCGCGAAGGCGCCCGTGCCGCCCGTCGCGGTCCACTTCGCCTTGAGATGGGTCACGTTGGTCGTCGTGACACCGGTCTCGGAGGGGTAGTAGCCGGTCTTCCCGAGGTCGCCGCGGTACGTGTCGACCTGCGACGGCGGCGGCGGCCCCGGCAGGTACGTGAACTGATCCGCCGTGCCGGCTGCGCTCGCACCACCCGAGGTGATGACCGTCACGTCCACGATGCTGGTCCCCGCCGGAGCGGTGGCCGTGATGCTGGTATCGCCGTTGACGGTGAACGTCGCCGAGGTGGCGCCGAAGTTGACGGCGGTCGCGCCGGTGAAGTTGGTGCCGGTCACGACCACCGAGGTGCCCGCGAATCCCGAGGCGGGACCCACACCCGTGACCGTGGGTGCGGATGGCACCGCATAGGTGTACCGGTCGTTCGGGCTCGCGGCGCTCGTGCCACCGGGCGTCGTGACGGTCACGTCGACGGCGCCGGTCCCGGGCGGGACGGTGGCGTAGACGGTGGTCGAGCTGTTCACGGTGAACGAGGTCGCCGCGGTGGCGCCGAAGTTGACCGCGGTCGCGCCGGAGAAGTTCGTCCCCGTGATCGTGACCAAGGTGCCGTTCGGTCCCGAGGTCGGGCTCAGGCCGCTGACCACGGGCGCGGGTGGCACGGTGTAGGTGAACTTGTCGGCGGCGCTTGCGGGACTCGTCCCTCCCGGGGTGGTGACCGTCACGTCGACCGTAGCGAGTGGGCCGGCGGGCGAGGTGACCGTCATCGACGTCGGACTGGTCACGTTGAAGAAGAGCGCCGGGTTGCTCGCCCCGAAGTTCACGGCCGACGCGCCCGTGAGCCCGGTACCGGTGACGGTGACGGTGGTCCCGCCGGTGCTCGGCCCCGAGGTCGGGCTCACTGCGGTCACGGTGGGCACCGGCGGCGTCGTGTAGGTGAACTTGTCGGCCGCACTGGTCGCGGTCGTGCCGCCGGCCGTGGTGACCGTCAGGTCGACGCTGCCGATCTTGCCGGCGGGGGCGCTCGCGATGATGGTGGTGTCGTTCTCCACCGAGAACGCCGCGGCCGGGGTGTTACCGAAGGCCACGGCCGAGGCACTCGTCAGCCCGGTGCCGGTGACGGTGACCGGGGTCCCACCCGTGCTCGGACCTGAAGCCGGGCTCAGGCCGGTGACGGTGGGTACGGGCGGCGGCGGCCCCGCGGTGATGGCCACGTTCTGGATCTGATGGACGTCGTTGAACCCTCCGGTCGCGCCCGTGAAACCGATGAGCACGTAGGGCGGGAGGTTGGCTCCGTAGTTGAGGACCTGGGTACCGTCCATGGTCACCGTGATGCCCGTCGAGAAGGTCGTCACCACGAAGTGGTGCACGCTGTTGATGAGCGACCCGATGGACGAGTTGGTGGTCACATAGGTCAACGACTGCGTCGGCGACGACGACGCGGTGGCAATGCCCACGAAGTTGCTCGACGGGTCGGCTGCGTTCTGCCAGTGGTCGAGGGAGACCGCGAGCCCGTTGATGCCCGAGAACCCTTCGCCACCACCGTTGTTACCCAGGGCCGTGGGCTTGGTGACGCTCGCATCCGCGAGCGTGAACGTCAGCCCGTCGGCGCCCGCGCCCGGACCGATGAACGCGTCGAACGACGCGGTGATGCCGGACCCGGGCACCGGGGTGGGATAGAAGGCCGAGCCCGCCACCCAGTTCGTCGCCGGGGTCAGCTGCAGGTTGGGCGGCGACGCGCTGGTGACGAGCTGGGCCGAGCCGTTGAGCTGCCATCCGCCCCCTACCGGCGACGGGACCGACCCGGGGACCGGGCCCTCGGTGTAGGTGAACTGCGCGTCGGAGTCCGTCGCGCTCGTGCCGCTGGGGGTCGTGACCGTGACGTCGACGGTGCCGGTCCCTGCTGGGGCGGTGGCGGTGATGGTGGCGTCGTTGTTCACGACGAAGCCGGCTGCCGGCGTGGCGCCGAAGTTGACCGCGGTGGCGCCGGCGAGGTTCATGCCCCCGATCGAGACCAAGGATCCGGCCGGTCCGCCGAACGGGTCGACGCTGTTGACGACGGGTGGGGGTGGCGGTCCGACGACGTAGGTGAACTGATCGCTCGCGTTGGTTGCGCTCGTGCTTCCGTTGGTGACGGTGACGTCGACGGTGCCCGTGCCGGCCGGTGCCGTCGCGGTGATGGTGGTGTCGTTCTGCACCGAATACGTCGTGGCCGGCGTGGTGCCGAAGGTCACGGCCGACGCGCCGTTCAGGTTCGCGCCCGTGATCGTGACCGGCGTCCCGCCCGTGCTGGGCCCGGAGGTCGGACTGACACCGGTCACCGCCGGTACGGGGGGCGCGGTGTAGCTGAACTGGTCGCTCGAGCTCGTCGCGCTCGTTCCCTGGCCGGTGGTGACCGTCACGTCGACGGGGCCGACGTTGCTGCCCGGGGCGGTGGCGGTGATGGAGGTGTCGCTCTGGACCGAGTAGGTCGCGGCCGGCGTGGCGCCGAAGCTCACGGCGCTGACACCCGTGAAGTTCGTCCCGGTGATCGTGACCGGGGTCCCGCCCGTGCTCGGCCCCGAGGAGGGGCTGACCGCGGTGACGGTCGGCACCGGCAGCGGCGGCCCCGCGGTGATGGTCACGTTCTGGACCTGGTGGATGTCGTTGAACCCGCCGGTCGCTCCCGTGAACCCGAGCAGTACGTAGGGCGGCAGCGCGCCGGTGTAGTTGAGGACCTGCGTGCCGTCCATCGTGACGATCAGGCCCGTCGACGCGGTCGTCACCACGAAGTGGTGCACGGCGTCGACGAGTGACGGGATCGACGAGTTGGTGGTCACATAGGTCAACGACTGCATCGGAGACGATGTCGTCGCGACGCCCACGAAGTTGCCCGACGGGTCGCCGGTGTTCTGCCAGTGGTCGAGGGAGACCGCGATCCCGGTGATCCCGGAGAACCCTTCACCACCCCCGTTGACGCCAATGGCGGTGGGCTTGGTGACACTCGCATCCGCGAGCGCGAACGTGAGTCCGTCCGCGCCCGAGCCCGGACCGACGAACGCGTCGAACGCGGCCGTGATGCCCGAGCCGGGCACCGGGAGGGGATAGAACGCCGAGCTCACCTGCCAGTTCGTCGCCGGCGTCAACTGCAGGTTGGGCGGCGACGCGCTGGCGACGATCTGCGCCGAACCGTTGAGCTGCCATCCCCCGGCCACCGGCGAAGGGACCGAACCGGGGGGCGGCGGAGGCGCGCTGCTGTAGGTGAACTGGTCACCCGCGTTGGCGGCGCTCGTGCCGGCGGGGGTCGTGACCGTCACGTCGACCGTGCCCGAGCCCGCCGGCGACACGGCGGTGATGCTGGTCGCGCTGTTGACGGTGAACGAGGTCGCGGCCGTGGCACCGAACTTCACGCCCGTCGCACCCGTGAGACCCGTGCCGGTGATGGTGACGCTGGTCCCACCCGCAGCCGGACCCGACGCCGGACCCACCCCGGATATCGCCGGCCCGGCCGGCGGCGCAGACACATAGGTGTATTGGTCACTCGCATTGGTGGCGCTCGTCCCGCCCGGGGTCGTCACGGTCACGTCGACCGCGCCCGTACCTGCCGGCGACACCGCCGTGATACT
>JAODBH010000052.1 GCA_025463865.1 Actinomycetes bacterium | reverse complement strand
CTGACCGGCTACGACACCGCCACGATGGCCGGTGACGTCGCCGAACTGGCCACCCACCTGGGCTTCGACCAGTTCCGCGTCGCCGGCGAGGACTGGGGCGCGGCCATCGCCTACGCCGTCGCCGCCTTCCACCGCCCCCGGGTGCAGCAACTGGTGTTCCAGGAAACGCTCCTACCAGGATTGCCAGCCGGCCCAGGATTGCCAGGCGGCGGACAGGACCCCTCGCTCGCCGCCGACGACCTCCGCACCGGCTGGCACTTCACCTTCTTCAGCCTGCCGAACCTGCCCGAGCTGCTGCTCGCCGGGCGGGAACGGCCGTTCTGGACGTACTACGCCAGGCTCTCGATGTGGGACCCCAGCGCGCTGGCCGAGGAGGACATCGACGAAATCGTGCACTCGGCCGAGCAGCCGGGCGGCACGAGGGCCATCGCGGAGATGTACCGCGCCCGCCAGACCGACGCCGAACAGAACCGCCCGCATTACGCCGACCCGATCAGCTGCCCGGTCCTGGCCGTCGGCGGGCAGGCCTATCTCGGGGACGCGGTATCCGAACAACTCGCGCAAGTGGCTCGCGACGTCCGCGGCGCCGTCATCCCCGCGTCCGGTCACAACATCGCGCTGGAGAACCCGGCCGCCCTGGCCCAGGCCTACCTCGACTTCTTCGCAGGCGGCTGACGAGTAGGTGCAGCGGAATGACACGGCCCGGCGAACAAGGGGCTCCACGGGAGGACGCGAGCGGCGTGGGAAGAGCCGCAACTCCTCTCCGAGGAGCTCTGCGCCTGCTTCCGGTCACTGCGCTCGACCGCGTAAGCCGTCGTCCGCTCGCGCGTCTTGGGGTCTCGGATACCTGTCACACCCTCGGACGACGATGGGTGCATGGGCTCCACGGATGGCGTGCACACGGATGACACCGACGAGCTGACGGAGATTGCGGACCGGCTCGACGCGATGACGCGGCGGTTGAATGCTGATGCGTGCGCGGGGCCGGTCGCGGCGGCGTTGATGGTGCAGCTCGGCAGGGTCGGTAGGTCGAGAGACGCAATGACGGGTCCGGTGGCGAAACGCATCGAGGAGACGCAGGCGTACGTGGTACACGGTGATCGCAGTGCCGCCGAGTTCTGTGCCCGCATGGCCGGCGTCCACACGTCTCAGGCGAAGCGCGTGATCGCGGAAGCTCGCCGGCTCGAGTCACTGCCGGAGACCGAAGCCGCGTTCCGGGCCGGGCATCTCTCCGCGCAGCAGGTCGCGCTCATCAGCGCCGTCGCGGTGCACGACCCGTCACTCGAGACCGAGCTCCTCGAACACGCCGGCGACGGTCTGGTGCCGTTGCGCGACGCGTGCATCGCGGCGCAGGCCCGGACCGAGGACCCTCAGGCCCGGTCGGCGCGGCATCATGCGGCCCGGTCGTTCCGGATGTGGAACGCGGCCGACGGGATGGTCGAAGGTCGATTCAAGCTCGCTCCCGAAGTCGGCGCCGGGTTGAAGGCACTCATCGACGAGAGGACCCGCGAGGTGTTCCGGGCCAAGCACCGTGAAGGCGTACGTGAGGAGCACGACGCCTATGCGGCCGACGCGCTCGCCGAGAGCGTGCTCGGATCATCCACGGGACGGGTCGCTACGACGGTGCACGTGGTCATCGATCACGCCGCGCTGGTGCGCGGGAACACGCAGCCCGGTGAGCGCTGTGACATCCCCGGAGTTGGGCCCGTGAGCCAGGCGTGGGTGCAGCAGCAGTTGGGGACCGCACTGTTGACCCTGGTCGTCAAGAAGGGCAAGGACATCACCACCGTGGCCCACCTCGGTCGGCACGTCCCGGCCGAGGTGCGGACCGCGCTCATCGTCGAGGGTCGCGAATGCTGCGTGCAGGATTGCCACGCCCGCGGGTACCTCGAGATCGATCACTCCGAGGTCGACTTCGCGAAAGGCGGCCCGACCGCGAAGTGGAACCTCGGGTTCATCTGCTCTCCGGATCACACCCGAAAATCCAAAGGTTGGACCCTCGGGCCACCCGATCCTCAGACCGGAAAACGGGTCCTCGCACCACCCGGCCGATCCGCACCGGCAATCATCGGAACGCCACAACCCGAGATCGGCCGCGCCGCCCGAAGAGAGCGCGTGCTCCGGTTGCTCGCACCGGTCGAGGTAGCGGGTGAGGTCCCGTGACAGGCCAAAGTGCAGTCCAGTGGGCCCGCAATGCCCGTGCGACCTTGTGGTGTCGGAGGGCCGGCCGACGTGACCGCAGACTGGCGCATCAGACCGTGGATTGGGGTCCGGAACAACACTGCGCCCGGCCTGTGGCCTGCATGTTTGCTGGTGTCGGAGGACCGCGGGGACCCGATAGCCGGCGTGTCGTACTCCGAGGGGAGGCTCAGAGTCTGACCGATGGCGACAGGCGGACGGCTGCGGCGCTCCCGTGCGAGAGGTAGGCGTCCGACCAGGCTCACTGGCCGCCGGCTTGGCTGCATATCGGCAGCGTTGCCGCGTTGAGCTCCGGATAGATCGTCTGGTTCGGCTCCGGGGTCAGGTTCAGGATCAGCTCGGTCTGCGAGTAGATCGTGCCGGTCGACGAGTTGAGGAGCGTCACCATGAACGTGCACTGCGTGTTCCTGCAGAAGGCGGGAGCCTGGTTCGGGTTGACCTGGATCGGCACCTGGTTGTCACAGGTCGTCGTGGCGGATCCGTCTGCGGTCGTCATCTGGAGGTCGAATTCCGCCGACGGGTAGGTGGGCGAGATGCGTTCGGGGCACGTCAAGGTGATCCCGAAGCTGTCCGACGGGCGGGGCTGGTTGATGACGACCTGGATGTCATCGTTGAAGTTGATCTCGTTGAAGTACTCGATGATGTCCTCGTCCTCGGGCGAGTTCGTGCAGGTCGACGGGACGTTGTCGACGAACAGCGACGCGCGATACAGGTGGGTGGGCAGGGTCGCGCCCTTGGGTTCCAAGAGGCTCAGGCCCATGGAAAGGACGCCGTCGGCCGACCTGTACCGCACGTCGCCGGTGACCTTGCACACGGCGGTCCGGGGGACGCCGCCGCCAGAGGCGTCGGTCCAGTAGGTCAGCACGGCGTTCGGTGGGTCCTTCGCGAACGAGTTCTTGGAGTGACTGTTCCAGAGGTTCGCGAACACATCGGGCGAGGTCGACCTGGTGTCGCGATACGGGCGATCGGTGAACGCGGTGGCGGCTGCCGTCGGCATCGCCAGGGTGTTCGTGGTCGGGTCGAAGGTCGTGGGGCCCGATGACTGGATCGCGAAGAGCCACTGCTTCGTGTGGATCGCGTTCGTATCCTTCGATGCGGTCGCCGGCTCGCGCGTCGACGTCGCAGCCTCCTTGCCGAGGCCACGCTCGGTACTGCCGCCGCACGAGGCGGCGATCAGCGTCATCAGCGCAACGACGGCGACCAGCCCCGCCGTCGAGGTCCTGAACCGACGACACCCGGGAGCGTTGGCCATGCAACCCCATCGGACCGGCGCCGCCCGATGTTGAGCGAATTCTCGGCCCTCTGACCTGCGTCGATCTGGTGTCGGAGGGCCGGCCGACCTGGCCGCAGGCTGGCGGTGGTACGGGGCGAACTGCTCATCAAGAAGTAGCTGATCCTTCCGGCGCTGCCCAGATCGCGAGCAGGACATTCTGCGTAGGCTTTCGTGGATCGAGATCGGCGGGGGTCAGGCGATGGGGCTGTTCCGAAAGGTGTTCAAGGGCGGCACGACGGTGCGCGTCGACGCCGGCACCGAAGCCCGCGAGGCCGCGGCGGAACCCGTCTTCGAGGTGGCCGTCGACGACGGCGACGAACTCGTCGAACTCAACATCGTCGGTGAAAGCCACCACCAGGACACGCTCCAAGAGATCGCTGGCCCGAAGGGACCGGAAGGCAAGCGGACCCTGGCCGGGGTCACCCTGCGATGCGAACCCGAGAACCCATACGACGCGAACGCGATCCGGGTCGAGGTTCTTGGCCACCTCCTCGCGCACGTCGCCCGCGACCAGGCAGCCATCCTGTCGCCCGCGATCAGGCGGGCGTGCGGCGGTGTGATCGAGGCCCGCGGCCTCATTGTCGGCGGCTGGAAGGTCGACGGCCGCGACGCGGAGGGCCGGTTCGCCGAAAAGAACGAAGGACACTTCGGGATTCGGGTCTGGCTCACGACCAAGGACTGCACGCGCCTCGACGTCGACAAGGTCACGCTCGACCCTTCGTTGCGACCACGGCTGACTTACCCAGCGATTCCGCCAGCCGCGAATGGCGAGCGCAGGATGAGCGCGACACGCGCTGACGTCGAAGCAGAGCGTTACGGCTCCACAGTCACCGTCGTGCACGAAGAGCACTACCAAGCGACGATCGTCGCCGCGATGCCGCCCAGTTGGGATGACCGCACGTGCCCGCTTCTCGTCGAACTCGGCGTCGCCTCGGCGAATCCACACGCGAAGCAACCGGTCGAGTGCATCGTCGTGCGAATCGGCAATGACCCAGTCGGCTACTTCACGTCGGCGATGTCCACCCGACATTTGCCGGCGGTGTCTACGGCGTGCGCCGACGCTGAGCGCGTCACCGCCGAGGCCCACGCGTCGCAGGGCACCAAGGGCGGCCAGACGTTTTGGCGTCTCAAGGTCGAGATGGGGCCTCACTGACGCGTTCCGGAATGCTTGTAACCCGGGTCCGGCATCGTCGATCGGCGGAGCATGCGAACCGCTGCAGCGACTGGTGTCGGCGACTTGCGGATTGAGGCAACTCGCCGGTCACCCACGTCGTCGCGCTGGCTCTATGACGCCGAGGTCGGTGAATGCTCAATTCAGCATGTACTCCCCGCCCAGTTCGATCGCGTGGCCTACTGGTTCCATGAGGTGTACCCAGCGCCATTTGAGCACCCCGCGCTCCGCCAGCGTCTGCGCGTCTACGCACTCGTCCACCGATTGGCCGAAC
>JAODBH010000017.1 GCA_025463865.1 Actinomycetes bacterium | reverse complement strand
TACCTCGTGGCCGAGACCCGGTCGAGACGGGGTGCAACCGCCGGAGGCGCGTTGCCCGGGTCGGACCACGAGCCCACTCCGGCTCCCGGAGCGCGGGCCGAAGCGTCGGCGGTGCCCGGGACGAACTGAGCCCCCGGGTCGCCCGGGCCCGCTACTCCACCCGCCGTCAGGACGGGGTACCCACTCCGAGCGCCTGGGCTCCAAGGGCGTGGGCCCGTCGATCGACCCGGCCCGACGCGTAGCTACCGGCGCCGACCGCGGCGTCGGCGCGCTCGCTGGCCGCGGTCGGCCGACGCGTCGCTTCCCGGATGAACGCGAGCAACACCAACGTCCTCACCGCCACGAGCACAGGGAGGATGGTGCGGACCTGCCCGGCCCAGGGGGCACCGTGGAAGTAGCCGTAGACGGTCACGAACACCGCCAGGTCGACCAGCACGAACGACCGCCAGATGCGCGATCCGAACGGCAACAGGATGAAGAACACGACCAGCCACAGGTCGTAGGTCGGCGAGTAGACCTTGCCGGTCACCACGAAGATCGCGATCGCGGCTGCGGCCGCGGGAACGGGCAGCAACCGGCGCCTGACGGTCACGACCGTCAGCCACGCGAGACCGGCGGCGAGGGCCAGCAGCGCGACGCCGTTCGCGAGCTGCGCGCCGGAGTGGCCGTGGACCGGGAAGCCGAACACCCGGAAGGCGTAGAACCACACGGTTCCCCATGTCGCCTGCCGGTGGGACTGGAAGGCGTAGGGCCACCACCAACCGTGCGGGTTGGCGAGCAGGATCGGGAGGTTGAGCGCCCCGAAGGTCAGGCTGCTCGTCGCCACCAACCGCAGCGCACCGCGGCGATCACGCTGTGCCAACCGGATCGCGAGCAACGGGATCACGACGAACGCCGGGAACAGCTTCACCGCCGCGCCGAGGCCGAGCGCCATGCCGGCGACACGGTCGCGGCGGCGTTCGAACGCCAGGATGCCGAACACCATCGCCGCGATCGCGTACACGTCCCAGTTCTGGAACGCGTACAGCACGATGGGAAGGGCCAGCACCCAGCGCCAGGTCCGCGCGGCGCCGACCCGCTCCCGCAGCATCTGCGCGATCCAGACGCAGAGCGCCGCCGATCCCGCGGCGGTGACGAGCATCACGCCGAGTGCGCTCGTCGCGATGGCCGTCGCCACGAAGAGCAGCAGCCCCGCACCGACCGGATACTCGAGCGGGCGATCGATGTAGGGAAACGCGCCGGGACGGATGCCCCGCTTGAGGAACAGGTGCGGCAGGTCGCTGAGAGAGCTCGCGCCGCGGTTCCCGTAGAACGCGAGGACGAGTGCCAAACCGAGCGCGAGCGTCCCGCACATGGCGGGCACCAACCAACGGTCGCGCCGGCTCGGACCCGGTACGAGGCGGCTCCCAGGCTCCATGACCCGATGGTCGTCCTCGGCCACTGAACGGGCGCTGAACCCCTGGTTCCGGGCTCCGTCTCATGGCGCCGGCCGCGCCGGTGCCCGCGCGCCCGCGACCGACCGCACGGGGAGGAGGAGGCTGAAGGCGGGTCCGGGTCCCGGGACGTCCAGGAGCAGTCGACCGCCCTCGGCCTCGGCCAACGTGCGTGCAAGTGCGAGACCGATGCCGTTGGACCGCCCCACCCGCCGCTCGAAGATGCGCGCGGCGTCGAGCCGCACCGGACCCTCGTCGACCACGTCGATGATGACCGCGCCCGGAGCGTTCCTCGCGCGCAACGTCACCGCCCCGCCGCCGTGTTGCAACGCGTTGTCCATCAGAACCTCGAGCACTTGCCGCGCCGCGGGCTCGGCCACCCTCGGGCTGGCGAGATCCGCTTCCATCTCGACCCGGAGCGGGCGACCGACGGCCGCGAGCCGGCCGTGCCAGGTGGCCTCGGTCCCGTGCAGCATCGCCGGGACGTCGAGTGGCGAGCGGTCGGCGTGGGTGTCGCGGGCGAGCGACAAGAGGTCCTCGACGGTCGACTCGAGCTGGTCGATCGGCACGAGGGTCTCTTCGAGTGCCGCCCGGAGGTCGGAGTCGCCGGATCGGAGCGCGCTCTCGACCCGCACCCGCAGACCGGCGATCGGCGTGCGGAGCTGGTGCGAGACGTCACTGCTGAACGCGCGCTCCCGGTTGGCCGCCTCGCCGAGGCGGAGCGCGGTGTCCTCGAGCGAACGGCCGAGTCGATCGAGCTCCCCGATCCCGGATCGCTCGACGTGGATGCCGAACTCACCCGCGCCGAGCCGCTCGGCCGAGTCGACCAGCGCGTCGACCGGCCGGGTCAAGCGCTGCGCCTGCCGACGGGCGAGGAGCGCGGCGACGCCGAGCGCGCCGGCGGCGATCAGCGCGATCACCAGCCACGCCCGGTGGGTGCGGTCGGTCACGACGCTCACGGGTCGGCTCGCACGAACCGCCGCGACCACCCGCTCGTTGCTGGTCACGGGTACGGCGATGACGATCCGTCCCCCGGACCGGGTGTCGGCGACGTCGCCGCGCAGGGCGCGGGCCACGGCCGCGTCGGCGCGGGCCGGGCCCGATCCCGCGATCCGGCGGCCCGACGGGTTGTAGGCGGCAAAGGCCGTGGTGCCGTCGTGCGGGAACTCGATCGGGTCTCCCCCGGTGATGGTCCCCGCGTTGACGGCGCCCCGCGACTCACTCGCCTCCCGTTCGAGCCGGAGTACCTCCTGACTCGCGTAGAGGTGGTCGACCGACAACGCCAGCGGTACGCCGAGCAGCAGCACGGCCACGAACGTGACGCCGAGGATCGACCCGAAGATGCGGCGCTTCACGGCAGGTCGAGTCGGTAGCCGTACCGTGGCAGCGCCGTGATCGTCGGGACCCGGGCGCGGGGATGCTCCGCGAGCTTCCTCCGCAGCGCGGAGACATGGACATCAAGTGTCTTGGTCGAGCCGTACCAGTTCTCGTCCCACACCTCGTCCATGATGCGCTCGCGGCTGACCGCCCGACCGGCGTCGGAGACCAGGAGCACCAGCAGGTCGAACTCCCGCGGTCGCAGCGCGAGCTCCTCTCCCGCAACCCAGGCGCGACGCGCGCCCGCGTCGATCTCGAGCTCCGCTGCGGTCACCCGTTCGTCGGGCTCGGTGGCCTCGGGCCGCCGGAGATGCGCGCGGACGCGCGCGAGCAGCTCGGCGAGCCGGAACGGCTTGGTGATGTAGTCGTCGGCACCCGCGTCGAGACCGACGACGATGTCGGCCTCCTCCTGGCGAGCGGTGAGGACGACGATCGACGTCGCCGGAGCCGCGGCGCGGAACTCGCGGCACAGCTCGACCCCGTCGGCATCGGGCAGCCCGAGGTCGAGCAGGACGAGATCCGGAACCAGGGTCCGGAACGCGGATCGGGCCGACGTGCCGTCGATCGCGAGCGTGATGTCGTAGCCCTCGGCAGTGAGCGCCTGCTCGAGCGAGCGGCTGATCGTTGGGTCGTCCTCGACCAGGAGTATGCGCGCGAGCACGACGCCAGGGTACGAGCAGCTGCCGACGGTGGGTGACCGGACCTCCGAGAGTTTGCCGTTCCCTCACCGGTCGCCCACCCGGCGCTTTCCGCGCCCTCCGTACGTTGGCTCCGCACACCTCCGCCCACCTCCAGGAGCATTCATGCGGCGAAGCAGGGCCCTCCTCATCTCCGCGGCGGTCGCGATCGCTGTCCTGGCTTCGGCGTGCGGTGGATCGTCGACCAGGTCCTCGGCCGGGGCGCCGAAATCCACGTCGGGATCCGGCACGACCGCGGCCACCGCAGCGCCCGCCACCACGACCAGCGGGACCGGGGTCGACCCGAACGCGCCCGAGGTGGTCGCGCCCGGCGACATCCCCGACACCCAGGTGTTCGTACCGGTGACCATGCCCGAGGGCTACTCGCTGAGCGTGCCCGAGGGTTGGGCCCGCTCGACCAGCGGCACGACGACGACCTTCGCCGATCACTACAACAGCATCAGCACGACCAGCACCAGCGTTCCCGCCGCCCCGACGACCGCGAGCGTGCAGGCATCCGAGGTTCCGCAGCTGGCCAGATCCGTCCCGAACTTCGCCCTCGTGAGCGTGACCACGGTGCAACGCGCGGCAGGGCCGGCCGTGCTCGTCACCTACCGCGCCGGGTCGGCGCCCGATCCGGTGACCGGGAAGCGGGTCGCGATCGACGTCGAGCGCTACGAGCTCTGGCGCGGCGGGAAGCAGGTCACGTTGACCCTGTCGGGGGCTCGGGGCTCCGACAACGTCGACCCCTGGAAGAAGGTCACCGAGTCGTTCGCGTGGACCGCATGACGGTCGCCGTCGAGGCCCACGACCTCTACCGCTTCTACCATGCCGGAGACGACGAGACGCTCGCGCTGCGCGGCGTGACGGTCGTCGTCGACGCCGGTGAGCTCGTCGCGGTCACGGGCCCGTCGGGATCGGGCAAGTCGACGTTGCTCGCCTGTCTCGCGGGGCTCGACGAACCCGACGGTGGCGTGGTCCTCATCGAGGGCCAACGGCTCTCGCGTCGGTCGGAGTCCGAGCGCGCCGCAATCCGGGCCGACCGGATCGGCGTGCTCTTCCAGAACGCGAACCTCGTCGAGCACCTGACGGTCGGCGAGAACGTCAAGGTGGCTCAACGGCTCGGGCGCCGCGACCCGCGGACCCCGGTACGTGACCTCCTGACCCAGCTCGGGATCGTCGACCGGATCCACGCGTACCCCTCACAGCTGTCGGGGGGCGAGCTGGCGCGCGCGGGCCTCGCGGTCGCGCTGGCGAACGATCCGGCCCTGCTGCTCGCGGACGAGCCAACCGGCGAGCTCGACCAGGCCAGTGCCGCCCGACTCATCGCACTGCTGCGCGCACGCGCGCGCGCCGGAACGGCTGTCGTCGTGGTGACGCACAACGCGGCCCTCGCGACCGAAGCGGACCGGACGGTCACACTCCGCGACGGGTGGTTGGAACGATGATCGATGCCCCGCTCGTCCGCTGCGAGCGCGTCGCCAAGACCTACGGGTCGGGAGGCTCGGCGGTGGTCGCGCTCCACGGCGTGTCGTGCGAGATCGGTCCCGGGCAGCAGCTCGCGATCATGGGCCCGTCGGGATCGGGGAAATCGACGCTCCTGCACCTCATCGCCGGGCTCGACACCCCGACGAGCGGATCGGTCACCTGGCCGGCGTTCGGCCCGCGTCGATCGCTGCGGCCCGCGAACATCGCGCTCGTCCTGCAGGGGCCGAGCCTGCTGCCCCCACTCGACGTGGTGGAGAACGTCGCGTTCCCTCTCCTTCTGGTCGGGATCGACGAGGGCGAGGCGAACGACCGCGCCCGCGCCGCACTGGCGCGCCTCGATCTGGCCGGCCTCGCGAACAAGCTCCCCGAAGAGCTCAGCGGTGGGCAGGCGCAGCGCGTGGCGATCGCGCGTGCGCTCGCCCAGGGCCCCCGTCTCCTCCTCGCCGACGAGCCGACCGGGCAGCTCGATCACGGCACCGCGACGGCGGTCGTCGACACGCTCATCGAGGCCGCGGCCCACACCGGCGCGGCAATGGTCGTCAGCACCCACGACCCCGCGGTCGGCGAACGGTTCGCCGGGTGCTGGCGCGTCGCCGACGGCCGCCTGTCCGTGGACGAGATGCCGGCGTCGACGTCGACGGCGGCAGCCGGGTCCGGAGGGGCACCGTGCTCGGCCTGACCTGGATCCTCGGCAGCATCCGCCGGCGGCCCGGGCGACTGCTCGCGACTGCGGCCGGCGTCGCCATCGCCGTCGCGCTCCTCGCCTCCATCGGCGCCTTCCTCGCCGGCTCGAAGGCGACGATGACCCGCCGCGCGGTGCAGACGGTCGCGGTCGACTGGCAGGTCGAGGCCCAGCCGGGCGCCGACCCGTCGGCCGTGCTCTCGACGGTCAAATCGCGGAGCCAGGTCGCGCTCCCCGTCGAGTTCGCGCAGACCACGGGCCTGCAGGCGACGACGGGAGGCACCGCGCAGTCCACCGGAGCCGGCGTGGTCGTCGGACTTCCCGCGGGCTACCGGTCGGCGTTCCCGGCGGTCTTCCGCGACCTCGTGGGCGCGCACTCCGGCGTGTTGCTCGCCCAGCAGACCGCGACCAACCTGCACGTCGCGCCGGGCGACACCATCACGCTGAACCGGGCCGGTCTGTCCCCGGTCGATGTACGGGTCGACGGCGTGGTCGACATCCCGCAGGCGGATTCCTTCTTCCAGAGGGTCGGTGCGCCGGTGGGATCTCAGGCGCAGGCGCCGCCGGACAACGTGGTCTTCCTGCCCGCCACGCTCTGGCACCAGTCCTTCGACCCGCTGGCCGCGTCCAGGCCCGACCTGGTCCATTACCAGGTGCACGCGCGCCTGTCTCACGCGCTGCCGACCGATCCGGCGGCGGCGTACACCGCGGTGACGGGAGCGGCGCGCAACCTCGAGGCGAAGCTCAGCGGCGGAGTGCTCGTCGGGGACAACCTGGGGGCGACGTTGTCGGCAGCCCGGGGTGACGCGCTCTACGCGCAGGCGCTGTTCCTGTTCCTCGGTGCTCCCGGCGCCGCGCTCGCGGGCCTCCTCACCGCCGCTGCGGCCGGAGCGGGCTCCGACCGGCGTCGCCGCGAGCAAGCGCTGCTGCGCGCGCGTGGCGCGACGAGAACCACGCTCGTCCGGCTCGCGCTGCTCGAGGCCTCGGTCGTCGCCGCCCTCGGCGCGGTCACCGGACTCGCGGCGGCGGCGATCGTCGGCGCGAGCTCGTTCGGGACCGCCTCGTTCGGCGCGACCACGACCGCCGCGGTCGCATGGGCCGCCGGAGCCGCGATGGCCGGCCTCGCGATCTCCGCCGCCGCCGTCGTGCTGCCCGCGTGGCGCGACGCGCGTTCGTTGACCGTCGTCGGCGCCCGAGCGGTCGTCGGCCGCGGTCGAGCTCCGGGGTGGCTGCGCTTCGGCCTCGACCTCGCGCTGCTCGGCGGCTCGGCCCTCGTGTTCTGGCTGACGAGCCGGAACGGCTACCAGCTCGTACTGGCTCCCGAAGGCACTCCCGCGATCTCGGTCAGCTATTGGGCGCTGGCGGGGCCGGCGTTGCACTGGGCCGGGGCCGGTCACCTCGCGTGGCGCGTCGCGTTTCAGCTGCTCGGAGGCCGCGGCCGGGTCGCCCGGGCCGTCGCCAGGCCGTTCTCCCGACGACTCGCACCCACGGTCGGTGCGACGATGAGCCGCCACCGTCGCCTCCTCGCCGGCGCGCTGGCACTGGTCGCGCTCACCACCGCGTTCGCGACCTCCACGGCCGTCTTCAACAGCACGTACCGCGCCCAATCCGAGGTCGACGCCCGGCTCACCAACGGCGCCGACGTGACCGTCACCGAGGCTCCCGGTACGTCGGTGGGCCCGAACGCAGGCGCCAAGCTCGCCGCGATACCGGGCGTGCGATCCGTTGAGCCGTTGCAACACCGTTACGCGTACGTGGGGGCCGATCTCCAGGACCTCTTCGGCGTGCGGACCTCGACGATCGTCGACGCGACCAAGCTGCAGAACGCCTACTTCAAGGGCGGAACCGCGCGTGACCTCGTCAACCGCCTGCACACGACCCCGGACGGGATCCTCGTGAGCGCGGAGACCGTCAAGGACTTCCAGCTCCGGCCGGGTGACACCCTGCGGCTCCGGCTCCTGGACGCGCGCACCCACCAGCTCGTCACGGTGCCGTTCCACTACGTCGGCATCGCGAGCGAGTTCCCCACCGCACCGCGCGACAGCTTCATGCTCACCAACGCCGACTATGTCGCCCACGCGACCGGGAGCGGCGCCGTCGGCGCGTTCCTCGTGAACACCGACGGCACGTCGCCCGGTACGGTCGCGGCGCGGGTCCGCGCGCGGGTCGGCACCACCGCCGCCGTCACCGACATCACGTCGACCCGCCGGGTCGTCGGCTCGAGCCTGACCGCGGTCGACCTTTCCGGCCTCACCCGGGTGGAGCTCGGCTTCGCCGTCGTGCTGGCCGCCGCGGCTGCCGGCCTCCTGCTGACCCTGGGCTTTGCGGAGCGACGGCGGACGTTCGCGATCGCGATCGCCATCGGCGCCCGGCCGCGGCAGCTCGCCGGGTTCGTGTGGAGCGAGGCCGCGTTCGTCACCCTCGGCGGCCTCGCGGCGGGCGCGCTCGGCGGCTGGGCGCTGGCCCAGATGCTGGTGAAGGTCCTCACCGGGGTCTTCGATCCGCCGCCTGCCGCCCTGTCGGTTCCGTGGGCGTATCTCGCGGTGGTCG
>JAODBH010000016.1 GCA_025463865.1 Actinomycetes bacterium | reverse complement strand
GGCCGACCGTGTCCCGCAACGGGCTGTCGCGCCGCCTGCGCAAGAGCTTCGAGCGCCTCGGCAGCACCTACGTCAAGCTCGGCCAGATCATCTCCTCGGGCGACGGCCTGTTCCCGGAGGAGCTCGTGCGCGAGTTCAAGCTGCTCCGGGACCGCGTCGCGCCGGAGTCGTTCGAGGCGGTGCGGACCGTCGTCGAGTCCGATCTCGGCCGGCCGCTCGACGAGGTGTTCCTCGCCTTCGACCCGGTGCCGCTCGCGGCGGCGTCGATCGCGCAGGTCCACGCGGCCACGCTCGTCACCGGCGAAGAGGTCGTGGTCAAGGTGCAGCGGCCGCGTGTCGCGTCGCTGGTGCGGGCCGACATCCGTGCGTTGGCGTGGATCTCCCCGCGTCTCGTCGGCCGCATCCCGGTCTCGGCGCTCGCGAACCCTCCCGCGCTGGTCGAGCTGTTCGCGGAGACGATCGTCGAGGAGCTCGACTTCCGGCTCGAGGCCGACAACATGCTCGACATCGCCTACGTCCTCGCGGTGACCAATCAACGGGCCATCGTCGTGCCGCGGCCCCATCCCACGCTGGTCACGCGCCGCGTGCTCGTGATGGAGCGGCTCTCCGGCTACGCGTTCGACGACGTCGAATCGATGCGCGCCGCAGGCATCGACACGTACGCGTTGATCCGGGCCGGGCTCATCACGTTCCTCGAGGGCGCCCTCCTCTTCGGGGTTTTCCACGGTGACCTGCACGGTGGCAACCTCTTCGTCCAACCCGACGGCCGCACCGCGCTCCTCGACTTCGGGATCACGGGCCGGCTCACGCCGTTCAAGCGCAACGCGTTCCTGCGGCTCCTCGTCATGGGCACGAGCGGCGACGTGCGGGCTCAACTCGAGGCCCTGCGCGACCTCGGTGCGTTCCCGCCCGACACCGACATCGACGCGGTGATCGTGGACCTCGACCTCGAGGGTGGGGTCAAGGACCCGACGCTGATGTCGGCCGACGAGCTCACCGGTGAGCTGCGCGAGCTCACCAAGAAGCTGCTGGGCTACGGGGCCCGGGCGCCGAAGGAGCTGATGCTCTTCGTCAAGAACATGATGTTCCTCGACGGCGCGATCGCGATCCTGGCCCCCGACCTCGACATCCTCCAGGAGATCCAGAACGTCTACATGTACTTCGTGCAGGAGCACGGCTTGCGGATCGCCGCCGAGCTGGGCCTCATGCCCGACACGCCCGTCGAGCTCGACATCGACGCGGTGAAGGGCTCGCTCGGCGTGTCACCGGAGGTCACGCGCCTGACCTACCGCGATGTGCAGGCCCGGCGGGACATCATCCGACGGCGGCTGCGGGACCGCCAGCAGGAGTAGGGCCGGCCTTCGACCGCTCACTTGAACGAGCGTTCAAGTAAGCTGGTCGCATGGTTGCCCGGGAAGTCGCCGTCGTTCCGACCCGGGAGCGGATCGTCGACGCCGCGGTCCGGCTGTTCTCGGAGTCGGGGACGTCGGCGACGAGCATGCGGGACCTGGCCGAGGCGGCGGGGGTCACGGTGCCCGGGCTCTATTACCACTTCGCATCCAAGGCGGAGCTCATCCGCGCCGTCTACCAGGTGATGGGTCTCGCCGCTGCGGCCGACGCGCAGGCACCCGTCGACTCGGAGACGTTGCCTCGGCAGCTCGAGCCCCGCATCGCCGAGCAGTCGCGGCGGGAGCTCGACGGACTCGTGGAGCACGCCGACTTCATCGGTCTCATGCAGCGCGAAGCCGTCCTCGGCGACGTCGACGCGCTCGAGGTCGGGCGGACGCTGCGTGAGGCCTGGGACAGCTGTTGGGCCGAGGTGCTCCTCGGGGCGGAGGACCTCGCTCCGGACGTCGACGTCCACGCGGCCGCGGTGTGCATCGCCACCTTCCTCTGGGGGGTCTTCGCCGAATACATCCAGCGGCGCGACAGCTCGGCGTACGACCGCATCCCTGCGTTCGCCGCGCTCGTCACCCCGGCCCTGCGCCGGACCGACGCATGACCGCGATTCGCGAGCCGGACGGCGAAGCCGGACCCGCGGGGCTCCTCCCCGACGGGCTCGTGGTCGACAGCACCCCCGGTCCGCCGCCCGACGCGTCCAAGCAGACCGCGTACGCGTCCCGCCTGTCGCAGCGCCGCATCATCATCACGGTCATCGCCGTCATGGCCGGCATGTTCCTCGCCGCGCTCGACGGCACGGTCGTCGCGACCGCGTTGCCCACGATCGCCGACCAGCTCCACGGACTCGGCCTCTACACATGGGTGATCTCCGGTTATCTCATCGCCGAGGTGACGACGATCCCGCTCTGGGGCAAGTTCGCCGACATGTACGGCCGCAAGAGCACCTTCCTCTGCGGGATGGCGGTCTTCCTGCTCGGGTCCTTCCTCAGCGGCTTCGCGCAGTCGATGGGGCAGCTCGTCGCGTTCCGGGCGCTCCAGGGCATCGGCGCCGGCTGCCTCCTCCCGGTTGCGCAGACGATCTCGGGCGACCTGTTCACGCTGGAGCAGCGGGTCCGGGTGCAGGCCATCTTCTCGGCGATGTTCGGCTTCGCGTCGATCGTCGGCCCGTTCATCGGCGGCTTCCTCACCGAGCAGCTCTCGTGGCGGTGGGTCTTCTACGTCAACTTGCCGGTCGGGATCATCGCGGGGCT
>JAODBH010000015.1 GCA_025463865.1 Actinomycetes bacterium | reverse complement strand
AGCTCGACCTGGAGCCGCTCGGATCGTGGCGTGAGCAATGGGTCGAGCACCTCGACGGCGTGACCTTGGCCTCCGACGGCTTCCTCCCGTTCCGGGACAACGTCGACCACGCGAGCCGCTTCGGCGTCCGGACGATCGTCGACCCGGGTGGCTCGAGCCGCTCCGACGACATCGAGGCCGCCTGCGCGGAGCACGGCATCACCCTCGTCCGCACCGGCCTCCGTTTGTTCCACCACTGAGCGTCCCGTCGGGCGGTCGGGCGCACGGGCGGTCGGGTTACTCGGGGCGGAGCGTGCTGGCCGCGGGTACCCGGGTGACGGCCCGGGACGACACCGCGCCCACGACGAGGGCAACCGCGAGAGCCACGACACCGACCGTCGCCGCCGCGAGCAACGGCAGGACGGGCGCGACGACGACGCCGACGGTGCGGGCCGCGAGCGTCCACGTCCACCGGCCGAGGAGCAGGCCGATCGGTATGCCGACGATGACCGCCAGCACCGCCAGGAGCCCGGCCTGCACCAGGCTCGCGACGCGCAGCTGCCGCCGGTCGAAGCCGAGGGCCTTGAGCAGGGCGACCTCCCGCCTGCGGTGGCGGAGCGCGCTCGCAACGCCGTAGACGAGCGTGCCGAACGCCAGCACCGTCACGATGCCGGCGAGCACGAGCGGGAGTGGCTCCGCCCGGCGGAGCGTGGTGATCTCCGGCGAGTCGAACGGCGCGACGACCGTGTTGGGGAACCTGTGCTCCAAGCGGTGGAGCGCGGCCTGTCGGTCCACGCCCGGTCGGAAGCGCACGAGGAACTGGCTCTCGACGAGGTTGAGCTGGAGTCGGCGCAGGTCGGCGAACCCCACGAGGCCGCCGTGGGAGAGCTCCTGGTCCTGGGACAAGGCGCCCGGACCCACGGTGGTGCCCACGATGCGAAGGGAGCGCCGCGAGGTGCCCACCACCGTGAGGTGGTCGCCGATCTTCACACCGAGCTGGGTGAGGGTCGGCCTCGTCACCGCGATCTCACCCGCCCGCGCCGGCAGCCGCCCGGAGAAGACGGGAAGGCGGGCCATGCCGATGTCCTTGATCCCGGCGACACCGAGCGGTCGGCCGCCGGCCTCGAAGTTGCCCGTGTTGAATCCCGTGAACGCGGCCACATCGGGGTCGGTCCGGAGCGCGTGTTGCGCGGCGCGAACCCCCGCCTTGGCGCTGTAGTTGCCGACCTCGTAGTCCCAGTTCCACCCGCGCAGCGTCGGCGAGGCGACGAGGTGGGTCATGTTCGCGCTGAACGTCAACGCGGCCACGAGCAACGCCACGCCCACCGCCACGGTCGCGACCGCGGAGCGGATCGTCGTGCCGTTGCGGCGCTGCGCGGGCAACGCGAGGAGGGCGCCGACCACCACTGAGCACGGCGCACCGGCGCCGGCAAACGCGTTGAGCACGCGCCCTGCTCCCCGCGTGACGTCACCGACCGCGCCCGACTCGGACACCCGCGATCGCCGACTCAGCCGACCCAGCAGGACGACGCCCAAGCCCGCGGTGAAGACCGCCAGCGCACCGGCCCCGAGCACCGCGACCGGCCACTGGACCGGCCGGGTCACCTCGGCCAGGCCCGAGGTGCCGAACGCGGTGTGAGGGGCGAGGAACGCGCCCACGAACACCGCACCGAACGCTCCCAAGGCGACGATCGGCAGCGCCCGCAGCACTTCGACCCCCGCCAGACCGCGACGGGTGGCGCCCACCGCAACCAGCGCCTGCTCGTCGGCCGATCGCACCGCGACCTGGCGCCGCAGGGCCGGGCCGAGCAACGCAATTCCGACCAGCGCCACCAAACCGGCGAGGATCCACAACGCGCCGCTCTCGATGTGCGTGCTGCGCCGCACCGAAGCCGGGTCCCTCAGCGAGTTGCTCCCGCTCTCGATCCCCACCGGCAGGCCGGCCTGCTTGGCCTCTTGGCGCACCACGCCGACCGGCACGCTGAGGCGGAGCAACGATCCGGTGACGTAGGACGCGAGCGATTTGCCCCTCGTCCGCCAGAACGCGGGCGTGAGGGAGAGGTAGCCGTCGGCGGCCGTGTTGATCCCGGTCGGCGCCGTACCGGGCTTCTCGAGGTCGTGGGGCACGCGCACGATCGCGACGACGTGCATGCGCACGATCCCGCCGAGCGGCTTCGGGTCGTGGCCGCCACCGATGTCGTCGAGCTGCGCCGCGGTGTAGAGGCTCACGGGAATCGAGCCGCCGAGGTCGACGTGCAGCAGGTTGGCCAGACTCCGGTTGATCGCGACCTCGTCGACGCGCCGAGGATCCGGGAGACGGCCCGAGAGGAGGTAAGGCGTCGAGACCGGGCGACGGGTCGACAACGGGTCGATGGTGTTCTCGGCCACCATGCCGGCGCGCTGTCCGCCTTGCAGGCGGAACCCGACGACGACGAGCGAGATGCGGCGGGAACGGGTCACGCCCGGAAGGCGCGCGACCTTGCGCAGCGCCGCGGCCGCGTCGGTCGACGCGGGCAGATTGGTGTACGCCTGGGCGTCCTCGGCCGCGGTCAGCCGCAGGAACCCGGCGACCGAGTGCTGAGCCCGTCGGGCGCCGATCGCGGCGGCGATGGCCGTTCCGCCGGAGGCCGCGATCGCGAGCACCAGCATCATCGCGCCGAGCCGTCGCGCGGGAAGGGTGCGGGCCACGTAGGCGGTGCGGCGCAGCCGGTCGCCGATCCCCTCGCCTGCCGCGCGGTCGGCCACGCCGGCCGTCGGCTCGACCATTGCGGACACCGCTGGCGTGTCCGCGTGTTGCGTCCCGGTCAACCTGCTCCTTCGCGTGGCGCCGCCGGCGTGCGGCCCGATCGGTACCCATCCGACCATCCCGGGCGCTGGGAGCCAAGGGGGCCATCCCTCACCCCGCGGTCGTGCTGGCACCCCTGGGCCCGACGCCGGTCACCGCCGCCGGGTCACACGCGCGCTCCTCGTCAGACCGGACCCAGGATGAGCGCGCTGCTGAGCGAGCTCACCAGCGTGTGCGCGACCCCGGCGATCTGGTTGGCCGCCGTGCCGCGCACCTGGCGCACGCCCTCGAGCACGGTGTTCATGCCGTGGATGTAGGCCTCGCCGAGCAACCCGCCGTGGGTGTTCACGGGCAGGCGGCCGTCGAGGTCGATCGCGCCATCGGCGATGAACGCCGCGGCCTCACCCCGGCCGCAGAACCCGTAGGCCTCGAGCACGAGGAACACCAGCGGGCTGAAGTTCTCGTAGATCTGCGCGACGTCGATGTCGTCGGGCCCCAGGCCCGTCTGCTCCCAGAGACGCACCGCGCAACGTTCGGCGTCGGGGAACCCGGCCAGGTCGGGCAGGTAGTAGTTGTGCATCACGCTCGTGCCCCGCACGTGGGCGTCGACCGCGCCGACGACCTTCACCGGCGCCGGGATGTCGGCGGCCCGGTCCGCACCGGTCACGACGAGCGCCACGCCGCCGTCGCTCTCCTGGCAGCAGTCGAGCAGGCGCAGCACCGGCTCGACGATCCAGCGCGACGCCTGATGGTCCTCGAGCGTGATGGGTCGCTCGGAGAACCACGCCTTCGGATTGGTGGCGGCGTGGCGACGGGCCACGACGGTGTAGCGGCCGAAGTCCTCGTTGGTCACGCCGTACTCGTGCATGTAGCGGCGGAACCACAACGCGTACATCTGCGCCGGGGTGCCGATGCCGTAGCTCGCGTGCCGGTCGAACGGACGGGCCCGGGCCTCAGCGGGCCGCGGCTGCCCGAAGCGCCGGCCGGACCGCTCGTTGAACGCGCGGTAGATGAGCACGGCCTTCGCCGCGCCGGTCGCGATCGCGCCCGCCGCCACCTGCACCGTGGCCGACGCGCCGTAGCCGCTGCCGGGGGTGCGGGCCCAGAAGTGCAGCTCGGGGATGCCCAGCGAGCACATGAGCTCGAGCTCGTCGTTCTCGTCGGTCGTGTAGGTGATCAGGCCGTCGATGTCGCGCGGCGTCAATCCCGCGTCGCGTATCGCGGCGAGTCCGGCCTCCGACGCGAGCTGCATCGCGCCCCGGCCCGCGTCCTTGGAGAACTCGGTCTGGCCGATGCCGGCCACCACCACCCCGGTCACGACGCGGCCCCGGCCGGGCGGAACACCGGGAGGATGCGGCCGTCGACCGGGCGGAAGTCGACCACCACCTCGAGGTCTTCGAACGGCCCGTCCCCCGTGGCGTCGACCAGGTTCGACACCAGCCGGACCCCCTCGTCCAGCTGGACGAGGATCACGTCGGTCGGCGGGTCGTCGGGCTGGTTCGGGTGCCGTGACCGGATCCACGACAGGACGCGCCCCCGCCCCGGGCTGGGCTCGAACTCCTGCGCCACCGAGCCGCACTCGCCGCACATCGGTACCGGCGGGTTCCGGGCCACACCGCAGTCGGCGCAGCGCTGGATGAGCAGGAGGCCCTGCTCCGCACCTTCCACGAACGCGGCGTCCGCCCGGCTCACCTCTCCGCTCGCCACCCGGCTCCCCCTTCGATCCGCGCGCCCGTCGCCTACCGTGCCCGATCCGACCACACTGTCACCCGTAGCCCGAGCCAAGGAGACCGCGATGGCCGTTCCCTCCGAGTTCGAGAGCGTCTGCATCATCGACGCCGACACCCACCTCACCGAGCCCCACGACCTCTGGACGTCGCGCGCGCCCGCGAAGTACGAGGGGCGCGTCCCGATGGTCGTCGACGTCAAGGGCGTTGCGACCTGGGTCGTCGACGACGTCGTGCTCGCCCGGGCGGGTGCGTCGGGCGTGGTCGCGAAGGACGGCACCAAGGTTCCCGGCATCGAGTTCTTCACCTGGACGATCGACGACGTCCACGCGGGAGCGCACTCGGTTCCCGACCGCCTGGCGATGATGGACGAGCAGGGCATCTGGGGCCAGATCGTCTATCCGAACACGATGGGCTTCGGCGGTCAGGCGCTCTCGAAGGTCGCCGACCCGCAGCTGCGCCTCCTCACCGCGACGATCTACAACGACGCGATGGCCGACATCCAGGCCGAATCGGGTGGCCGCCTGCTGCCGATGGCGGTCCTGCCCTGGTGGGACCTCGAGGCCGCGGTCGCCGAGACCCACCGCGCACACGAGCTCGGTCTCCACGGGATCAACACCACGTCGGCGCCGCACGACCACGGCTTCCCCGACCTCGGAACCCCGTACTGGGACCCGCTGTGGCAGGCGTGCAGCGACCTCGGTCTCCCGGTCAACTTCCACATCGGCGCGGCCACCTCCGACCTCGACTGGTACGGCCGCATCAGCTGGCCGTCACTCGGTCCCGAGCAGAAGATGGGCGTCGGCTCGGCGATGCTCTACCTCAACAACGCGGGCGTGCTCGCCAACCTCATCTACTCGGGAGTGCTCGAGCGGTTCCCGCAGCTCCAGGTCGTGTCGGTGGAGAGCGCGGTCGGCTGGATCCCGTTCATGCTGCAGGCCCTCGACCACCAGCTCGGCGAGATGTCGCCTGCCGTCGCCGCGGAGCTGTCGCTGATGCCGTCGGAATACTTCGCACGGCAGATCCACGCGTGCTTCTGGTTCGAACGCAAAGGCATCGACGAGGTGATCCGCCAGATCGGTCACGAGCACCTCATGTTCGAGACCGACTACCCGCACCCGACGTGCACGTATCCCGAGGGGCTCGACTACGCGTCGACCGCGCTCGCCAACGTGCACGACCCCGCGGTGCGGGCCGGGATCATGGGTGGCAACGCCGCCCGGCTGTACAACATCGACCTGCCAGTGCCGGTGCCCGTGCGCTGACCCGCCTGGAGGTCAGCCGACGGCGGCGATCCGGCGCGCCGCGATCGAGAAGATCGGTCGGGCGAGCCGGATCCCGCCGGTCGAGCCCAGGAACGGAGCGCCGCCGAAGCTGAAGACCCCGCCGTCCGACGCGGCGAGCCAGTAGCCGGAGCCCGACGGGTTGCGGGCCATGCCGACGACCGGCGCAGCCAACCTCAGCGCACCCGTCGATCCGGCGAAGACCGCGTCACCGAACGCGAACACGCCGCCGTCCGCGGCGACGAGCCAGTAGCCCTTACCCGTCGCGGTCACGGCGATGCCGACCACTGGCTGCGCGAGCAGCCGACCTCCCATCGATCCGTAGTAGCCCGCGTCCCCGAACGCGAAGACCCCGCCGTCGTCGTGGACCTCCCAGTACCCGTTGCCGTCAGGGGTGGCGGCGATCCCCACCGGCTGGCCGTCGAACCCTCGGCCGGAGATCCGGGCCAACGTCGCCGTGTCCCCGAACCCGCCGGCGTCCCCGAAGTGGAGGACGGTTCCCGCGCCGCTCGCTCCGGTCTCCAGCACCCAGTAGCCCTGGCCGTCCCGCGACGACACGATGGCTCGACCGGCCGGCACGAACTCGCGCGGCACGCCCGCGAACCCGTCGGCAGGCTGACCGAACAGCTGGGCGTCGCCGTAGGCGTACACCGCGCCGGTGTCTCCGTTGAGGATCCAGTAGCCGCGTCCGCTCGGGGTCGATGCCACCGAGACGCAGGTGCCGTCGGTGAGCTGGCGGTCGGCGGTGTTCGGCGCGCACTTCGCGGGCTCCGACGCGGCGGCCCCGAAGAACGGCGCGTCGAACGAGAACACGCCGCCGTCCCCGCCGAGCAACCAGTACCCGGGCGCAGGCGCGGCGGCGCCGGCAGGCGAGCCGACCGACCCGAGACCGGCGAAGGCCACCACCACCAGCGCCGCGACGACGACCCTGGCCCACGTCGTCCGCATCGGTCCCCCGCTCCCAGATATCGGATCTTCAGACGTCGAACAGGACGGGGAGCGTGGTCGGGCCGCGGAACGCGAAGCCCTCGATCACCGGCGCCGGGCGGCTGGGGTCGAGCCGCAGGTTCGGGAGCCGGTCGAGGATCACGTTGAGACCGGTGCGCAGCTCGAGCCGGGCCAGGTGCATGCCGAGGCACTGGTGCGGACCGGTGCCGAACGCGAGGTGGGTCTGGGTCTTGCGCCCGAGCTTCCACTCCTCGCCGTCGTCGTAGCGGCCGGCGTCGTGGTTCGCCGAGCCGATCACGACCGTGACCGGGCAACCACCCGGGATCGCGACGCCCGCGATCTCCGCGTCGGTGGTGGCGATGCGGCTGGTCGTCGTGACGGAGGACTCCCAGCGCAGGGTCTCCTCGATCACCTCCGGGATCAGGCTGCGATCGGCGGTGACGCGCGCGAGCTCGTCGGGGCGGGTGAGCAGCGCGGTGAGCGCGTTTCCCATGGTGCGGAACGTCGTCTCCGCACCCGCGGGCAGCAGGAGTCGGAGGAAGCCGTAGATCTTCTCGTCGGTGAGCTTCTCGCCGTCGATCTCCGCCGTGACGAGATCGGTGATCAGGTCGTCCTGCGGGTTCTTGCGCCGGTCCTCGACGATCGGCTCGAGGTAGGCGCGCATGTTGCGCGAGGCGGCCATTCCCTTCGGCTCGTCGAGCACGCCGAGGTTGATCTCCTCGGCCCACTGGTGGAACTGCGGGGTGTCCTCGAGTGGGACGCCCACGATCCTGCAGATGACCTGGACCGGGTACTTCGACGTGACGTCGGCGACGAGGTCGGCCTGCCCCTTGGGCGCGATGTCGTCGATCAGGCCGTGGATGAGGGGCACGACGAGATCGGCGTCCCAGCGCTCGAGGGCGCTGGCCCGGAACGCGTGCGCGACGAGGTTGCGGTACTGCCGGTGCTCGGGCCCGTTCATCGCCAGGATGAGGTCGCCCATGAACTTGCCGATGTGGTCGGCGTTGATCGACGAGCTGAACGTCTCCCAGTCGCGCAGCGTGTGCTCGGCGTCGCCGAAGCGGGTGACCGTGTACCCGTCACGCGGGTCGAGGTCGGAGCCGTGGCTGTGGATCACCGGGCACTCGGTGCGGGCCCGTTCCCAGATCGGGTACGGCTGCATGGTGGAGAAGTCGAGCTGCGGCAGGTCGGTCTCGCTCATCGGTATCCCCCGGATCGGATGGTGGACTGGTCACATGATGGCCCGGCTCACAAGGCGACGCCCGCGTCGATCACAAGGCGACGCCCGCGTCGACCGGAAGGGTCACGCCGGTGATCTTGGAGGCGGCGTCCGACACCAGCCACGCGACGGCCTGCGCGACCTCCCGCGGGTCGAGCCGGCCGTCGGGGAGCGCCGGGCTCGCGGTCTCCCCGAAGTGCGGATGCGCGGTCATGAACGGCACCACCTGCTCGGCGCCCATCATCGTGGTGTCGATGCCACCCGGGTGGATGCTGTTGACCCGGATGTTCTCCCGGCCGAGATCGCGGGCGAGCGTGCGCATCAGGCCGACCAGGCCGTGCTTGCTCGCGGTGTAGGCGTTGAACGCGACGGTCCCGCCGCCGAGGCCGCGGAGGCCGGCGACGGAGCTGGTGAACACGATGCTCCCGCCCCGGCCGCCCGCCACGAGCGCGGGCGTGGCCTCCCGGACCGTGTTCCACGCTCCGGTCAGGTTGACGTCGATCACATCGCGCCACACGGTCTCGGGGTCGTCGACCGGGCTGGTCCACGGCGAGATGCCCGCGTTCGCGCACACGATGTCGAGGCGGCCGAACGCGTCGAGACCTTCGTCCACCACCGCGGCGAGCCGGGCCGAGTCACGCACGTCGGCCCGCCGGGCGAGCATCGCCGCACCCGCGGCCCGTACGAGGCGGGCGGTCTCCTCGAGGTCGGCCGGCGTGGAGAGCGCGTAGTCGACCGACGCGATCTGCTCGTCGATGTCGACCCCCATGATGTCGATGCCGTCCTCCGCGAGGCGGACGCACAGCGCCCGACCCAGGCCGCGCCCGGCCCCGGTGACGAAGGCGACCCGCCTCGACCCGCTCATACCTGCACTCCCAGCCGTTTGACCCCACGGAGGTAGCTGTCGCGTGCGTACTCCACCGATCCGGTGGCGCGCAGCGTGCCGGTCCGGCGGATGAGCTCCTCGAACAGGACCCGCAGCTCCAAGCGGGCGACGTGCGCGCCGAGGCACACATGGGGCCCGACCGCGAACGTGACGTGGCGGTTCGGGGACCGGTCGAGCCGGAGATCCTGCGGATCGGCGAACTCGTCGGGGTCGAAGTTCGCCGACGCGCAGAACGCGGCGACCACGTCCCCTGCGGCGATGTGGCGGTCGTGCAGCTCGACGTCGGTGATGGCGGTGCGGCGCATGTAGACGACCGGCGTCGACCAGCGAAGCATCTCCTCGATGGCGGAGTCGGGGATGCGGTCGGCTCGTTCGCGGAGCCACTGCATCTGCTCGGGATGGTGGAAGAGCGCCAGCAGCGCGTGGCTCGCGCTGTTGCGGGTCGTCTCGTTCCCCGCCGCGGCCAGCGTGAACACGAAGCCCATCAGCTCGTCGGAGGTGAGCGCCTCCTGATCGGCCGCGTCGACGATGGTCGACATCACGTCGGTTCCCGGGTTCTTCCGCCGTAGCTCCGCGAGCTCGAGGCCGTAGTCCCAGATGTGGCCGAGCACGTCGCCGATGTCCTCGCCGGGAAGCGCGTAGTCCGGGTCGGTGGGGCTGGAGACCGCATTGGTCCAGCGTGCGAGCTGCGGCCGGTCGGCCTCGGGCACGCCCAACAGGTCGGAGATCGCGTGCATCGGGAGCTGGCTCGCGATCTCGCCGACGAAGTCGAACGAGCCGAGCGCGACGGCCCGGTCGATCACGCCGGCCGCGATCGTGCGGAAGTGGGTCTCGAAGCTGCGGATGACCGCGGGCGTGAAGCCGCGGTTGACGAGGCGGCGATTCCGCGAGTGCGCCGCGCCGTCCATCGTGATCATCGCGGGCTTGCCGCCGTCGCCGGCCACGGTCGTGTGGCTGGCGCGCATCGTCACGCCGTGACCCGAGACGAAGCGATCCGGATCCCGCAGGACGGCCGACACGTCGTCGAACCGCGAGACCACCCACGCCGACGGCTCGTGGCCCGGGATCGCACACGGGAGCCGGACGCACGGATCGTGCTCCCGCAACCATGCGTACCGACCGTAGGGCAAGCCGTTGCGGGCCGGGTCGCCGCGGGCGTACACGTCAGGATCGAACACGTCGATCCGGTCGAGGTCGGGCGTCATACAGGAATCACCGGCATCACGAGCATCACGGTTCCCCCGGATCCGTCGCGTCCGCCGCACCATCCCACATCGGGCGCCCCGTCAGTCGGGCGGTGGATTGGCGGTCGATGCGACCGACGCGCCCTTCACGATTCGCAGCGCGGCCAGATTGGAAGTCGACGGATGCGCGGCACCCGCGGGGCCGTCGGCGAACGCCCGCAGGACGTTCTCGGTGACGAGGCGTATCCGCGGATCCGGCACCATCGGCCGGTCGGCCGGGCAGCCGACGAGCAGCTTGCAGATCCAGGCGCCGGTTCCGGTCGAGAACACACCGGCGCCGCTCGGCGCCGTGTAATAGGCCGCGTCGGAGAAGCTGTGGTGCCCGCGGCAGGTCAACGGCGAGTGGAACAGGACCTGGATGCTCGCCGGTGTCGCGACCTGTGGCGTCACGCGGTCGTACTCACTGCCGACCATCCCCGGGATGCGGTCACCGTTCTGCAGACCACTTCCCGCGAACACCCAGGACGACGCGTCGGCCACCACGCCGTCGACGTTCACCGGGTTGCACTCGTAGAGCACACCCGTCAGCGAGCTCTCGGGCCGGGCCGCCGGCGCCTCGCGCCAACTCGTGGTGACCTGCGCGTTGTCCTTCCCGGTGTCGGGGTCGAGACGGGCGCTGCGGTAGTTCACCTCGTGGCGCATCGGCCCGAGCGTCGACGGCTCGAACCGGATCCGTCGGAACACCGCGTTCGCCCCGAGAAACGCGAGGTTGGTGCCGTGGTCGCGTGCGGCTTCCACCCCGGTACGCATCGCGACGGACCAGTACTCGTCGTGCCCGAGCGACACGATCGCCCGGTGCGACGGCAGGCGATCCGGATGCGCGGCGACGTCGACGCTGGTGACGTAGGTGACGTCGAGGCCCATCTGCTCGGCGAGCGAGACGAGCGGGTACTCGTTGCCCACGAACTCACCGGCGCCCGTGCCGTCGTACGGCCGGTCGAACGAGACGATGTTCGACCGCAGGCTCGGATCCGCGCGCGGGCCCTTGTAGAGGCTGTAGCCACCCCAGAAGTTGTAGGCCTGCCACGTGGTCACCGCGTTCACGATCTCGACCGCCGCGTGGCTCGAGTCGTCACGAACGGTGATCGGCACATAGTGCTGGGCCGGCCCACCGCCGACCAACTTCAGGAGGTAGTCGCCGGGGTACCAGTCGGTCCCGATGGTCACGGGCAACGTCGGGTGCCAACGCGCGTCCACCATGCGGTTGGGCGCGACGACCACCGGCTTGGGCTGGACGACCGCGGGCTGCTCGGCCGACGTCCACACGAGTCGCGCACCGGCACCGCCGTAGTAGCCCATGCGGTACGCCTCGACGTGGAACGGCGACGCGGTGCTCACGTAGAGGTTCACCGTGTCGCCCTGGACCGCGCTGACGCGGTCGGCGTACCCCTCGATCGCGGTGGTGACGGTTCCCGCCGGGATGCGCCACTGATCGGTCCCCACGCGGCGGTTCTCGGCGACGATCGACGGGATCACCGGCTCACCCAGGCTCATCGGGTCCGACAAGAGGCCGACCGGATGCGTCGGCAGCGTCGATCGGCCCGGGTGCCCCGACCGCACCGCCGCCCGGCCGTGCGCGCCATCTCCCGACAGGGCCCAGATCGCGGCGAGCCACGACACCATCACCGCGACGACCACGGCCACGAGGACGGCCTCGCGACGGAACGACCGGCCGGCACCGGCATTCCCCGTGCGGTGCGGCATGGACGCTCCCCCCGAGCGGTCACGGACCGTCCGGCCCGACCGACCGGTGAGGCATGGTACCCAGCCCGCAACCACCTCCCGAGCCACGGCGCAGGCGGCGTGCGGGTGGCGACCGTCTAGCTTCCGGTGCGTGGATCTCGAGCTCGCACCCGCCGATGAGGCGGCCCGCGCCACCATCGCGGAGCTCCTCGACGAGCACTCCCCCGTCGCCGTCGTCCGCGCCGCCGAGCCCCTCGGATTCCACCAGGTGCTGTGGGACGCGCTGTTCGTGGCGGGCGTCACCGACTGGGGCACCGTGCACGGCTTCGGTCTGCTCGGGCTGGCGAAGTCGATGCACGAGGTCGGGGCCCGCATCGCACCGGTCACGCTCGCGGAGCACTGGACCGCGACCCGGCTCGTCGCCGCGGCGGAGGGTGCGGGGATCCTCGCCGCCGACCCCCTGACCATCGCGCTCCGTCCCTCGACGTCGGGCCGGGCGGGGCTCGTGCCGGCGGGTGCGGTCGCACCGCTGCTCGTCGCGGTCGACCATGACGAGCTCGTGCTCGTCGGGCCACCCGAGGTCCTGCCGCCATCGCCCCGCAACACCGCGACCTCGCCCATCGCAGACCGCGACCTCGGCGGGGAGAACGCCGGAACCCGCGTCGTGCTGGCCACCGGCGCCCGCGCCCACCAGCTGCACGCGGGCGCCGTCGACGAGTGGCGCGTGCTGACCGCCGCCGCGCTTGCCGGGCTCGGTCGCCGGGCCCTCGACCTCGCGGTCGCGCACGTTCTGGACCGCCACCAGTTCGGCGTGGCCATCGGGTCGTTCCAAGCCGTGCAGCACCGACTGGCCGACATCGTCACCGCGCTCGATGCCGTCGACCTCTTGGTGGCCGAGGCCGCCTGGGCCGCGCACGCCGAGCCGGCGCGCGCTCCTTCCCTCGCGGTGATGGCCTTCGTGGCCGCGACCGACGCGGCGCGTGCCTCCGCCGCCGCGAGCCTGCAGCTGCACGGCGGCTACGGCTACACCCTCGACCGCGACGTGCAGCTCTACTACCGACGCGCGAAGGGCTGGCCGATGTCACTCGGCGATCCCGCCGCGGAGCTCGACGTGCTCGCCGACCGGCTCTGGCCCCGTACTGCAGGGGTCGCGTGATGGACTTCACGATGGGCGACCGTTCGGAAGCCTTCCGGCTCGAGGTCCGTGAGCTCCTCGCCGAGCAC
>JAODBH010000253.1 GCA_025463865.1 Actinomycetes bacterium | reverse complement strand
CCCGTCCACGTGTGTCGTCACCGACTTCGATGGCCGCGTCGCCGTGGGACACCGGGTCTCCTGACGAACGAAGGACGGGCGTGCAGACCGGTCGCCTCGCGACCTCTATGAGCGCTCGTGATGCGCGGCGAGCTCGGCGAGGAAAGCCTCGTAGGTGTCGAGGACGGTGTCCCAGTGGTACCAGCGCTCGGCGTACCGGCGGCCGGCGGCGCCCATCGCGGTCGCGAGCTCGGGATCCGAAAGCAGCATGTCGAGGGCGGCCTCGAACTGGGCGTAGCCGACGTACGGCAGCGCGCCACCGCTGCGTCGGGCCTGGCCCGCGAGCACTGCGCAGCGACCCTGCACGAGGGCCGGCTTGCGGTGCGCCCACGCCTCGACGAGAACGATCGAGAAGCTCTCGAAGAAGCTCGGCTGGATCAGCGCGGTGCTCCCGGCGAGCGCGGCGTGCTTGCGGGTCTCGCTGACGAAGCCGGGCACGAACACGTCGGGGTGCGCACCGGGAGGCTTGACCTTCTCGCCGAGCACCACCAACGCGAGATCGCCGGGGTGGCGGTCCTTGTACGCGGCGAAGAACGCCAGCATCTCCTCCGACCCCTTGATCGGGTCGATGCGGCCGAGGAAGGCGAGGTACGGCCGGTTGCCGAGCCCGGAGACCGACGCCCGGAACGCCGCGACCTCGGCCTCGGGTTGGGCGACGTCGAGCTCGACGCCCACGCCGGTGACGACGGACGACTGGCGCACGCGGAAGCGGCGCCGGACCAGCTCGCCCTCCTCCTCGGTGAGGAAGCCCAGCGCGGTGGGCCGGTGGAACATGTCGTCGAACATGGTCAGGTACAGCGGCGACTCGTCGTGCGCCGTCGGGTGCAGCACGGTCGGCACCACTCCGGCGACGGTCTCGAGCCCCTTCCACGTCGGCCAGTACAGGTACGTGTAGAAGATCACCGCGTCGAAGTCGCGGGCGTGGACCCGCAGCCACTCGGGGAGCTCGGGCAGGAAGGGACCCTGGGCCCGGCTCCACTCGTGCTGCATGTGGAGCGGAGCCGCGTGCTCGGTCCAGAGCACGCGCGCATTCAACTGCCCGAAGCGCTCGTGCTCGCGGGGGCGGTCGACGGAGAGCCGGTGCACGATCACGCCGTCGACGTCGGTGGCGCCCTCGGGGTAGTGGTCGGCCCAGTCCTGGTAGCTCTGGGCCCGGCTCGTGAGGACCTCGACGTGGTGTCCGCGCCCGGTGAGGCGGGTCGCGAACTCGAGGCAGCAGCGCTCGGCGCCACCCGCGACCTCGTGGCCGTACCGCTGCACGACGAACAGGAGCTTCACGGCGACGTCCCGACGACCGATTCGACCTGCGCGAGCAGCTCGGCCGCGGCGCGCGCCGGATCCATCTCTGCCGCGCGGGCAAGGCCGGCGCGGCGGAATCCCGCCCGCAGCTCGGTCGACCCGAGCAGCGCGTCCATTGCCTCCGCGATCAGCAACGGGCCCGCGTCGCACGGCAGCACCAGCCCTGCGCCGGCCACGGTCTCGGGAACGGCGGCACACCCGGTGGCGATCACCGGGACTCCCGCGGCCATCGCCTCCACGATCGGCAGCCCGAAGCCTTCGTGCGCGCTCGGGCTGACGAACACGTCGGCGCCGCGGTAGAACGCGGCGAGCTGCGCTTCGTCGACCGGGCCCGTGAACCACACGCCGGGCAGGTTGAGCTCGGACACCAACCGCTGCAGCGACGCGGTGTACGCCGGAAGCACGGCAGCGCCGACGAGCACGAGCTCCGCGTCGGGCCGCAGCCAGGTGACGAGCACGTGATACGCGAGAATGAGCAGGTCAGGGCGCTTGTGCGGCAGCAGCTGGCTGACCGACAGCACGACCGGACCCTCGATCCCGGCCCGCAGGTGGTTGAGCGTCGAGGCTTCGGGCGCGACCCGCGCGACGCGGCCCACGTCGACCGCGAGCGGAAGTACCCGCACGTCGTCGAAGCCGAGCCCGGCGAGCTCGCGTGCGTTGTAGGGCGAGTCGGCCATCGCGAGCACCACCCGCGGCAGCAACGCCTGGATCTCGGCCCGGCCGCCCGCGAGCAGCTGTGCGAAGGCGGGATCGAAGCGCGTGTACGGCTCGGCCGGTGAGACGTTGTGGTACACGAGCGCAAGCGGTTCGCGCCGCGCCAGCAGGAACTCCTGCACCGCGGGCTCACCGATCGACGCGTGGAACACGATCAGGTCGACCGGGTCGACCGGGAAGTCGCGCAGCGGCCGCACCTCGCCCGCGATCGACGGGTCGACGTGCAGTCCGAACACGTCCGACGGGCCGCGCGTGCGCAACGCGTCGCGCCCACCGAGCGCGCTCGCGGTGATGGCATCCCCGGCGCGGGCCCCCACGACAACCTGGTGGACCCGCATGCGGCGAACTACCAGGTGCGGTCGGCGACGACCGTGTACATGTGCGCGTCGACCGGGGCACCGCTGAGGTCGTGGCCGATGTGGTGCTTCTGCGAGTGCTCGGTCACCGTCGTCTCGCCGAAGCCGAGCCGGGCCAGCATCGCGACCACGGCGCCCGGGGTCATCCACCACCAGTGCGTGCTCTCCTCGCCCACCCCGTGCGGGTTGAAGCGCAGCAGGTTGTCGTCGGGCGAGCCGGGGAGGTCGGGCATGAGGTCGGTGACGACGATCTGCTCCTTCGCGTGCGCGGCGCCCTGCGCCAACGCGGCGTAGGGGTTCTGGAGGTGCAGCAGGATCGCGCCGAACATCGCGACGTCGTATTGGGGCAGGTCGCCGGGCAGGTCGTAGATGTCGCAGTAGACGATCTTCGCCTTCGAGCCCCGGTCGTGGTGCAGGTACCACCACGAGTTGTTGACCGCGCCGATCGCCTGCATCGCGTGCATCTTCCGTTCGCGCTCGTTGACGCCGGGCAGCGGCATCATGTTGATCGCGACGTCGAACCCGGCCTCGATGCACGTGACGTCGGCGCCCTCGTGCTCCATGAAGAACGTCATCGCTCCGGTTGCCGGCCCGAACTCCAGCACCTTGCGCCCCGCGAGCGGCATGTGACCGATGTAGTACCCCTCGCCACCGCGGAGATCCCACGCGCCAGGGACGACCACGCCACTCGTCAGCTCGGAGGTGTGGTACCAGTCGCAGTCCCGTAGCTCGATGTACTCCCGCTCGACGGCGAGCTGCCGCTGGAAGTCGTCGGTGAGCTGGCCGAGGTACTTCGGCGGCGGGAACGACGGCCACAGCGTGCGGGGTCCGTCGCCGTCGCGCGGCCGGGGCACGTAGCGGATCTCGGGCTCCGGCAGCCGCTTGCGCCAGGAGCTGATGCGCTGCACGTTGGCCGGACCGAGCAGCTTGCGGGCGCCCGACTTCACCCCGTGTTGCAGCTTGTCGACGGGTGACGAATCCATGGGCGCGGACCTCGGCGGCTCGGTGCGGACGGGACGGGCGGCCTTGCTGGGGAACGCCTGCACCGTACCGGGCCGGTATGGCGAGCGCGCGGAGCGAGGTCGGTGGAGGGTGCCGCTAACGCGCGCGCAGGGCGGCGAGCGCGCGCTCCTGGTCGGCCAGCTCCTCCGCAAGCGCGTCGAGCCGGCGGTCGAGCGGCACTCCCCCATCGCCCTCGGCCCCCGGGACCTGCTCCTGCAGGTCACGCACGATCCGGACCAAGGCGGAGAGCACCTCCTCGACTGCCTCACCGTTGGCGCGGACCTGGTCGAGCGCGCCCTGGAGCTGCCGGGCGACGGCCTTGTTCACCAGCTTGTGCAGCTGGGCGCCGCCCGGAATCCCCGACTCCACCGGCACGCGCCGGGCGTCGAACGCGAGCGACGCGCGGACTGCGTCGAGCTTGGCATCGAGGCGCTCGTCGAGCTCGGCCCGGCTGCGCGGGTGCCAGGCCACGATCCGTTCGTAGTGCTCGGCGAGCTCGGCCTCGAGCCCGGGCGGGTAGGCGCCCTCGGCCCGACGGGTTTCGACCCGGGCCTCGAGCTCGGCGACCAGGGCGTCGACGTCGGGCGGGTCGTCAGTTGCCATCGCGGGAGCGTATCCGGCGGCGGTGGCTACGGCGTGTACACGCGCGTCGTCGCGGCGAGGACGGTGAGGATCACCATCGCCGACGCCGAGCACGCCAGCAGCACCGAGAACGCGTTGCCCCGGACCTTGCGCGCCATCGCGACCAGCAGCGGGAACGCGGTGAGCACGAAACGGTTCGTCGACGTGAGCGACGTGGACGCCAAGGCCAGGAAGACCACGCCGACGACGAAGACCCATACTTCGGCGGGCGGCCGCCAGAACCACATGAACACGAGCCCGATCAGGATGATGACGACGGCGATCGTCGCGGCGAGGAGGTTGAAGTCACGCAGCGGATCACCGATGACGTCGCCGAGCTTCTGCACCGTGTGCCAGCCGCCGTCGAAGCCCTGTTGCCAGCCCCGATGCTGGGCGGTCCAGTAGGCGGTCGGCGTCCCGAACCGGTTCGCGTCGTAGGCGACGAACGCAACGAATCCCAGCGGCGCGAGCAGTGGCGCAGCGAGCGACGTCCAAGGCAGCGGATCGCGCGCTCGGTGCGCCCGCCAGAACGCGAGCGCCGCCCCCACCGCACAGCAGGCGATCAGGACGACCCCGTTGGGCCGCGTGGCCGCACCCAACAGCGCGGCCAAGCCCGCGAACACCCACCAGCGGCGGTACAACCCGAGCAGGCAGGCAGCCGCGAAGAGCAGGAAGAGGCCTTCGGAGTAGATCATCGTCAGCACGAAGGCGCTGGGGGCGAAGCAGACCAACGCCACCGACCGGTCGGCGATCTCCGGGCCGCACCAGGCCCGCACCAGCTGCCAGAGGACGACCGCGAACGCCATGCCCGCGACCACACTCACGAGCACCGCGCCGCGCAGCCATGAGATCGGGAGCGCCGTGTGCACCGCGCGCACCAACAGCGAGTACAGCGGGAAGAACCCGGCGGTGCTCTGACCCGGTGGCGCGCCAGCGGCCCCGCCGCGGAGATTGGCCGGGTATCCGCTCTGCGCGAGCTTCAGGTACCACGCTCCATCCCAGCCGGCGAGGATCGACCGGACCGAGAGCGTCGGCTGGATCTTGGTGCAGCACCACGCGACCACGAGGTGCACGCCGGACGCGGCGAGGAACACGCCGGCCGGCATCCAGATCGGCCGAGCTCGCCGTGCTCGCGCCGCGAGACTGCGCTGGTCGGACGGAGACTGCTCCGCGTCGACCGACGGCGCGGCTCCGGAGCGCTCGGTTCCGCGGGTTTCGACCGTGAGCTGCGGGTCCGGTTGCGGGGTGCGTTCCGGTTCTGCGTCCGATCGCGTCGGAGCGGTCACGACGCGCCCGGCGCGCCGGACCAGGCATCGGCGCGCGCCCCACGGGCGCTGATTCTCGGGCCCCAGCCGGAAAGCACAGCCGAGCGTACTGTGCCGCTCGAGGCGCGTGACGGGACTCCGACGGCCCGGTCCGAGCGGCTCAGTGACCGTGCGTGGCGAGACCGATCGCGTCGTCGAACCGGCCCGATCCGCTGCCCTGGAACGGCGCGTCGCCATAGGTGAAGATCCCGCCGTCGGCTGCGAGCAACGCGTACCCGCGTCCGGTCGCGGTCGCGTTCATGCCGACGACCGGCGCGACGAGTCGGAGCGCGCCCGTGCTCCCGAAGAACCGCGCGTCGCCGAACGTGAAGATCCCACCATCACTCGCCACCAGCCAGTAGCCGTTCCCCGACGGCGTCGCCGCCATCCCCACCACCGGCGCCTTCAACCGGAGATCGCCCGTGCTCCCGAAGAACCGCGCGTCGCCGAACGTGAAGATCCCACCATCACTCGCCACCAGCCAGTAGCCGAGACCTGAACGGGCGGGCGCCATGCCCACGACCGGAGCCTTCAACCGCAGCGCGCCCGTGCTGCCGTAGAACTGCGCGCTGCCGTAGGTGAAGACGCCACCGTCCGAGCCGACGGCCCAGAAGCCGACGCTGTTGGGAACCGCGGCGATGCCGACGATCGGATTGCGCGCGTGATCGCGCTGCGGGTCGCCGAGGTCCGGCATGTCGCCCAGAGGCCAGACCCGGCCGGCCCGGCCGACGATCCACGAACCGTCGGTGCCGGTGCGCAGCCGCAGAGAGACCCGGTCACGCACGTCGTTGAGCATGGCGAAGAACGCATTGCCGGGGCACTCGGTCGCGGTGACGTCGCGATGGCCACAGATGTTGGGGAACACCCGACCGTCGACGCCAGGAAGGTAGACGTCGGCGCCGAGCGGATCGATGCCCCAGCGCGCGGCCTTCCACGAGAGCAGGCGGACCAGCGCTTCGACCGCGTCTGGGGTCGGGGTCGCGCTGGTGAACGTGCCGAGCAGCGCGACGCCGATGGTGTCGGTGTTGGCGCTGCCCGAGTGGGCGCCGTGGACGTTCTGGCCCTGCGCGTTCTCGCCCGTGTGCGGGACGCCGGGCAGGTAGTCGGCGGCCCAACGACCCTCGTAGATGTTGCCGAACTGGTCGATGAGCCAGTTGTACGCGATGTCGATGTAGCCCTCCGCCGAGGCGAGGTGCGACGCGTAGATGCCTCGGACCGTGCTGGTGGGATCGCTCCCGTTCGGCGTCACCGTGTGGTGGACCACCAGCTTGGTCACCGGCGTGTCGTAGGTCGGGCTCGCCTTCCGCTTCGACTCGTCCGCACCCCATTGCGCGCGCGTGACGATCGCGGGGACGGGCCAGTTGGGTCGCGGGGCGATCGCGCGGACCGTCGCCGCTCGGCCGGCGCGGGCGGTTTCGGCTGACAGGGT
>JAODBH010000241.1 GCA_025463865.1 Actinomycetes bacterium | reverse complement strand
CACCACCCCTCCCATTAGCTGACCCGCCCCGCCGGCGTCCGAGTTGGGGAGCGCCGCGAGCTGCACCGCGCTGTTGGGCAGCCAGGTGAGGCCATGGTTGACGAAGTCCGCGGTCTTGCCGTTCGTGTACAAGGGCGCTTGGGTGATGACGTTGTACGTCCCGGTCACGCCGGAGCTCGAGGTCTGCCCCCAGATCGACACCCCGGCCGTCGCCGCGAGGTCGGGGCTGCCGATAGCAGGGGTACGGGCGTAGAGCTCCACCCGCGTGTCGGCGTTGTCCTGCATCCGGAACACCGCGTTGCCGCCCAGGATCAAGGTGACCCCGCTTCCGGTGTACGTGTACGCCGAGTTGAGCGTCTTGGCGTTGGTGTCGTTGGCGTAGGCCGTCGGGCAGCGCGTCGTGAAGCCGCTCGACAACGCGGCGGTGGCGCCGCCGGTCGCGCCGCCCTGGATCCAGCCGCCGGCGATGTTGATGTCCCCGGTTCCGTTGAAGTAGTAGGTGCCGCTCGCGAGGTAGTAGCCCTGCCCGGTCACGAACGTCGGCGCGGTCGTGTACACCCCCGGATACAGGATCGTGCAGGTGCCCGACGTCTGGGCGGCGGGAGCCGCGGCCGCGGGCACGATCACGTTGGGCGAGGTCGCAGCCACGGTCGGGACGGCTTTGCTCCCGGTGCACGTCCCGGTGACCGCGGGATTGGTGGTCGAGAGGAAGGCGCAGGTTGCGCTCGACAGCTCCGCGTTGCCCTGCACCGTGACGCTGTTACCGGTGCCGGAGATGGCACCGATGCTCCCGGCCGAGTACACGTTGCCGAGGATCCTGATCGCGAGGTTGTCGCCGTTCTGGGTCGAGCCGCCGACCGAGATGCCACCCGCGCCGAGCGCGATGGCCGCATACGAACCGATCACCGACGTCGACGCAGCGGTACCCCCGGTGCAGGTGACGCTCAGCGTCGGGGTCACGCCGTTCAGTGCAGGCACGGCCGGCAGCGTCGGCGGACACGCGGTGGTCGTCCTGACCTTCTCCAGGGCGTAGTCGGCACCACCGTCGGCGCTGTATTGCAGGTCGGCCTGAGCCCTGGTTGTCCGCGCCGCCCTGAACGTGGTGCCCGTGAGCGCCACCAGCGCGACGATGAAGACGCCGATCACCAGGACGAAGACGAGCGCGAGCACGAGGGTGACCCCGCCCTCGCCGTGAGCGAGATCGGACGCTCGGCGGCTCTTGGCGTTCACGGCGTTCTCCGGTTCCCTGACACGGTGAAGACGTAGGGCGTCGGGTTCCCGGTGTTGACCGCTTCGGTCACCGTCATCGAGATCTTGGTCCCCGAGACCGCGACCGTGGCTGCGCTCGCGCTGGCGAGGTTGCGCGCAACCGTGCTGATCGAAGCCGCGCCGGCGCCGACGCAGTAGAACCGGCGCATCTTCCAGCCCGCAGTGGCGCTCCCGCTGATGGCGTACGCCGCCTGATACTTGACGGCGGAACCCGTGTCGCTCGTGGTCCAGCGGAGCCGCAACACATTCGTGATCCCGCTGCATTCGGTGTTGGCGGTCGGGGTCGCGACCACGTCGCCGGCCGCGCTCCCCGCGCTCTCCACGTCGGTGATGTAGGCGGCGGTCAGCAGCTGCGCGTCGGTCGAGCTGGCGAGACGGGTCGCCGTGTCGTTGGAGGTCTTGAGCCCGAGAATGACGCCGGCGGAAAGCGGCGCGATGATCACGCCGCTGATGACGATGCCGATCAGCAGCTCGATGAGCGTGAATCCGCCCGAGCCTTGCGCGCGCCCGTTGGTTCGACGGCGGAGCGCGGCCCATCGGCGGATCACCCGGCGGGTCATGACGCCTTCCGCTTGACCAGGTCGACCGATTCGACACCGCGTCCGTCGGGCGACGTAGCGGTCACCGTCACGAGCTCCACGTTCTGGTCGGTCGCCGGACACGTGGTGGCCCAGGCCGTCCCGTTCAGGTACTTGATCGTCGTGACCTTCACGTTGGCGGTGGTCCATCCGGAAGGCAGGGTCAGGCCGGTCGTCGGCACGTACGACCCGCCGGCAACCGTGGCGCACGCTACGTACGTCTGGTTCTTCACGATGTCGGCCGCGCTGACCGCCACGACCTGCGCGTTCGCCACCCCGCGGCCCTGGCTCGACAGGTTGATGGCCGTTCCGAGCCCGGCGAGGATCGCCACGAACGAGGTCCCGAGAATGGTGACCGAGATCAGGATCTCGAGCAGGGTGTCGCCGCGCTCGGAATGCCCGGCTCGGCTCCGAATCGTCACTTGATCGCGGACTGGTTGTAGATGCCGTACATGGCGGAGACGAGCGCGACCGCGACGAACCCGACGACCACGCCCATCACGACGATCATGACCGGCTCGAACAACGCGGTGAGCCGCTCGAGCTTGGTCCCGAGCTGGTTCTCGTAGTAGTCGGCCGATATCTGCAGCTGCTGGTCGAGCGTCCCGGTCTCCTCCCCGACGCGCATCATCTGCACGACCATCGGCGGGAAGAGGCCCGTCTCGCCGAGTGGCCGGGCCAACCCTTCGCCGCGCAGCATGCGCTCGCTGGCGGGGATGAGCTGCTGTACGAACACCTGGTTGTCGGTGCTGTCGATCGCGGCGTTCATCGCGTCGGCGATCGGCACACCGGCCTGGACCATGGCGGAGAGGATGCGGCAGAAGCGTTCGACGACCGACGCCCGCACGACCTCCTTGATCACCGGCAGCCGCAGGGTCAGTCGATCGCGGGCGAAGCGCCCCCGCTTGGACTTCGCGTACGGAACACCGAACACCACGATGAGCGCGACGCCGAGCGCGAGGACCCACCAGTAGTTCGTGAAGAGGTCACCGGCTTTGAGCATCATGCGGGTGGTGAGCGGAAGCTTGGCCCCGAAGCCCTTGAAGAAGTTCTTGAACTTCGGGAGCACGAACCCGACGAGCACGATCACGACGATCACCGTCATGATCAGCAGGATCACGGGATACATCAACGCCGACTTGATCTTCCCGCGTGTCGCCAGGTCGCGGTCGATGTAGCTCGCGAGCTGTTCGAGGACGACGTCGAGGCGGCCGCTGAGCTCGGCCGACCGGACGATGCCCGGGTAGTAGGACGGGAAGTTCTCGTGCAACGCCGCGATCGCCTCGGAGAAGGGCTCGCCCGCGCGCAAGCTCGACGCGAGCTCGCCGAGCATCGTCTTCATCTGCTTGTCCGACTCCTCGGCGATCGTCTCGATGGCATCGATGATCGGGATGCCGGCGCGGAGGAAGGCGCTGAGCTGACGTGAGAGGTTCGCGATGTCCTGGAGCTTGATCTTCTTCCGGGTGAGCTCGAACTCCTTGAAGGACTTCCGTTCCTTCAGGGAATCGACGGTCAACTGGCGGCTCACGAGCGCGTAGCGCGCGCTGACGAGCGTCGACGCGTCGATCGTCCCCGCCTGCTTGCCGCCTTCGAGATCGTGGGCCACGTACCGGAATGTGCTCATCGTCTGTGGCTCCTAGCTCACGTACACGCTGCGGATGACCTCGGCGATGGTGGTCACGTCGTCGCTGATGAGGCGCATGGCCTCGTCGCTCAACGTGCTCATCCCCTCGGCGATCGCCAGGTCCCGCAACTCGTCGTGGCCGGCGTCCTCCATCACGAGTCGTCGGATGGGTTCGGTCATCTGGAGGATCTCGTAGACGCCGACCCGGGCCGAGTAGCCGGTGTGTGAACAGATGTTGCAGCCGGCGCCGTGCCAGAACTCGTCCTTGGTCCGCGTCGAGTGCTCGTGGAAGAACGTGAGCTCCGCCTCGGTCGGGACGTACGGCTCGCGGCAGTGCGGGCAGATGCACCGGACCAACCGCTGCGCCTCGATCGCGAGCAGCGACGACGTGATGAGGAACGGCTCGATGCCCATGTCGCGCAGGCGTTGGAGCGCGGTCACCGCGTCCGTGGCGTGCAGTGACGACAGCACGAGGTGACCGGTGAGCGCGGACTGCACCGCGATGCGGGCCGTCTCCACGTCGCGGATCTCACCCACCAGGATCACGTCGGGGTCCTGCCGGAGGATGGACTTGAGACCGTCGGCGAAGGTGATACCCGCCTGGACGTTCACCTGGATCTGGTTGATCGTCGGTAGGACGTACTCGACCGGGTCCTCGATCGTCGTGATGTTGCGCTCGGGGGTGTCGATCTCGTTGAGGGCCGCGTACAGCGTGGTGGTCTTCCCGCTTCCCGTGGGCCCCGCGCAGATCACCATGCCGAACGGCGACGTGGTGAGATCACGGAAGATGGAACCCGCGCGCGCGGTCATTCCGAGCTCGTTGAGGTTCCGGAGACCCCGGGTCTTGTCGAGCAGCCGCAGCACGGCCTTCTCGCCGTAGATGGTCGACGTGGTCGCGACCCGGATGTCGAGCGGTCGGCCGTCGATCATCGTGGTGATCTGACCGTCCTGCGAACGTCGCCGCTCGACGATGTTCATGTTCGCCATCACCTTGATCCGGCTCACCAGGGCATCGCCCATCGAATCGGGGAGGCTCGTCGCGTCACGGAGCACACCGTCGACGCGATAGCGCACACGGACCCGGTCCTCCTTCGGTTCGATGTGGATGTCGGAGGCGCGGTCGCGCACCGCCTGCGTGATGATGAGCATCACCACTTGGACGATCGGCGCGTTGGCGTCGACGATGAGTCGCTGCGTGTCGGCCTTCGGACGGCTGGACGCCACGGACTCGAACGCCCGGACCTGGTCGTCGACCCCGGCGAGCGCCAGATACGCCTGGTCGATCGCGTAGCGGATCTCCGACGGCGTCGCGAGCACCTGGACGATCGGGAGCCCGGCTCCGGCCTCGAGCTCGACGCGCTTCCCGTCGAGGAGGTCGGCGACCGCGAGCTCGAGGCCGGCAGGCGTCTTGCGCAGCGGCACGACCTCGTAGCGACGGGCCAAGGCCTCGGGAAGCAGCGCGATCGCCTCGGCGGTGGGAACGGTCTCGCGCAGGTCCACGATCGGCACCTGGAGCTGCTGGGCCAACATCTCGATGAGGTCGCGTTCGGTGACCGCGCGGTCGATGACGAGCTGGGTTCCGAGTCGGAAGCCGGTGGCCACCTGCTCGGTCAGCGCGAGGTCGAGCTGTTCGGCGGTGATCCGGCCCGAGGCGACGAGCATGTCGCCGAGGCGCATCGGCAGCGGGGCCCGCGACGCGATGAGCTCGGCGTCCGACGGGCCGGCGGCGACGGCGTCTTCCTCGCGACGGGACGGTGTCGGAGGCGCTTCCCAGACCCGAACTCCGCCCGCGACCGCGCTCGGTGTGATCGACGGGCCGGAAAGCGTCTCGGATTGCTCGTGTGGTGGAAGGATGTCTCCGGGGCGGAACCATTCCGGGACCTCAGGCACGTGGGGCCCGGCCGCCGCCGCGGACTCGGGAGCGGCCGCGCCGGGGCCCGGCTCGGGGTCTCCGCCCGGAACCGTCGACTCGTCTTCGACCACGATGTCCACGTTCTTGCGCCTGATCGGCCGCACTGATGCCTCCCGGTGAGGCTTTTGCCCCTGACCAGGATCGGCGTCGAACCGGCACGCCTTAAGGCCTCTCCGGTTCCCCTACGGTCCGCCGAGACGTCCGGTCACGCACCGTGACATCAGCGACCAGGCCCGGGCGCGGGTGGGAACACGATCACGGGCGGCACCCCCGACCAGGGGACCCGCAGGCCTTACCCGAGATAGGTCTCGATGACGGCGGCTGCGCCCTCGGAAGCCGGACCCCGCCAGCCGACCTTGCCCCGCTGCAGGACGATGGCGTCGTCCGCGAAGGCGAGGGCCCGTTCGACGTACTGCTCGATCAGCACGATCGTCACGTGCTCGGCCCGGGCCTGCTCCAGTGCTTCGAACACGTTGTCGACGAGGAGCGGCGCGAGGCCGAGCGACATCTCGTCGGCGATCAGGAGCCGCGGCGGCTTCGCCAGCACGCGGGAGAGCGTCAACATCTGCTGCTCGCCGCCGGACAACGTCCCGGCCGCCTGGTTCCGGCGCTGGGCGAGCACCGGGAAGTAGCCGTAGACGCGCTCGAGGGCCTGGCTGCGCTCGGAGCGCGGCACCTCGGCCCGGAGCAGCACCCGCAGGTTGTCGAGCACGCTGAGGTTGGGAAAGATCCCGCGGCCCTCGGGCACGAAGGCGATCCCGCGCCGGCGCACCTTGTAGGGAGCGAGGCCGGTGATGTCCTTGCCGTCGAAGTGCACCGAACCCGCCTTGGGCTTCACCAACCCGGCGATCGCGCCGGCGAGCGAGCTCTTGCCCGCGCCGTTGGGACCCAACACCGCGAGCACGCCACCCTCGTTGACACTGAAGTCCACCCCGAACAGGCACTTCGCGTCGCCGTACGCGACCTCGAGTCCGCGCACCTCGAGCAGCGGCTTGTCGCCGGGCGGTACGGGAGCCGCAGGCGCGGCCGCCGCGTCGGCCGTGAGGGTCTCGTCGCTCACGTGACCGACGTCCCGAGGTACGCGGCCTGGACCGCGGGGTTGGCCCGGATCTCCTCCGGGTTCCCCGTGGCGATGACCTCGCCGAAGTCGAGCACGGTGATGTGGTCCGCGAGCTTGAGCACCATGTCGACGTTGTGCTCGACGAGAACCATCGCGGTGCCCTGTTCGTCACGCAGTCGGCGGAGCACGGCGACGAGGCGGTCCGTCTCCTCGCCGTCGAGGCCGGACGACGGCTCGTCAAGCAGGAGGACCTTGGGTTCTGTGGCCGTGGCACGCGCGAGCTCCACCAGCCGGCCGGTGCCGAGCGGCAGGACCGTGGTGGGAACGTGCGCGAGCTCGCGCAAGCCGAGCATGTCGAGGATCCGGTCGACCTCGGCGTCTTCACCGTCGGCGGGACGGCGGCCCAGCCCGACCAGATCCTTGAGCAGGTTGCTGCGCTGGGCCCGGACCCGGTACGCGAGCACGAGGTGCTCCCGGACCGAGAGCTCACCGAAGAGCTCGAGGCGCTGGAACGTGCGGGCCAGACCCTTCCGCGCCCTCGTCGCCGCGGAAGCCCGGGTCACGTCGGCGCCGTCGAGGAAGACCTTGCCGGCTCGCGGCGCGAGTAGCCCCGAGAGGACCCCGAAGAGCGTGGTCTTGCCCGCACCGTTGGGGCCGATCATTCCGACGATCGAATTGGGCGGCACTGACAGCGACACGTTGTCGAGGGCCCGCAGCCCACCGAACTGCACGGTCACGTCGCGCGCCTCGAGCGCCAGGGTGTCGGTGCTCATACCGGAGCCTCGGCGACGGGCTGCACGCGCGACGCCGCTTCCGCCGCGACCAGAGCCTTGGCGGCCCGCCGGGCCCGCTTCTTCTGTCTGCCCTCGGCGATCTGGTAGATCGCGCCGCGCGGCTCACGGGCGAGACCGATGGCGCCGAGGCCGAACAGCATCGTCGGGACCTCGAGCCAGTCTCCGCTGAGGTGCTGGCTGAAGAGCACCGGGAGGACCACGAAGGAGAGACCCGCCATCAACGCGCCGACGGGAGATCGCACACCCCACGTGACGACCACGGCGAGCCAGACGATCCCGATCAGGGCGTCGAACGACTGCGACGGCGTGGCCCGGCCGGCGTAGGTGACGTAGAGGCCGCCGCCAAGACCCGCGAGGAAGGCACTGAACCCGAACGCCAGCAGCTTCGAGTTGATGATGCGGATGCCGAGCGTCGACGCGGCCTCCTCGCTCGAGCGGGTCGCCGCGAGCCGCAGACCGGTCGTCGAGCGTTGGAGGTTCCACACGAGGATCGCGCACACGAGGAAGAACGCGGCCAACAGGTAATAGAACGACGTGTCACTCGTGAAGTTGATCGAGCCGACCACGGGCCGCGGTACCACCACACCGGAATCGAAGTTGTTGATCGACTGCTGTTTGAAGTACATGTTCTGCACGAGCTCGGCGAACCCGATGGTGAGCAACGCCAGATACAGACCTCCGAGGCGCAGGCTGGGAAGCGCGACGAGCAGCCCGATCGGCACCACGATCAACGCGGCCAGGAGCACCGCGAGGAGCACCGGTACGCCCTGGTTGGTCGCGAGTTGAGCGGTGATCGCACCCGCGATGCCGGCGAACGTGATCTGGCAGAGCGAGATCATGCCGCCCTCGCCGGTGGCGATCGGGGCCGAGAGGAAGGCGATCGCGAGCGCCAGGCCTTTGGCCACCACCGCGAGCCACAGACCCGAGAGGAACGTGGGCGCCAGAAGGATCAGGGCCGCGGCGACGAACACGGGCACGAGCCGAACGACGAGCGGGCGGCTGTCGTCCACGGGCTCGACCGCGGTGGTCGGACCGGCGCGACGATCCGTCACGAACTTTTCCTTGCCGAACCCGCTGTACGCGAGCAGGAACACGATCATCACGATGAATGGGATGCTCGGCTGCAGCGCGGTGAGGATGATGCTGTCCTTCGGGATGAACGTCGTGAGGAAGTCGGAAGCCTGGCTCGACTGCACGATGTTCTGGAGGAGACCGATCAGCACCGCTCCTGCGACGCCCAGGACGAGGCTGCTCATCCGGGCCACGACGCACGCGGCGAACGCCGCCAACAGCAGGAAGGTGAACTGGAACTCGGTGTAGCCGCGGAGCGGGGCGAGCAGCACCCCGGCGACGCCGGCCAGGCACGTGCCGATCATCCAGGTGCCGGCCGAGACGACGGTGGTGTTGATGCCCGCGATCCCGGCCGCCGCGGTGGAATCGACCGTGGCCCGGACCGAGAGCCCGAACGGCGTGAAGCGCATGATCAGCGTGATCACGATCGCGATCGCTAACGAAGCGATCAGCACGATCATCAGGTTGGAGTCGACCGCCACCCCGAAGAGCTTGTAGTGGTGGGTGGGCGACCAGCCGATGCCCGTCTGGTCGAAGACCTCACTGCTTCCGTAGAGCACCCGGGCGATCGGCGGGATGGCGACCCAGAGCCCGATCGTCGAGACGAGCCGGACCGTCGGCGGGGCGTTGGTCAGACGGCGGAACAGGACCAACCAGAGGAAGAAGCCCAGAGCCGGCGCGATCACGAACACCGAAAAGACGCCGGCGACGATCTTGTTCCAGCCGTAGCCGACCGCCAGCTCGTGGAACGTGATGGCGATGAAGAACGCAATCGCCCCGTGTGCGACGGTGAACACCCGGGACGATGTGTAGGTCAGCAGCAGGCCCAGGGTGGCGATTGCGT
>JAODBH010000203.1 GCA_025463865.1 Actinomycetes bacterium | reverse complement strand
CCGTCCCGTCGAAGTGTCGCAGGTCAGCCACTTCGTCGCCTGGTCGGTACCGAGAACCAGCACGAAGACCGCCACCAACAACCGCCACGCGGGTCGGCCCGATCCGGCGACCTGGCCGTTGCTGCCGGAGTGCGACCGCCTCGATGCCGCGCCGGGCCGAGGGCCGCGCCGGCCGACCGGGCCCTGTCGCGGTGCCGGTGACCGGACATGCCGTCGAGCATAGGTTCGTGCGGCCGGATAATCCGTTCGACCACGCGTTGGTCGAACTGCCGCCAACAGGCCGAGACCACACCGATCTGTTCGCGGCGCTCCGGACATTCGACACCGTCGACGGCCAAGTGACCGACGACCCTTCCGGGCGGCTGTCACGTCGTCATGTGGATTCAGGGCGGTGGCGACAGATTCCGCGATTACGAACTTGAGGGCGGTCCTTAACCCACGATGAGGTACGTCGCGTCATCGGCATGCCAGGGCACCATCTGCGGCAGTTCCGTCGTGCTGCGAGCGTGCATCGTTAGCCGTACGGGTGCAGATCGACTCTCTTAGCGCACAATGCCGGTGTGTACACGCCCGATGACCGGAAACGTCGCCCGAGGTGGAGGGCCGTGCGATCGGCTCTGCCGTGGAGCCGGCGGCGGCACTGGGCCAGCGATCCGGGCGGACGGGTCAGCGTGTGGGCGTCGTTCCACGCGCGGCTCTTCCGTGGGCGCGGCCCCGGCCCGACGCCGGGTTCGCGGCCTCCGCACGACGGAGATTGACGCGAACTCGGGTTCTCACGCAGTACAAGCGCAGACGCGACGTCGCGTGCGCATCGGCAGTTCCGCGCACGTTCAGCGGCATCCGGTCGTCTCACGGTCGCTACCTGTGATGTTTCTTGATGTAGGTGGCTAGCTCGTCGTACATGCCTGTGGCGTTGCCGAACAGCGCGTAGTTTCGTGCTGTTTCCATCCAGGACCTGACGCTGGTGGCTGTGTCGGCGACAGCGTCGAGCAGGTCGGCTTGGGTGATTGGTCGCAGCGTTCCGGCCTGCATGGAGGCTTGCATCGCCCGTTCGGTGGCGTGGTCGCAGATGAGTGCGAGATCGGCGCCGGACATTCCTGCGGTCATCGCAGCGATCTGGTCGAGGTTGACGGGCTCGATGGGCTTTCCTCGAAGGTGTAGTTCGAGGATCGCCTCGCGGGCTTCTCGCTCCGGCGGCAATACTAGGACAGCTCGGTCGAAGCGGCCGGGCCGGAGCAATGCAGGGTCGATATCCCAAGGGTGGTTGCTGGCAGCGAGGACGAACACGTCGTCGTTGTCGTTGGTCGCGCCGTCGAGTTCGGTCAAGAATTGGTTGACCACCCCACGCATCGCTGATCCGCCACCGCGCAGCTGTGAACGCTTATGCCCGAGCGCGTCGATCTCGTCGAAGAACAACAGGCACGGGCTGTTGCGTCTCGCCGTGTCGAATATCGCGCTGAGGTTGCGTTCGCTACTGCCGACCCACATATCGAGGATGTCGCTGAGTCCAACTTCGTAGAAGCTCGCTCGGAGTTCACCTGCGAGCGCGCGTGCGATGTAGGTCTTGCCGCACCCGGGCGGTCCCCACAGCAGTAACCCGCCACGCAGCGACTTTCCGAACTGGGCGCGCAGCCCGGGATTGCGCAGTGGTGCTAGGAAGGAGAGGTCGAGTCGGCGCTTGACATCGAGCATGCCGCCGACGTCGTCAAGGGTCATCCCGGGGACGGTGAGGGCGCCGATCTCAGGCTCGGGTGCCGCCTGTGTCGTGTGCCATCGACCGAGGAGCTCATCAGCGGTGTCCGGTACCGAGCCGCTGCCTGGGTTAGCGAGCGGTCGTTGCGGCTCCTGCAGCACCGGTTGCAAGGCGACCGCCAAGCGCTGGTACGCGTTGGCCCGGTCGTGGTCGCCCAGAGCGCCGGCGGCACGGGCGGCGACGAGAAGTGCATCGACATCATCAGGTTGGCGCTGTAGCACGAAGCCTGCACTTGCTAAAGCGTCGTCATACCGACCGGCATCGGCGAGCAGGCCCGCCAGGTGAACCCGCAGCGCGTTGTTGCCCTGATCGGCCGCGACCGCCGCCTCCAGTGCGGCAATCACGGAGGGATCGACGGACATGCGCGTGAACGTACCCGACGGCTACCGGATAGCTGATGCTGGTTTGGCGTCGCTGGCCGTCTAGTGTCCCTGGAACAGGACGTGTCGACGGGGCCGAGGATCGGAAGTTGCCGATGAGTCAGGCCGAGCGCGACGCCGGAGAACGGGCCGAGGTCCTGCTCGAACTAGGTCGGCCCGCAGACGCCGAAGCCCACGTCCGCCGAGCCCTGAGTGATGATCCGAACGATCCAGACCTCCTCGTGCTGTCCTCGCGGGTGATGCTGGCACTGGAGCGTTTCGAGGATGCCCGCGACCAAGCCAAGTCGGCACTGGCCGCTGATCCCGAGGCCGTCATCGCGCATAGCTGTTTGGCCGCCGCGCTAAGTGGATTGAAAGACTACGACGCTGCGCTGAAGGTCGTGCGGCGCGCTGTCACACTCGCGCCGTCGTTCGCCGACCTGCACCGCCAGCACGCCGAGATCTGCCTGGCCTCAGGGCAGTCGAAGGCGGCACTAGCCGCGGCCAAGAGAGCCTGGAGGTTGAATCCGCGGGATTCGGAGTGCGCCGCCGTGCTCGCAGCCGCGCTGTTCGACAACCAACAATTCGCCGCCGCGGATGACCTGGCCGCCGAGGCCCTACGTCTCGACCCGGAGAACGCCCGCGCACACTCGACGGTCGGTTTCCTACGCCTCCGCCAGGGCGGCGGGGCCGAGTCGATCGCGCGTTACCGCGAAGCGCTGCGCCTGGACCCCACAGACGTTCACGCGAGGGAAGGCTTAGCGCTCGCCCTGAAGACACGCAACCCGGTGTATGGGTGGACGCTGCGATTTGAGTTCTGGATGTCCGCGCTGCCCACAGGGAAACAATGGGCGGTCCGCCTCACACCTCTCATCCTCATCAAGCTCGCGGAGCCATTCCGCGATCAGGTCTGGTCCAACGGCGTACTGGTCATCATCGGCCTTCTCCTCATCGTGTCGTGGGGCGCGGAGCCGGCCGCGAACCTCACCCTCATGACGAGCCCATCGGACCGGGCATTCATCCCGCCTCGAGCGCGCCGCGCAGCCGTCGCATTCGCTGTCTACATGATCACCGGCATCGGATGCGTCATCGCCGCCTCCCCAACGGGACTGCCGGAGCTGACCCCAGTCGGCTTCGGAATCGCAATGTGGGGTTTCGCGATTGGCACGACCCACACCATCAACCCACGGCGGCAACGCCAACTCGAGGTCCTATCGGTCCTAGCCATCGGATGCGCCGTCATAGCTATCCTCCTCGCGGCAGTTCAGGTCGAAGGACCCGCCACAGTGTTCGGAGCCATCGTGTTCATCGGTGGAGCGGCTGCACTCTTGTCCACGGCGCTCGCCAACTAGACAACACGCCAGCTGAAGACACTTCACGCGGCATCTGCGGACGGGTCGGCTCGGTTCGACAGAGAGACAATGACTTGTGACTAGTCGACCAGAAGGCTCGAAGGAATGCGTGATCCAGACCTTCGCTCAAGCCGGCGGCGATCCGGCGTGGTGGGGACGACCACGGCAGGTCGGCACGGCTTTGGTCCTCGAGAGCCTGACCAACTCGAAGGCGTTGGCTTGTCGATACTTGGACTACGCGGCAGCGGACGAGAAAGCCAGACGTCTACGGCACCTCGGTCACATCGGCCAATACCAGATCCTGCCCGCCCATGCGCCCGAGCCGGATCAGCACACATGAGGTCGAAAGCCATTGCCTGACACCCAGTAGTGTCGCCCTCCAATACCGTCTAGGCCGCATAGATCTCGACACCTACGCGCACTGTCGGCGGCGTGTCCGGTCGACTCCCTCAGGCGGTTCGGGCAAGCACAAGGGCTGAGTAGGTCGCGAAAAGGCCGTTTGGCTCGACCCAGAAGACGGCCCCGATCTGTCCGCGCGCGGCAATCTCAGAGATATGCAACTCGGTCAGCTCGGTGAAGTCCCAGTCCGTGTCTGGTCGCTCAATCCGTAGGCTGTCCACTTCGTTTAGCCGAAGGACCCAGGAGCTTCGCTCGCCGGAACTAGTGACGGCTACCGCGAGTTCGAGGGTTCGTCGGGTCGCGTCATACACGATCGTCGAGACCTGCCCGCCCCACAGGTGATCAGTCTCGGCC
>JAODBH010000251.1 GCA_025463865.1 Actinomycetes bacterium | reverse complement strand
CGGCCACGACGATGTTGCGGCCGGCGGCCACCGCCCCCGACAGGAGCGAAGCCGCCGCCTCGCCGACCTGGAAATCCGCCAGGGTGCAGGGCCGGCGCCTGAATCGCCGGATGGTCAGATGGGCGCCGTCGGGTGATACGGGCGGCAGCACCGCGTGGACGCGGGAGCCGTCGGCGAGCCGGGCATCGGCGATGGGGCAGCTGCGGTCGAGCCGGAGACCGAGCGGCGCCAGCACGCGGCGGGCGAGGCGCACGACGTCGGGCTCCGCCAATGACAGCGGGACCGACTCCAGCATGCCGCCGCGCTCGATATAGGCGACACCTCCCGCGTTGAGCATGACCTCGCTGACATCCGGGTCGGCGAGGATCGGCTCCAAGGGACCCAGACCGGTCACCTCGTCGAGCAGCTCGCCCAGCACCACCCGCGCCCGCGGTGGGGCCAGCAGCGGCGCCTCGGCCCGTACGAACTCGACGAGCAGGTCCCGCAGCTGGGCGGGTTCCGGCTCCTCCTGGTCGGGAAGCTCCTCGATCAACCGCCGGTGCACCGACTGCTTGAGCAGGAGCTCGTCGCCGCCGCCTGCGCTCACGCGGCCCGGCCCGATCGGCGCGGGATGAGACCGAGCTCCCGCAGCATCGACGCAACCGGACCGAGCAGACCGTCACCGGGACGCGCGGCCAACACGCCGGCGTCGACCGAACGCGCGGTCGCCGCTCGGACCGGGATCCGGGCCAGCATTGGTCGACCGAGGACGTCGGCGACCTCGCGGGCCCCCAGCGACCGGCCTGGCTCCTCGACCAGCACGACCCCGCTCGCCCGCTCGAGCAACTCCGACTGCACCGCCCTGCGGAGCGCGAGGTAGCAGCCGCGCACGACGACGACCGAGTGGTCGGCGACCTCGACCAGCCCGTGGGCCGACGGCGTGGACGGGCGGCCGACGTCCGCGACCGTGGGCACCTCCCCGTCGCGCAACGCCACCGCGAGCGCCGCGCCCGCGTCGGCGGCCGCGTGACGAGCGGCGTCGACGCCACCGCGCGGGAGCAACGAGATGCCCGGGGCCACGTCGACCGCCAGCCGCTCCAGCGCGTCGCTCGGAACGTGCGGCGCGAGCGCGATCCAGTCGGCGAGACCGGTGGTCGGGTCCTTGGGAAGACCGAAGATTGCGGGCTGGTCACCGTCGAGATCGGCGAGCCGGCAGCCGCCGGGGATCGGTGCACGGGTGAGGGCGACGGCGCAGGCCGCGGCCAGCACGGATGTTCCGGAACCCCCTTTGGGGGACCACAGGGCGAGGAGCACTGCTCCCCTCCTTCCAGGCGCGAACGGTCAGCTGCGAGGAAGGAGCGGGGAAGAGCACGCAAGCTACGGAGCGCGTCGCGATCGTGTCAAACGACGACCACGCTCCGACTACGCCCAGGTACGGCTCGCGACCAACACCGTGACGCGCCCGAACTGGAGCGTTGCGCCCGAACCCCACCGATTGTCGAGTTTGCACCCTGTTCCGCGGAACTTCCGGCGCGTTCGGGGTAGGACGACGGGTCGCCGCCGACCCCCTAACCTGACGCGGATGGAGGCCGCCTTCTTCGATCTCGACAAGACGATCATCGCGAAGAGCTCCGTCCTCGCGTTCGGCAAGCCGTTCTACCGCGAGGGGCTCTTGTCGCGTTCCGCCATCGTGAAGAGCATCTACGCGCAGGTCATCTTCATGCTCGTCGGCGCCGACGAGGCGAAGATGGAGAAGCTCCGCGAAGCCATGCTCCGCCTGACCCGGGGCTGGGACCAGGCCCGGATCGCCGCGATCGTCGAGGAGACGCTCGACGAGGTGGTCGTCCCGATCATCTTCGACGAGGCGGTGCAGCTCATGGACGAGCACCGCGCCGCGGGCCGGAAGATCGTCATCGTCTCCTCCGCTCCGGCCGAGGTCGTGCGCCCGCTCGCCCGCTACCTCGGCGCCGACGAGGCCATCGCGACGGAGGCCGAGATCGGCGACGACGGTTGCTACACCGGCGAGCTCGCGTTCTACGCCTACGGCCCGTACAAGGTCCAGGCCATGGCCCGCATCGCCGCGCGCGACGGCATCGACCTCAACCGCAGCTACGCCTACAGCGACTCGGTCACCGACCTACCGATGCTCGAGTCGGTCGGCAATCCGGTGGTCGTCAACCCCGATCGGGAGCTGGCCCGCCTCGCCCGCGAACGGGGTTGGGAGGTTCGGATCTTCGCCCACCCGGTCCGGCTGCGCGACCGGGTCCCCGTGCCACCCCGGGGCCCGACGATCGCGCTCGGAGGAGTCCTCGCCGCCGCCGGCGTGGGTGCCGGTGCTTACTGGTATCTGCGGCGCTACGGAGTTCCCGACGTTCCGCCCCGAGCGGGCCACCACGCCCGCTCGTCGTTGCGACGCGCCCGTTCGGTTGCGGGGAGCACGGTGTCGGCGGGCCGCCACGGCGTGCTCGCGGTCCGTGCGGCCCGGTCCGCCTGGCTCGCCGCCAATACCTGATCGCGCCCAGCCGACCTCGCGCCCGGGCGCGCAACGACCCCGTCCGAGAACGGGGTCGTCGACGTGCGATCAGGTCGAGCTCAGGCCGAGCGAACCTTCTGGGCGACTGCGGCACCGAGTGCGACGAGGATGAGGAGCAGGAGCAGCTTCTTCACGGGACCTCCTTCGAGCACCCGGGGGTGCGACGTGAACTCGGTGTCGAGCGTAGCCGTCCGAGTCGGTGATCGAAACGCCCGACTCGCGCCCCGTTGCGCGGGCTCGCTCGCGGCCGGTGGTCCGGACGCGACGAGGCCCGGCGAATCGCCGGGCCTCGTGGATTCTTGACCGGGATCGGACCGCTCAGACGGCGAGCAGATCCCGGGCGCCGGTGTCGGCGGAGGGGTGGCGCAGCTTGCTCATCGCGCGGGCCTCGATCTGGCGGATGCGCTCGCGGGTGAGGTTGAAGTACTCGCCCACTTCCTCGAGGGTCCGGGGCTCGCCCCGGTCGAGGCCGAATCGCAGGGCCAGGATCTGACGCTCCCGCTCGTCGAGCGGTGCCAGCAGCTTCTCGATCTCGGCCGGCAGCAAGGCCGTCGCCGCAACCTCGAAGGGAGACTCGGCCGAACGGTCCTCGACGATGTCGCCGAGCTCGGCGTCGCCGTCCTCACGGAGCGGCTCGGAGAGCGAGAGGGGCTCGGCCGCGAAGCGCAGGGCCTCGGTGACCTTGTCCTCGGGCATCTCCACCTCGGCCGAGAGCTCCGACAGGGTCGCCGGGCGACCGAGCTTGAGCTCCAACCGCGAACGGGCCTTCGTGAGCCGGGCCAATGTGTCACCCGCGTGGACCGGGAGCCGGATCGTGCGACCGGTGTTCGCGATGCCACGGGTGATCGCCTGCCGGATCCACCACGTGGCGTACGTGGAGAACTTGAAGCCCTTCCGCCAGTCGAACTTCTCGACTGCGTGCATGAGGCCCAGGTTGCCTTCCTGGATGAGGTCCAGGAGGGGCAGGCCCGAGGCCTGGTACTTCTTGGCGATCGAGACGACCAGCCGGAGGTTGGACTGGACGAACGTACGCTCCGCCTCGTCACCCTCCCGGATGGTTCGACGCAGCTCGCGCTTGCGCGCCGGGGTCAGCGCGACCTCTTCGGCCTTCTTCTTCTTCGACGTGACGGGAACGACGACGGCCCCGGCCAAATCGTCGCGAGCGGCCTTGCCGGCCTCGATGGCCTGCGCGAGCCGTACCTCGTCATCCTTGGTGAGCAGTGGGTACTGCCCGATATCGGTGAGATAGAGCCGGACGAGGTCTTCTTCGTCCCGCTCGACGCGTTCTTTCGCCACGCGGCGATTCCTTTATCTGGAGTATCTGGAGCTTGCGAACCGACCAACACTGGACCAACGCTCAGTGGCGCCACCGTGTTCCGGCATGCCCCCCCACTGTCCATCGGTGGCTTCTAGGATACGGAGGCCGTCAAGGAGTGACAATCGGGGTGTATGCACCCCTTGGGTCGGGCAGCGGGTCGGTCCGGAGGGCGCGGCGTTCGTGGGAACGGCTTCACGCGGCGGACTCGTGCCACTCCGAGAGGGGAGGCAACCATGGTAGGCCATCCGGGACGTCTCTCAACCCTTCGGCGAATCCCACGTGCTCGTACCCCTGGACCGTGCCGGTGAGGACCCGCCGCACGGGCCCGTCGGCCACCGGCGAAGTGTCGTCGAGGTGGGCCCGGTAGGTGGAGACGACCCAAGGCAGCAGGACCCCGTAGTAAGCGCCGATCCGGTCGTCGCCCGCGGTCGCCGCGAAGGTGGCGAAGGTGCGCGCCGCATCGGCCCACGGCGGTTGCGGGAGCGCCTCCCGGGGATAGCCGGGGATGAGCGGCCGCAGCGCGAGCCAGTCCTGCGCGTGGCCGGCGTGGCGGCCGCCGTCGGTCGCGAACCGGAGCTTGCGGTGGTCGTCGGGCTCGTCGTGGATCCACGCACCGGTGAGCGCCGACAGCCGGAGCTCGATCCAGGCGAAGCCGTCGATCCGGGCCGCGCCCCGGAAGATCGTGCAAGCACCCGGGCCGATCACGAGGCCCCCGTCGCGCCGGCCGACGCCTCCACCCGGCTCGAACGCCACTCGCGGGCGCCACGCGTGCCGAGCTCCACCACCACGACGCCCGCGAGGATCACCGCCGCGCCCACATAGCCCCGGACGCCGAGCCGCTCGCCCACGAACCAGCCGACGACCCCCGCCGTGACGGGCTCGAGCGTCAGCAGGATCGCGGTGCGGCTCGGATCGATCCGCCGTTGGGCCCAGGTCTGCAGGCTGAACGCGAGCGCGGAGCACCCCACCCCGGTGAGCGCAGCCGCGGCCCAGACCCCGCCATCGACCCGCCCGATTCCCTGCACGACCACCCAAGGTATCGAAAGGACCGCCAGCATCCCGAGCTGCGCGGCGGTGATGGCGATCGGATGGAACCTCGGGGCGTGGACCGCAGTCTGCACCGTCCAGATCGCGAAGCACGCCGCGCAGGCCAGCGTCAGCGCGTCGCCGCGGCCCATCGACACCTGCGATCCCGTGAGCAGGAACAGGCCGATGGCGACCAGCACCACCGCGCACAGCACCCGCGGCGAGGGTGCGCGCCGGTACCAGACGGTCTCGACCAGCGGGGTGAAGACCACGAACAGACCCGTGATGAACGCCGAGTTGGAGCTCGACGTGTGTTGCAGCCCGGCGTTCTGGAAGCCGTAGCCGGCGAACAGGACGACCGACATGACCAACACGGCCACCACGAAGCCCCGGCCTGACCGGTCTGCCGTCACCGGGCCCGGGATCGGTGCGGCCCGCCACCCCACGAAGAGCGCCACCGGTGCGAGCACCAACGCACCGATGCCGAAGCGCAGGAGGATGAACCCCATGGGTGTGACGCGGTGCAACGCGTCCTGCACGATCACGAACGTGCTGCCGTAGCAGAGGGTCGCGACCAAGACCGCCGCGACCGGAAGATGCGCCCGCACGTCGCGGCGCCGGGCCGTGGCCACGCGGCGCGTCAGCCGGGCCAGCGGTTGGTGATCGGCAGGCGCCGGTCCTTCCCGAAGGCCTTGGCGGAGACCCGTACGCCGGGCGGGGCCTGGCGCCGCTTGTACTCGCTGCGGTCGACGAGTCCTGCGACCCGGCGCACCGTGGCCGGATCGAATCCCGTCTCCTCCAGCTCGGCGACCGAGCGGTCGTCCTCGACGTAGCCCTCGAGCACCGGGTCGAGCGCGACGTACGGCGGCAGCGAGTCCTCGTCCGTCTGGTCCGGGCGCAGCTCGGCGCTCGGCGGCTTGTCGAGGACGTTTTGCGGAATGACCGGGACGGCGGCGTTGCGGTCGACGCACAGCGCGTAGACGAGGGTCTTGGGAACGTCCTTGAGCACCGCGAACCCGCCGGCCATGTCGCCGTAAAGGGTCGTGTACCCGGTCGCGTATTCGCTCTTGTTGCCCGTGGTGAGGACCATGGCGCCGAACGTGTTCGACATCGTCATGAGGATGGTGCCGCGGATGCGCGCCTGCAGGTTCTCCTCGGCGAGCGCCGAATCGAAGCCCTCGAACGGCTCCGCGAGCATGTCGAGGAAGGAGGCGTGCGCCGACTCGATCGGCACCGTGTGCGTGCGGATGCCGAGGTTGGCGGCGAGGTGCTCGGCGTCCGAGATGCTGTGACCGCTCGAGAAGCGCGACGGCATCAGGACTCCGACGACGTGGTCGGGGCCGAGCGCGTCGACCGCGACCGCCGCCGTCAGCGCGGAGTCGATACCGCCCGAGAGCCCGATCAAGACGTCGGAGAAGCCGTTCTTGCGGACGTAGTCGCGCGTGCCGAGGACCAGTGCGGCGTACACCTCGCGGATCGGGGTGAGTGGCTGCTCGATCCTCGCCATCGGCGCGACGTGCGCCGCGAGCGCCTCGTCGCGCGCGTCGGCGACCCGGAGCGGGGCCGGTGGGCCGTCGACGGGGGCGCGGGGTCCGCTGACGACGATCTCCTCGAGGGCGGGCGCGGTGACCCGCCCTCGGGGGTCGAGCAGCCGCCGACGGAACGCGGGGCGCACCTCGAGATCGACGACCAGCAGGTCCTCGGTGAACGACTTGGCGCGCGCGAGGAGCCGGCCGTCCTCGCCGAACACCATCGACGCGCCGTCGAACACCAGCTCGTCCTGACCACCGACGAGGTTGACGTAGACGAGCGGAACCGACGCGTCGGCGGCACGGGTCGCGAGCATCGCCTCGCGCTCGCGGGCCCGGCCCGCGTAGAAGGGCGACGCGTTGATGTTGACCACGAGCTCGGCGCCGCCGGCCGCCTGCGTCCCAATGGGCCCCGTGGGGCTCCACGCGTCCTCGCAGATCGTGAGGGCGACCCGGACGCCGCCGATCACGAACAGCGGGCCGTCGGCGGACGACGGCGTGAAGTAGCGCTGCTCGTCGAACACCCCGTAGTTCGGCAGCAGGTGCTTCCGGTAGATGCCTTCGACCCGCCCATGGGCGCACACCGCGGCGGCGTTGGTGAGATCGCGGCCCGTCGACGGGAAGCCGATGACCGCAGCGGTGCGTCCGGTGCGCACCGCGATCTTCTCGAGCATCTCCTGGGCCTGACTGACGAACGCCGGCCGGAGGAGGAGATCCTCGGGCGGGTAGCCGGTCACCGACAGCTCCGGGAACGCGACCAGGTCGCAGCCGGCCGCCTCCGCGTGCTCGTACGCCTCCAGCATCCGCGCCGCGTTGCCCTCGAGGTCACCGACCTCGAGGTCGAGCTGAGCGGCGGCGACCCGGAGCAACGGCATCGCACCAGGATACGGCGCCGCCCGGACCGCGGACCCGGGCGCCGAAGTTGGACCCGTGCGCGAAGCTGCCGCCATGGCCTCCCGCGCCGTCGACGCGTCCCCGTTGGCCCGAACCATCGAGGCCTCCGCCGACCCGATCCGCGCCCGGACCGAGCTCGTACGCGTCTTCGATGCCCACCCCGAGCTCGCCGACGAGCTCCTGGAATCCAAACGTCTCCGCGAGGGTCTCGTCACCGTGGCCGTCGCGAGCCGTTCGCTGGTCCGGGCCGTGATCCGCGACGCCTCCACGTTGGACCCGCTGCGCGACGAAGCCGGCTTCCGACCCGAACGCGGTCCCGAGGAGTACCTGCGCGGGGTCCGCGCCGCGCTCGAGCACAGCGCGGGCCCTCTCGTCGCGCTGCGCCGCTGGAAGCACACGGAGCTCTTCCGGGTCGCCGCGCGCGACCTGCTCGGCCTGGCCGACCTCCCGACGGTCGGCCGTGAGCTCGCCGCGCTCGCGGAGGCCTCGCTGTCCGGCGCGGTCGACATCGTCGAGCCACAGACAGCCTTCGCCGTCGTCGCGATGGGAAAGCTGGGTGGACGTGAGCTCAACTACGCGAGCGACGTCGACGTGGTGTTCGTGCACGAGGGAGACGCGGCCGAAGCCGAACGCGCAGCCAGGGCCCTGCTCCAGGTGATGAGCGCGCCGTCGGCCGACGGCATCGTCTTCCGGACCGACGCCGATCTCCGTCCCGAAGGCCGGGCGGGGTCGCTCACCCGCAGCCTCGAGGCCTTCGACGGCTACTACGACCGCTGGGCCCAGACGTGGGAGCGCCAAGCCCTGATCAAGGCCCGTCCGGTCGCGGGTGACCTCGGGCTCGGAGCCCGCTTCTTCGATCTCGTCCAGCCCTACGTGTGGCCGGACGCGCTCGATCCCGACGCCGTCCGCCAAGTACGCGCGATGAAGGCGCGTAGTGAGGCGCTCCTGCAACGGCAGGGCCTGACCGACCGCGAGCTGAAGCGCGGGGCCGGAGGCATCCGCGACATCGAGTTCGCGGTCCAGCTCCTGCAGATGGTGCACGGACGTCACGACGTCGCGCTGCGCTCACCCACCACGCTCGACGCCCTCGGCGCGCTCGCAGCCGGAGGGTACGTGGACGGGGCCGACGCGGAGACCCTCGATACGGCCTACCGGTTCCTCCGCACGGCCGAGCACCGGTTGCAGCTCGTCGACGAACAGCAGATCCACATCCTGCCGGCCGACGTCGTGGAGCGGACCCGGCTCGCGCGGGTCATGGGCTACCGAGACGGGCCCGAGCACGACGCGCTCGAGCAGTTCGACCTCGAGCACCGCCGTCTCCAGGCCCGGGTTCGCTCCATCCACGAGCGCCTGTTCTTCGCGCCGCTCCTCGAAGCCGTGGCCGGCGCCGGGCCGCTCTCACCCGACGCGACCCGGGCCCGACTGACGGCGTTCGGCTTCGTCGACGCCCAACGCACGCGCGACGCGCTCACCGAGCTGACGCAGGGCTTCACCCGCCGGTCACGCCTGATGCAGCAGGTGCTTCCCGTCCTCCTCGCGTGGTTGTCCGAGACCCCCGACCCCGATCTCGGTCTCCTCGAGCTGCGCCGCCTCGCGGAGGGCCCTGACCGCTCGGCCATCCTCGCCCGCAACTTCCGAGATGCCCCCGGCGCGGCTGAGCGCGTCTGCCGTGTCCTCGGTTCGAGCCGCGTGCTCGGCGAGGCCCTGCGCCGACATCCGGAGTACGTCGCGACGCTCGGCGACAACGATCAGCTCGCACAGCCCCTCGAAGCACCCGCGATGGTCGCGGCCGCGATCGAGTCGACCCGTTGGCGCGCCGACTCCGAGCAGCGCCGTGACGGCCTGCGCCGGTTCAAGCGCCGCCAGCTCCTGCACGTGGGCTCGCGCGACGTGCTGGGCTTCGCCGACGTCGACGAGACCGGCCGGGAGCTGAGCGTGATCGCCGACGCCGCGTTCGAAGCCGCACTCCAGGGCCTCCGACCGGAGATCCCCTTCGCGGTGATCGGCATGGGCCGGCTCGGTGGCCGCGAGCTCTCGTACGCGTCGGACGTCGACGTCCTCTTCGTGTACGACGGCCACAGCCCTTCCGACTTCGACCGGGCCGAGAGATCGGCGACCCGGTTCATGCGCGAGATCGGCCAGACCACGGCGGAAGGCCAGGCGTTCCGCATCGACGCCGGGCTCCGCCCCGAAGGCCGGCACGGCCCACTGGCCCGCTCTCTCGACGCGTACCGCACGTACTACGACCGATGGGCGCTCACGTGGGAGTTCCAGTCGCTGCTCCGGGCCCGACCGGTCGCCGGCGACCACGCGCTCGGTCAGCGGTTCCTCGACCTGGTCGAGCCCTACGTCTACCGGGACGAGCTCGACGAGGAAGCGGCCCGCGAGGTGCGGCGCATCAAGGCCCGCGTCGAGCGCGAACGCATCCCGCCCGGCGAGGATCCGCAGTTCCACCTCAAGCTCGGCCGCGGCTCGCTCTCGGACATCGAGTTCACCGTGCAGCTGCTCCAACTCCGACACGCCGGCCGCGTCCGCTCACTGCGCGAGCCGTCCACCGTGAAGGCCATCCAGGCACTGCGGGCGGCAGAGATCCTCGAAGCCGGCGACGCCGACGCGCTGCTCGACGCCTACCGCTTCTTGGAACGAGCCCGCAACGCGGCCTACCTCCTCACGGGTCGCCCCACCGAATCCCTCCCTTCCGGCAGCGACGGTGAGCGCCTCGCGCGCCGGCTGGGCTACTCCGACCGACCCAACGCCTCACTCCGCGACGACTACCGCCGCGTGACCCGAAGGGCCCGGCGGGTCGTCGAGCGCGTCTTCTACGGCAGATCCTGACCACCGGCACTGTTACGACCAGGTCAAATGCGCGCCCTGCGTTTGTGGTGCGACGCGGACTCTGCCACGGTCTCGCATCGATACTTCTTCCCACGTCGGGCGGGCCGAGGTCGGGTGCGAGCTCGGCTTCGAGATCGTGGACCGCGCCGCCATCGCGCTCCAGGTTGCACCCGCGTCGACGGCCGGTGCGCTCGAATCCGAGACGCTGTCGGTCACCCTCGACGGACGCCCGATCGCGGCCGACGAGGTCGCGGTGGACCACGGCGGACGGGTCCACGTCGTCCGAGGCGGGCCCGGCCGGCTCGAGGTTCGTTACCGGGCGACGCTCGAGCGCGCCGCGGCCGAGGCTCGCGCACCGGCCGTCGCCGAGACCATCGTCGCGTTGCGCCAGAGCCGGTATTGCCCGTCGGACGCGCTCGAGTCGTTCGCGCCGATGGAGCTGGGTTGGCTGCCCGACGGCCCCGAGCGCGGACGCGCCGTCGGTCAGTGGGTGCATCGCCGCTTGCGGTACGAGCTCGGGAGCAGCGGGCCGCTCGACACCGCGATCGACACGCTCCTCGCGGGCCAGGGTGTCTGCCGCGACTTCGCGCACCTGACCGTCGCGCTGTGCCGCGCGCTCGGTGTACCGGCCCGGTTGGTCGCCGTCTACGCGCCGGGGCTCTCCCCGATGGACTTCCACGCGGTGGCAGAGGTCGTGGCCGCGGAACGCTGGGAGATCGTCGACGCCACCCGGCTCGCGCCGCGCGCGTCGCTCGTGCGCATCGCCACGGGACGAGACGCGGCCGACACCGCGTTCGCCACGACGATCAGCGGCTCGGCCGAGCTGATCTCGGCCAACGTCTTCGCGAGCGTCGACGGCCTGCTCCCCGACGACGACCACCAACGCGTCGTCACCCTCGCCTAGCCTCAGGTTTGTGCGTCCCACGACCACGATATGTGTGCTCAGGAGACGCACGAAGCTCAGGCGCTCAGGCGCTCGGGCCGCTCGGGCCGATGCCGTCGGGCGGCCACAGCGTCAGGCCCGCGGCGTCGAGCGACGGCTGCGTGGTCGAGAGGATGACGGCCATCATCCGATATCCCGCGACGAGGTGCAGGAGCTCCATCGTGACGTCGTCCGCCCCGTCGAGCGCCAGCCGGCACTGCTCGTACGTGCTCTCGGTGATCCGTCCGAGCGCGACGACCTCGTCGGCCGCGGTCAGCAACGCGCGCTCAGCCGCGCCGAAGCGCGGGTCGTCGGGTCCGGAGCGAACCGCGACGATGTCGTCGTCGAGGACACCGACGCGTTGGGCCACACGGACGTGCGACGCCCATTCGAAAGGCTGCTCGCACAGCCACGCGATGCGCAGGATCGTCAGCTCCCGCAGGCGCGGGTCCAGTCGACCCTCGACGAGAAACGTGTCGAGGAAGCACTGCACGTAGCGCGCCAGTGCCGGGTGCGTCGCGAGGGGACCGCTGCCCGCGAGCTTCTCCAGCCTCGGTCGATCCCCACTCGACGCGTCGTCCACGCGGCTTCTCCCCCGGGCTGGCGCCCTCTCTGGCCGCGATCTCCTAGATGTCGTAATAGAGGTAGAACTCCCACGGGTGCGGCCGAAGCTGCACCGGGTCGATCTCCTTCTCCTTCTTGAACGTGATCCACGTGTCGATGACGTCCTGGGTGAAGACGCCACCCGCGAGCAGGAAGTCGTGGTCGGCCTCGAGTGCGGCGAGCGCTTCGTTGAGCGATCCCGGTACCTGCGGCACCTTGGCGAGCTCCTCGGGCGGCAGCTCGTAGAGGTCCTTGTCGAGCGGGGTGGGCGGCTCGATCCGGTTCTGGATGCCGTCGATGCCGGCCATGAGCATCGCCGAGAACGCGAGGTAGGGGTTGCACGACGGGTCGGGGCAGCGGAACTCGATGCGCTTCGCCTTCGGGCTCTTCGAATACAGCGGGATGCGCACGGACGCCGAGCGGTTGCGCTGCGAGTAGACGAGGTTCACCGGAGCCTCGTAGCCCGGCACGAGCCGCTTGTACGAGTTGGTCGTGGGGTTCGAGAACGCGAGCACCGCCGGCGCGTGCTTCAACAGCCCGCCGATGTACCAGCGCGCCAGGTCGGAGAGCCCGGCATACCCCGTCTCGTCGAAGAAGAGGGGCTCGCCGCCGCTCCACAGCGACTGGTGCACGTGCATGCCCGACCCGTTGTCCTGGAAGAGCGGCTTCGGCATGAAGGTGACGGAGTATCCGCGGGCCCGGGCGACGTTCTTGACGACGTACTTGTAGAGCATCAACTTGTCGGCCATCGACGCGAGGGTGTCGAAGCGCATGTCGATCTCGGCCTGGCCCGCGGTGCCGACCTCGTGGTGCTGCACCTCGATCTCGATGCCCACCTGCTCGAGGACGCGCATCATCTCCGAGCGCAGGTCCTGGAACTGGTCCATCGGCGGGACCGGGAAGTAGCCCTCCTTGTACCGGGGCTTGTACCCGAGGTTGGGCGAGCCGTCGATCTCCCGCTCGCGACCGGAGTTCCACACCCCTTCGACCGAGTCGAGGAAGTAGTAGCCGGAGTACTGGTTCTGGTCGAAGCGCACCGAGTCGAAGATGTAGAACTCGGCCTCGGGCCCGAAATACGCAGTGTCGGCGAGGCCGGTTCCGCGCAGGTACTCCTCGGCCTTCTGGACGATGTAGCGGGGGTCGCGTGAGTACGACTCACCGGTGAGCGGGTCGCGCACGAACGCGTTGAGGTTCAGCGTCGGGTGCTCGCGGAACGGGTCGATCACCGCGGTGTCGGGGTCGGGGACCAGGAGCATGTCCGACTCCTGGATCTCCTGAAAGCCGCGGATCGACGAACCGTCGAAGCCGAGGCCCTCCTCGAAGACGTCCTCGGTCAACTGGTGCGCGGGCACGGAGAAGTGCTGCATCAGGCCCGGCAGGTCGCAGAACCGGATGTCGATGACCTCGATGCCGTTGTCCTTGACGAGCTTCAGGACGTCGGCGGGGGTGCGCTGCTCCACCGTGCTACCTCCGGAAAACGTGGGGTCGGCCTGGTGGGTGGACGGCGGTGCGTGGCCCGCGTCGCGATCGGCGTTGCTGATCCCGGGAGCTCGCCGTCCGGCCCAGGAGACCCTACGGCCGGTCCGCCCGACCTGCAATCACGATCTGTGAACGCTCGATGAAAGGGGCAAATAGGGCGCGTCCGTCGGGACGAACCGTCGGATCCACCTGTCAGACTTGTGTCGTCCGATGCACGAATCCCGGCCCTCCCGAACGGTTCAAGGAGACGGCAATGGAACGCCAGCTCGACTACGTCATGCGCACCGTGGAGGAGCGCGGCGTACGCCTCGTACGCCTTTGGTTCACCGACGTGCTCGGCGTGCTCAAGAGCTTCGCCATCACCCCCGCTGAGCTCGACAACGCGCTCCAGGAAGGCATGACCTTCGACGGGTCCGCGATCGAGGGCTACAGCCGCATCCAGGAAGCCGACATGCTCGCCATTCCCGACGCGAGCACGTTCGAGATCATGCCCTGGCGCACCGGCGAGACGACGACGGCCCGCATCTTCTGCGACATCCACCACCTCTCCGGCGAGCCGTTCGAGGGCGACCCGCGTCACGTGCTCAAGCGCAACCTCGACCGCGCCCGCGAGAAGGGCTTCACCTTCTTCGCCGGCCCGGAGATGGAGTTCTTCTACTTCCGCAGCCCCGCCGCGCCGGAGCCGCTCGACAACGCCGGCTTCTTCGACCTCACCTACCAGGACATGGTCTCGGAGCTGCGCAAGCAGACCATCGTCACGCTCGAGGCGATGGGCATCCCGGTGGAGTACAGCTTCCACGAGAACGGCCCGAGCCAGCACGAGATCGACCTGCGCTACTCCGACGCCTTGACCATGGCCGACAACGTGATGACGTTCCGACTCGTCGTGAAGGACGTCGCGCAGGACGCCGGGGTCTACGCCACGTTCATGCCCAAGCCGATCACCGGTGCGTTCGGTTCGGGGATGCACACGCACCTGTCGCTCTTCGAGGGCGACGTCAACGCCTTCCACGATCCGGGCGACGAGTACGGCCTGTCGAAGGTCGGCAAGGCGTTCATCGCGGGCCTGCTCCGCCACGCGGGCGAGATCACCGCGGTCACCAACCAGTGGGTCAACTCGTACAAGCGCCTCATCGTCGGGTACGAGGCTCCGGTCCACATCTGCTGGGCCCGGAACAACCGCTCCGCGCTCGTGCGCGTGCCCACGCCGCAGCGCGGCAAGGAGTCGAGCACGCGGCTCGAGTACCGCGCTCCCGACCCGGCCTGCAACCCGTACCTCGCGTTCAGCCTCATGCTCGCGGCGGGCCTCAAGGGCATCGAAGAGGGCTACGAGCTCCCGCCCGAGGCCACGAACAACATGTTCGAGATGACCGCGGAGGAACGGCTGGCCGAGGGCATCGAGATTCTCCCGCGCTCCCTTGGCGACGCCATCGACATCATGGAAGGCTCCGAGCTCGTCGCCGAAGCCCTCGGAGAACACGTCTTCGAGTACTTCATCCGCAACAAGCGCGCCGAGTGGGAGACGTATAAGCAGTACGTCACGCCCTTCGAGCTCGAGCGCTATCTCGGGACGCTCTAGGAGATACGACGTGACCGGCGAACCGCTCTTGGTGTTCCCAGATCCGCCTCCACCCCTGCTCGCGCAGACGCTCGACCTCGGCGGCTACCCGTGGAAGGCGGCGGGCAACGTCTCGATCGCCACGCAGACCGAGCCGGCCGACGGCTGGGCGGGCGCGCTGGTGTGCGCGGACGAGGACCCCGAGGGCGCGTTCGGCGTCTGCCGCGCGCTGCGCAAACGCGACGCGCCGCTGGAGCCGATTCTGCTCCTGATCTCCGGTGCGCAGCTCGGCGAGCTCGAGATGCGCGAAGACCTCTTCGACGACTTCTGCCTCTCGCCGTTCCACCCAAAAGAGCTCGAGGCCCGGCTGCGTCACCTGTTCTGGCGCAGCGGCCGGGGCACCCGGGCCGAGATCGTCGAATACGGCGACCTCCTGCTCAACCTCGAGACCTACCAGGCCGCGATGGGCTCTCGTCCGCTCGACCTCACCTACATGGAGTACGAGCTGCTGAAGTTCTTCGCCACGCACCCGGGCAAGGTCTTCACCCGGGAGCAGCTGCTCTCACGGGTCTGGGGCTACGAGTACTACGGCGGGGCGCGCACCGTCGACGTCCACGTCCGGCGTCTGCGGGCCAAGCTCGGCGAGGAGCACGCCAACCTGATCCAGACCGTGCGCTCGGTCGGCTACCGCTTCGGCCAGCCCCGCTCGCTCGCACCCGGCTGAGCCACCCGCAGCAGATCGGGCCGGTCAGATGGGAGCGTCGCGGAGGCGTTCCTCGGCGTCCTCCACGAGGAGGTATCCGAGCAGCGCGCTCCAGATCGCGCCGCCGACGAAGATGGCGACCGGGAGCACCAGCACCATCAGCACCGCAATGATGATTCCGCCGAGGACCATGGGGCGACGCTAGCGCGCGGGCAGAAACGCCCAGGCCTCCACCTCGACCGCGGCACCACCCGGCAGAGCGGCGACCTGGACCGTCGAACGGGCGGGCCGGTGGTCGCCGAAGACCTCCGCGTAGACCGCGTTCACCGCGGCGAAGTCGCCGAGGTCGGTGACGAACACCGTGGTCTTGGCCACATCGGCCAACGTCGCTCCGCAATCGGCGAGCACCGCGACCACGTTGGCGAGACATTGCCGCGCCTGGGCCTCGGATCCGTCAGCCAGGCCGCTCGGAGTCAGCCCGAGCTGCCCGGCCAGCACGATCCAGTCGCCGGCCCGCACGGCCGGTGAGTAAGGGCCCGCGACCGCCGGCGCGTTCGGGGTCGGGAGAGGTTGCACGGGCACGGAGGCTCCGATCCGGACGACGGGTCAGCGCCGCAAGCTTCGCGCGGTGCGGGTGTCGCGGGCCGGGAACGCCTCGGGTCGGACCCCGTCGGCCCGGGCGAGCGCGTTCCAGGCCGCCGCGGCCACCGCCGCGAACACCGCGTCGGAGCCGCCCGGCCGAGCCGGGCCGGGGTCCTCGACGATCGTCACGTCGATCGGCGGCGTGTCCTTCGCGCGCAACACCTGGAACGAACGGATCGTGAGGTCGTGGACGACCCCGTCGTCGTCGACCGCGAGCCCTTCGGTGCAGACCCATCCCAAGGCCATGTGCGCCGCGCCGATCGCGTAGGACCGGAGCACCACCCGATCGAGAGGATCACCGGCCGCGACGCGGACCTCGATGCCCGTGCACCCACCCGTCGCGGGATCGATGTGCACGCGTGCACCGGCGCGTGCACCGCCGGGCGCGGTGACGAGCGAGTCGAGCAGGACGTCACGGTCCCGCTCATCGCGGACCACATCGGCACGCGACACGCCGGCCGCGTCGATCGCGCCCTCGACAAGTACCGCGGTCTCCGCCCAGCCGACCGCGCGCAGATCCGTCGACGTCGGCGGTCCCGCGAGATGGACGCCTTCCCATTCGGCGTCGACGGCGAGGTCGTACCCGCACGCCATCGGGCCCACGAACGCCGGGAGACCCGGCTGCGCCACCCGGCCGCGGATCCGGAGGTTCGTGCCTTCGAGCACGGCGCTCGCCGCCATCGGCGAACGCTTGGGCCCGAGTCGCACCACGTCTTCACGGGAGAACACCGTGCGCACGGTGCGGCCGAGCCGGTCGGCCAACTCGCGTGCCGCGACGGGCGCGGTCGAGGCCGCCTTCCCTCCGAACGCTCCCCCGTTGGCGAGCGGCGAGGCGGGCTCCGCTCCCGGCGAACACCAGCTCGCATCGGGTTCCAGGTAGGCGGGTTCGACCCACCCGGTGGCGAGCCGCACCCCGCCCGCCGGCAGGTCGGGAAGCTCGATCGGCGCCCGTTCGGCGACGGTCGTCCGCCGCCCCTGCACCTTTGCCGACACCGCACGGGCCTCGAACAGCGAGGGGGCGACGATCCACTCGAGCCCCGCCGCAGTGATGCTCTCGGTCTCGCAGCCCGGCGGCAGTGGGATCGCGACGAGCGAGCCAGCGGGCGCACCGTCGTCGGCGAAGCCCGCGGCCCCGACCGGGACCCGTACGTCGACGATCTGCGGTCGACCGCCCTCGAGCTCGGCGCGGCGCGACGCGTCGACGAGCGACCGCCGGGGTGCGGACGTCACGGCGGAGCCGCGCCGTTCGATCGCCTCGACGATCGTCTGCCAGCCCGTACAGCGGCAGAGGTGCGCGGCCAGCGCCCGATCGGTGGCGGTGGCGTCCATCGGCCGCTCGCCCGCAGCCGCCAGCCGCATCACGATCCCCGGAGTGCAGAAGCCGCACTGCGAACCGCCGGTGGCCACGAGCGCATCGGACCACGCCGATGCGACCTCGGGCTCCAGGCCCTCGAGCGTCGTCACGCCTCGCCCGGCGACGCGTGCGGCGGGCGTGACGCACGCCACGCGGGCCGACCCGTCGACCCACACCGTGCAGCAGCCGCATTGGCCCTGGGGAGCGCAACCGTCCTTCGCCGACCGCAGCCCGAGACGCTCGCGCAGCACCGACAGCAGCGACTCGCCCGCCGCAACGGCCACGGTCACCGACTCGCCGTTGCACGTGAAGCTCAGCGTCTCGCCGGCCTCGACCCGATCGGACATGGTTACCTCCGTCGGGCAGGATACGGGTCGTGTCCGGACCCGAGCTCTCACGCCGTGCGTTCCTCGCCGCGTCGGGGGGCGCATTGCTCCTCGCCGCGTGCAGCTCGAGCGGTGGGAGCAACGGGGTCTCGCTCAACGACTCCTACAACGCGGCGCGTGTCTCGAGCGACCTGTACCTGAGCGAGACGCCCCAGCGCTTCGCGTTCGCGCTGACCAAGGGGCAGAGCTTCGGCTCCGGCCCGCCCGCGACCATGACCTTGAAGGGCCCCAAGACGTCCTTCACTCCCAGCGAGGTCGTCCTCCAGGCCCAGGGCCTGCCCAAGGGCCGCGGCATCTACACCGCCGACATCCCCTTCACCGAAGCCGGCATCTGGGACGCCACGATCACGGTCAAGGGCCAGAAGATGCGGCTGCCGTTCGAGGTGACGAAGAAGTCGGTGGTCCCGGTCGTCGGCGACATGGCGCCGACCGACGCGTCACCCACCGTCGCCCAGCCGCTCGGGGTGGATCCCATCTGCACCCGTTCCCAGGGCGTGTGCTCGCTGCACACCGTGTCGCTCGCCGACGTGATCGGCAAGGGCAAGCCGGTCGCCGCGCTCTTCGCCACGCCCGCCCGGTGCCAGAGCCGCTACTGCGGACCCGTGCTCGACCTCATGCTGCAGGAAGTGCCGGCGTTCGCCGACAAAGCGACGATCGTGCACGTCGAGATCTACAAGGCCCCCGAAGGCGCCGACCTCTCACCCACCGTCAACGCCTGGGGCTTGGAGAGCGAACCCTGGCTCTTCGGCATCGACCCCGCCGGAAAGATCATCTCCCGCCTCGACGGCGCCTTCGACCGCGGGGAGATCAGAAACCTCCTGACGGCACTGACCGCGTGACGCGACGAAGCCCCGCCAGCAGACGGGGCTTCGCTGCGTAGCCACGCAGGCGCGCTGTGGGCGCGGTTAGCTGAACGAGCTGCCGCAGCCGCAGGTGCGGGTGGCATTGGGGTTGTTGATGGTGAAGCCGGCGCCCTGGAGCCCGTCCTTGTAGTCGAGCGAGGCGCCGTCCAGGTATTGGAAGCTGGCCGGGTCGGTGACCACCCGCACGCCCTGGTACTCGGCCGCGACGTCGTCGTCGGCGATCTCCGAGTCGAAGAACATCTCGTAGCTCAGCCCGGAGCAGCCACCGGGGCGGACCGCGACGCGCAGGAACAGCGCTTCGTTGCCTTCGGCCTCGATGAGCTCCTTGACCTTCACGCTGGCGGTGTCGGTGATTGCGATCATGGGGGTCCCTCCACGGGCACGGGTCTTCGGGTACAGGCTACCCGACGGCCACGGTGACGTGGCACGGGTCGGGGTCGTACAACGTCGCGAAGGCTTCGACATTTCCGCCGCCCACCTGATGCACGACGCCTTCGCAGATTCCGCGGTGCAGCTTGCACACGAGATCGGGGTAGGCCTCGGCCAGCTCGCGGAACGGGCAGTGCAAGAAGTCGAGTCGGACGGCCTCGCCGTCGGAGCCGTCGGCGCCCTCCACCTCGAAGGCGGGTTCGAAGCCGAGTCGGTGGAGCTCGGTCGTGAGCGCGGCGAGTGAGGAGCGGCTGCGACTGCGCTTGCCGGCGTCGACACCCCAGGCCCGGCCGGTCTCGACCGCGTCGTCACCGCTGGCGCCCAGGGTCTCGGCCATCGCGGCCAGCAAGCCGGCGAGAAGGGCGTGCGCGGGCGGGTCGAAGCCGAGGCCCGGCGCGCCCGGCGCGAGGAAGTAGAGGTGCTGTGGACGCCCGACGGTGCCGCGGTGCACAGCTTCGACGTCGACGAGGCCGGCTTCACGCAGGCGCTCGAGGTGGAGGCGCACCGTGTTGGCGTGGAGGCCGAGGCGGTCGGCGAGCTCCTGCGCCGAGAGCGCCTGCGGGGACGTCGCGAGCTCCTCGTACATGGCGTACCGAGTCTCGTCGCCGAGCGCCTTCAACACCGGGAGCAGCTCCATCGCGCCTTGACCGTACCGGTGGAGGGGCATATTTTCAACATTGACTGTGTTTATAGCGGTCCCCGCCCCGAGGATCCGATGCCCAGCACCCGTCCCGACTCCAATGACCCCGGTGCACCCGTGCACGAGGGCGTCCCGGGTCCCCCGCCCGCCGAGTCCGACGTCCTGCGCATGCTCGAGGGCGTCATGGATCCCGAGCTCCAGGCCAACATCGTCGAGCTCGGGATGGTCCGCGACGTCATGGTCGGCCTCGACGGCGACGTCACGGTCAAGGTGGCGCTCACGACCGCCGGCTGCCCGCTCCGGGGCCAGATCAAGGCCGACGTCCAGTCGAAGGTCCGCGGTCTGACCGGCGTCACGTCCGTCCGGGTCGAGTACGGCGAGATGACCCCGGCGGAGAAGTCGTCGCTCATGCAGAAGGCTCGCTGGCTCGCCCGCGAGTCCGCGCCCGACACCGAGGTGCCGGCCACCACCCGGGTGCTCGCGATCGCGAGCGGCAAAGGCGGTGTGGGCAAGTCGTCGGTCACGGTGAACCTCGCGATGGCGCTCGCCGCACAGGGCCGCACCGTCGGCGTCCTCGACGCCGACATCTGGGGATTCTCCGTGCCGCGGATGCTCGGGGCCGAGGGACGTCTCACCGGCGAGGACCGCAAGATCACCCCGAACGCGATCACCGTGCCCAACCGCGACGAGCCGGGCGGCCCCTCGGGCACGGTCAAGGTGGTCTCGATGGGCTTCCTCGTCGACGACGAAGGCACCGCGCTCATGTGGCGGGGCCTGATCCTCGCCAAGGCGGTCGAGCAGTTCCTGACCGACGTGCGCTGGGGCCCGATGGACTACCTCCTCATCGACATGCCCCCCGGCACCGGCGACATCCAGATGGCGCTCAGCCGTCTCATCCCACGCGCCGAGATGCTCGTGGTGACGACGCCGGCGCTCGCGGCCCAGAAGGTGGCGGTGCGGGTGGCCGACATGGCCCGCCGTTCCTACATGAAGGTCGTCGGCGTGGTCGAGAACATGTCGGCCTTCGTCGCTCCCGACGGCTCCCGCCACCCGATCTTCGGTTCCGGCGGCGGCGCCGCGCTCGCGGCGTCGATCGGTGCCCCGCTCGTCGGCGCGATCCCGATCGAGACCGCGGTCTCGGCGGGCGGCGACGCCGGCAATCCCGTGGTGCTCGGCGCGCCCGACAGCCCGGCGGCCCTGGAGTTCCGGGCCATCGCCCGGCGCATCGTGGACGAGCTGCTCCCGCCGGTGGAGATGGCCGGTTGCACCGCTCGGATGTTCGAGCTGATCACCAAGGCCGCCACCACCGAGTAGCCCCGTCCAGCACGGCGCCGCTCAGGTGAGGGACCAGGACGAACGCGAGTCGCGTCCTTGCACCTTGCCCTCGGTCCGCAGCTTGATCAGCGTCGCGTAGGTCTGCCAGCCGGCCACCTCGCGCAGCTCCTCGCTGATCTCGGGGTAGATCACCTTCACGAGGGCCTTGACGGTGTGCGGACCGCCGCCGAGGGCGTCGAGCAGCTCGCGTTCGCGCTTCGCGCGGTGCTCGAGGTACTCGGTGATCGCGCCACGCGGGTCTTCGATGACATCGCCGTGTCCCGGGGCGATACGCGACAGCCGCAGCTTGCGCAACCGCTCGAGCGTCGTCAGGTACACGGCCAGGTCGCCGCGCGGTGGGTGGATCACGCTGGTCGTGCCCTGCAGCACCGTGTCGCCGGTGAACAGCAGTCGCTCCTCCTCGAGCAGGAAGCACAGGTGGTCGGGCGCGTGCCCCGGGGTGGCGATGACCTCGAGCCCGAACTCGGTGCCGTCGACGATGTCGCCTTCGCCGATCACCCGGTCGACCTTGAGCCCGGGCTCGCGACTCGACCCGGCGAGCACCTCAGCACCCGTCGCGGCCACGAGCCGCTCGGCGGCGGGAAAGTGGTCCGGGTGCAAGTGGGTGAGGAGCACCCAACGGATGCGCTCGCGCATGGAGGCCCCGACGATCGACTCCACGTGCGCGGCGTCGTCGACGCCGGGATCGATCACCGCGACCTCGTCGATGCCGACGAGGTAGGTGTTGGTGCCCGGTCCGGTCATCGGGCCCGGATTCGGGCCGACGATGCGCCGAACGAGCGGGGAGAGGGCGCTCGGCACGCCCGGAGTCATGTCGGCCATCAGGCGGACGTGCGGGGCGGCGTCATCCCGGGATTCTACGGGGTCAGGATTGGACCCGGTACCGGGGTCGGTGCGGGTTCAGCCTGCGCGCGACTCCATCAGGGGGCGCCGCTCGTTCTCGTTGAGGCCGCCCCAGATGCCGTGCTGCTCACGGATGTTCACCGCGTGCTCGAGGCAGTCGAGCCGTACGGGACACGACGCGCAGATCATCTTGGCCTGCCGCTCGCGGACCTCACGGTCGTCGCGGCGCTCGGGGAACGTCGGCGGGAAGAAGACCGAAGCCTCCGGGCCACGGCACGCGGCATCGGTTTGCCAGCGCTCCCGGATTCTCCGTTCGGGCCTTCGGACCGCCATCTGGAACCCCCTCGGCCGACTCCGCCCGGCTTGAGCGTCGGCTTTCGGGACCGTATCGGCTGGCCCCGCGATCTCACAAGGGCCGGTGACGAGGACTCACTGTGGGTGACTTCAGCTCGGCAGCCCGCCTGGGGCCTCGCCCTCGCCGTCGTCGGACCCTCCGTCGGCGGCGGTGCGGGGCCCGCGATCCCGGTAGTCCTTGGCGCCACCCTCCTCGGGCTCGACCTCGAGCACGAAGCCCGCCACCTCGACGACCCGCACGCGGTCACCGGCCCGGATGGGCGTCGCGCGGTTCGTCCGCGCCTGCCACCGCGAGCCCCGGATGGTGACGACTCCGTCGGGTGCGACGTCGACCTCGGCGTCACCGAGCTCGCCGACCATTCCCTCGCGGCCGATCGTGGGCGTCGAGAAACGGGCCCGGATCACCGCGGTCATCGCGCCGAGCATGAACACCACGGTCCCCACGACGACGAGCGCGATGATCCACCACGCGGGATCGAGACGCGACGAACCTCCGTAGAGCAAGAGCGAGCCGGCGACGAGCGCGGCACCACCGAGGAACGTCCACGGTCCGAGACCACCGGCCTGCACGTCGATCGTGAATCCGAGGATCGCCACCACGAGCAGCCCCAAGGCCCACCACTGCACCGGAAGGTGGGAGAGGCCGGTGAACGCGCCGACCACGGCCAGCGCGCCCGTGGCGCCGGCGAGGCCCACGCCCACGGTGAAGAACTCGAAGACGATCAGGGCGAGGCCGACGACGAACAGGAAGTAGGCGACGCTCGGCCGGATCAGGGTGTGCAACGCCTGGTCGGGCAACGAGAGCCGTCCGAAGTTGACCTGCTGGTTCGGTTCCAGTCGACGACCCTGACCGGTCCCGACGACGCGCGCGGTCGACAGCTTGTGCCCGTCCACGGTCTTGTTGTTGAGCGAGACGATGAACTCACCGATCGTCGGCTCCACCGAGTCGACGACCCCGGCCTGCTTCGCGTACGTGGCGCCATAGGTCTTGAGCGCGAGCGCGCGCCGGCGGCCGTCGGCGAGCACACGCCCCTTCACGACCGATTTGTCGTCGGGCCGGTCGAGGCGGAGGGGACGCAGCGGGCCGACGCTCGAGCCGTTGGAGGCCGAGGCGACCGGGGCAACGGCCAGCAGCGCGGCCGCGAGGCCGCGGGCGTGCGCACCCGATGGTCCGACCCACACCGCCACCGGCACCTTGGAGTCGCGGACCGCAGCGACGAGCTTGGCGGAATCCACGTCGACCGCCCCGCTCGAGTCGACCTGCAGGATGAGGAGGGTCGAACCGGCCCGGTTCGCGTCGCGGATCGCACCGAGGATGAGCGACGCGTTGGGCGGGTCGATCAGGCCTTCGACCTGCAGCACGCCGATGCCCCGCCGACCAGCTGGGGGTTGAACGGCAGCCGACGACGCGAAGGCGGGCGCGCCGACATCCACCGCGAGGACGAGCGCGGCGATGCAGAGCACGAACATGGCAACCGGTCGGCGGAACCGCCGGTAGGGGCGAGGCATCGGGCTCCCGTAGCATCGGAGGATGGAGCTTGAGCGGTTCTGCTCCACCTCACGGGTGGTCATCGTCGCGGGCAAGGGTGGGGTCGGCAAGACGACGGTGACGGCAACGATGGCACTCGCCGCGAGCCGGGCGGGTCGCAGCGTGCTGGTCCTCGAGATCGAGGGCAAATCGGGGCTCGCCGCCGCGTTCGGGAAGCCGCCGCTCACGTACGAGGAATCCGACCTCGCACCGGGGATCCGCGGTCGCACGCTCACGGCCGATCAGGCCCTGCTCGACTACCTCCGCGATCACGGGCTGCGGCGCATCTCGAAGCGGCTGGTGAGCTCGGGCGCGCTCGACGTCGTCGCGACCGCGGTACCGGGGATGCAGGACATCCTCGTGCTCGGCAAGGTGAAGCAGCTGGAACGCGCCGGCGTCGCCGACCTGTTGATCGTCGACGCGCCCGCGGCGGGCCACGCGATCTCGTTCCTCCTCTCGGCCCGCGGACTGCTCGACGCGGTGCGGGTCGGTCCGATCCGCAAGCAGGCCCAAGAGGTCGTGGAGCTGCTGACCGATCCGGAGCGGTGCCAGGTCCTCCTGGTGACGCTGCCCGAGGAGACGCCGGTCAACGAGCTGGTCGAGACCGCGTTCTCGATCGAGGACCTCGCCGGGGTCGCGCTCGGCCCCGTCGTGGTGAACGCCATGTACCAGGCCGACCCCTTCGACCCGCCGCTCACGCCCGACCGGGTGCTGGCCGACGCCACCGCGGCCGAACGGTTCGTGGGTGACATCGAGGCGGCTGACCTCGCGGCCGCGGCCACCTTCAGGGACTCACGCGCCGAGATCCAGATCGCTCAGGTCCGGCGCCTCGCGGAGCGCCTCCCGCTCCCGCAGATCCAGCTGCCGTACCTCTTCACCGCCGACATCGGCCCGGCGGAGATCGACACCCTCACGGGGGCGTTCGAGCGGGGCGTCGGGGCGTTGCCGGCCCTCACGGCCCGATGACGCTCGGGCCCGCGCCTTCCTTCGGCGCGGTGATCGAGCGTGCCCACATCGTCATCTGCTGCGGCACCGGCGGGGTGGGCAAGACCACCACCGCCGCGGTGCTCGCCATCGAAGGTGCGCGGCGCGGGCGCAACGCCGTGGTCGTCACGATCGATCCGGCGAAACGGCTCGCCCAGACCCTCGGCCTCGAGGCCCTCTCCGACACCGCGCACGAGATCGACCGCGACCGCTGGGACCCCGAGAACGATGCCGCGCCCGACGGGCGGCTCTCGGCGCTGATGCTCGACTCCAAGACCACGTTCGACGCGCTGGTCACCCGCTACGCCGCCACGCCCGACCAGGGTGAGCGCATCCTCGAGAACCGCTTCTACCGCAACGTCTCGGGCGCCCTGGGCGGCACGCAGGAGTACATGGCGATGGAGAAGCTGCACGAGCTCCACGAGGACGGCGACTACGACCTGATCGTGGTCGACACACCGCCGACGCGTCACGCGCTCGACTTCCTCGACGCGCCCGCCCGACTGTTGCGCCTGCTCGACAACCGCATCTTCCGGCTCCTGATGATGCCGACCCGCTCGATCGTGCGGGTGGCGGGCGTCGCCGTCCAGGCGTTCCTGCGGACCATCTCGCGGGTGGTCGGTACCGAGGTGATCGACGATGTCGTGTCGTTCTTCCGCGCCTTCGAGGGCATGGAAGCCGGCTTCCGCGACCGCGCCGCCGCGGTGCAGCGGCTGATCGCCGGCCCGACGACCGCATTCGTGCTCGTCACCTCGGCCCGCCGCGAAGCCGTCGAAGAGGCCGCGTTCTTCGCCGACCGGCTCCAGGAATCCGGACTCTCGGTCGCCGCGCTCGCGGTGAACCGGGTCCACCCCAGCTTCGGGACCGCATCGCCCGAGGGCCTGCGCGAGCGCGTGAAGACGCTCGACGACGCGCCGGGCGATGCGGCCGCTCGGGCCCGCCTGGCCCAGACGTACGCGAACCTCGCCGACTTCCGGACCGTCGCCATCCACGAGCGCCACGAGATCGATCAGGTCCGCAACCGGATCGGGACGGCCGCGACCGCCTTCGTCCCCTACCTCGCCCGCGACGTTCACGACTTCGGGGCCCTCCGCCAGGTCGGGACCCACCTCTTCGCGCCACCGACCGGCGCCGGGTAGCCTCGTCCCCGTGAAGATCCTCATCGCCTCCGAAGCCGAATGGATCCGTAACCAGGTCCGCGGCGCGTTCGTGGCTCCGGGTCAAGGCGTGATCGAGGTCACGCGGGGCCGCGACGTCGGCGCCACGGTGACCGCGGAGAATCCCGACCTGGTGATCCTCGACATGCAGATCGGCAACATGGGTGGGGTGGCGGTTGCCATCGAGCTCCACCTCGACGCCGAGGAGGGCCGCGTGCCCGAGGTGCCGATCCTCCTTCTGCTCGACCGCGAGGCCGACCGCTTCCTCGCGAAGCGGGCCGCGGCCGGCGAGGTGCTGGTCAAGCCGCTCGATGCCGGCACCCTGCGCCGGGCTGCACGACGCCTCCTCGCCACCACCACGCTGGCGGCAACGCCCAGCGGGGCCGGACCGGCGCTTCGCTAGACTCGCACTTCTCTCGCGGCTGAGGCCGCAACGGGGCGTGGCGCAGTTTGGCAGCGCGCAGCGTTCGGGACGCTGAGGCCCCGGGTTCAAATCCCGGCGCCCCGACTGGAAATCCCGCACCACCATCGGCGCGCGTCACGCGACGCGCGCCGATCGGGAAGGCGCACCAATGCGGCGACGCCTGGCAGACTCGCCCGATGGCGGACGCCGCGACCGACGACGTCGACGAGCGCGGGGGGACCCACTTCGCCCGCACGCTCGGGATCATCACCGGCCTCGGGCTCGCGGTGCGGGTCGGCTACGTCCTGCTGTTCACCCGCTACGAGAACAGCACCGTCTACGACGCGGTGTACTACGGCGTCGAGTCGTCCCTCCTGGCCCATGGGCACTTCTTCGTGGCGCCGTTCGTCGGCGGACCCGACGCCGCGCACCCACCGCTCACCGCGCTCGTGCTGACGCCGTCGTCCTATCTCTTCGGGACGCCAACCGGCTCGACCCCGCAGCGCCTGACCATGGCGCTCCTCGGTGCGGTCGTGGTGCTGTGCGTCGGCCTGTTGGGCCGGTCGGTCGCCGGACCGCGGGTCGGGCTCATCGCGGCCGCACTCGCGGCATGCGCTCCGAACTTCTGGCTCCCGAACGGGATCTTGATGTCGGAGACCGTGTCGATGCTGCTGATGGCGGTGATCCTCATCCTCGTCTACCGCCTGCTGCGCGCGCCCACCTGGGGCAACGCGGCGTGGCTCGGCGTCGCGGTCGCGGCCGAGGTCCTCACGCGTGCGGAGCTCGTGCTGCTGCTGCCGTTCCTCGTGCTCCCGGCGGTGCTCCTGTGCCGGCGGGTCACGCTCGCGGGCCGGTTGCGGCTGCTCGCGGTCGTGCTCCTCGTCTCGGGGGCGGTCGTCGCGCCGTGGGTGATCCGGAACCTCGTGACGTTCCACGACGCCACCTACATCTCGACCGGTGACGGCAACCTGCTGCTCGGCGCCAACTGCGATCGCACCTACTCCGGGCCCAACATCGGCACCTGGAGGTACGACTGCCAGGTGCAGATCCCGAACGGTGGCGAACAGTCCGTGCTGTCGACCCGACGCCACCAGCGCGCGGTGACGTACATCAGCCACCACCTCGACCGTTTCCCGCTGGTCGCCGCGGCGCGGGTCGGGCGGCTGTGGGACGTCTACGCGCCCGACCAGATGGCCCACGTCGACGTGTACGAAGGCCGTCCGTACGGCGCCGCGATCGCCGGACTCGTCGCGTACTACCTGCTCGTGCCGATTGCGGTCGCGGGCATCGTGATCGCCCGGCGCCGGCGCCTGGTCCAGTGGCCGCTCCTCGTGCCGGCGGGCGTGCTGACCATTGTCGCCGTCTACGCCTATGGAACGCCCAGGTTTCGCGCGCCGTTCGAGGTGTCGCTCGTCGTGCTCGCGGCCATCGCGGTCGACGCGGCCGTCGCCCGTCTGCGCCGTGAGGCGCACGCGACCGGCGGAAGCGACACCGGCCCAACTACCTTCGCGGACCCGGCACCCGAGCCCCTGCCCATCACCTGAGGAGCGGTCATCAACGAGATCGTCGCGGTCGAGGTTGCGCTCGCCGGCGGAGGCCGCCGCTACTTCCTCACGTGGGGCCGGGCGCTGCACGCGTCCGAGCCGGCCGCGGTGGAGAAGCTGGTGCTGCAGTCCGCGCGGACTCTCGATCTCGGCGCCGCACCGGTCGCGGCACGCGTGTGCCCGGCCGTGAAGATCGCGCGCGACGCCCCGTTCTTCTACGAGGCCCTCTTCGACATGGCCCGCACGGCCAGCCCCTACGGCAAGAAGTACGGGAAGTGGCGGAAGGACAAGGGCGCGCTCATGGAGCAGGGCAAGGAGATCTGGTACCTCGGGTTCGACCCGACGGCCGACGCGACTCCCGGCGGCTGAGCAACCTCAGCGCTCGGCCGGTTCCTCGGCTGGGACCAGCTGCGCGTTGGCGCGGCGGGCCTTGATGCCCGCGGGGCGGACGAGGACACCACTGCGCTGCGCCTCCACCGCGTCGGCCCAACGGCCTTGCCAGAGGGCGAGGAACGCGAAGCCGAGAAGGATCGGGGCCAGGAACGCCGGCCATTCGGGCGCGCCCAGCGCCCGGTCGAGCCCGACCCCGAAGGCCACGACCACGAGTGACACCAGCGCCATCTCGGCCAGGGCTGCCGCGGCGTTCCGGAGGCCCGACGTGAGCCGGACCGGTCGATCCGGAGGCCGCACCGGCGCCTCGGCGAGCAACGACAAGGTGGTCCGCCGGGCGACCGGGAACATGATCAACGCCGCGCACACGCTGGTGAGATAGGCCGCGGCGGAGACCGACGGCCCCTCGCGGACGACGGTGACGACCGCGGCGAGGATCCCCGCGGGCAGGAACGCGCCGGCGCCGGCACGGAACCGGTCCGAGCACCGCTCCACCCGTTCGGTGTGGGTCGCGACCGGCGGCACCCGATCCGAAGTCGGGGCCGGGCCGAGCGCGGCCTCGGTCACAGGAGCAGTTCGGCGAGCTGCACCGCGTTGAGCGCCGCGCCCTTCCGCAAGTTGTCGCCGGTGACCCAGACGTCGAGCCCACCCGGGTTCGACGGGTCCTCGCGCAGGCGGCCGACGAGGACCGGGTCGATGCCGGCCGCCTCGAGCGGGGTCGGGTAGCCGTGACCGTCCTCCACCAGGCGCACTCCCGGCGCGTCGGCCAGCAGGTCCACGGCCTCGGCCCGGCTGACGTCGCGCCCGAAGCTCAGGTTGGCCGTCATGGCGTGGCCCACGAACACCGGGACCCGCACGCAGGTGGCCGTGATGCGGATCGAGTCGTCGTGGAGGATCTTGTGGGTCTCGTTGACGAGCTTCCACTCTTCCGACGTGTAACCGGCCTCACGGACCGAACCCGCGAGCGGCAGCACGTTGCCGGCGATGGTGAGCGGCCAGACCTCGCCCGGCTCGATGACGCCCGGTGTCACCCCGGCCCGGCGCAGGTCGCTGGACCGCCCCGCGAGCTTGTCCCACTGCTCGGCGAGCTCGTGCATCCCGCTCTGCCCTGCGCCCGACACCGACTGGTAGGTGCTGACCACCATCCGCTCGATCCCCGCGGCCCGGTGCAGCGGGGCGATCGCGGTGAGGAGCACCATGGTGGTGCAGTTGGGGCACGAGACGATCCCCTTCGCCAGGCTCTGGACGTCGGCGGGATTCACCTCGGCCACGACGAGCGGTACGTCGGGGTCGGTGCGGAACGCGGCCGAGTTGTCGACGACCTTGGCCCCCTCGGCGACCGCGACCGGCGCCCACTCCGCCGCGAGGGGATCGTCGACATCGACCACCACGAGGTCGAGGCCTTGGAACGCGCCCGGCCGCAACACCTGGCAGACGACGTTGCCGCCCCGGAACGGGAGCGCGCGGCCCTCCGAACGGGGGCTCGCGAACACCCGCAGCTCCTCGATCGGGAACTCCCGTTCCTCGAGGATGTGGAGCATCTCCGCGCCGACGAGCCCGGTGGCACCGATGAGACCGACCCGGGCCACGGCTCAGACCTCCGCGAGATCGAACGCGGCGTGCAGCGCTCGCACCGCGCGCTCGACGTCGTCCTCGTGCACGACACACGACACCCGGATCGTGGACGTGCTGATCATCTCGATGTTGATGCCCTCGGCGGCGAGCACCTCGAACATCTTGGCCGCGACGCCCGGATGGGTCTTCATGCCCGCGCCCACGAGCGACACCCGGCCGATGGCGGCGTCGTGGCGGGCGCCGCCGGCGTCGAGCTCGCGGACCAACGCGTCGATGATCGTGAGCGCTTCCGCGAGATCGTCCTTGGGAGCGGTGAACGAGATGTCGGCGAGGTCGTTGGTGGACACGTTCTGCACGATCATGTCGACGTTGACCGAGCGCTCCGCGAGGGAGCGGAAGACCCGCGCGGCGATGCCGGGGTGGTCGGGCACCCCTTCGATCGTGAACTTGGCCTCCGACGTGTCGTGGGTGACCCCGGAGATGATCGCCTGTTCCATCGAAGGCTCCTCGTCCTGTACCCAGGTGCCCGGCTCCCAGGTGAAGCTCGAGCGGACATGCACCGGGACCCCGTGGTTCCGGGCGAACTCGACCGACCGGAGCGCGAGCACCCGGCCGCCGGTGGCCGACATCTCGAGCATCTCGTCGTAGCTGACCCGCGCGAGCCGGCGGGCCAGCGGCTCCACGCGGGGATCGGCGGTGAACACGCCCGACACGTCGGTGTAGATCTCGCACGCATCGGCCTTGAGTGCGGCGGCCAGCGCGACGGCGGTGGTGTCGGAGCCACCCCGGCCGAGCGTGGTGATCGCCGCGGTGGTGCTCACACCCTGGAAGCCGGCCACGACGACCACGTTGCCGGCCGCGATCGCCTCGCGGAGCCGGTCGGCCCGGATCTCGATGATCTTCGCCTTGCCGTGAGTGGTGTCGGTGACGATGCCCGCCTGCGAGCCGGTGAAGGAGATGGCCGGCTCGCCGAGCTCGACGACCGCCATGCAGAGGAGCGCCATCGAGATGCGCTCACCCGAGGTGAGCAGCATGTCGAGCTCGCGCGCCGGGGGCGCCTTCGAGACGTCGTGGGCCAGCCGCAGCAGGTTGTCGGTGGTCTTGCCCATCGCCGACACGACGACCACGACGTCGTGACCCTGACGCCGGGTCCTGACGATGTGCTCCGCGACCTCACGGATCCGATCCGGATCCGCCACGGAAGAGCCGCCGAACTTCTGCACCACGAGCCCACTAGCCACAGCGGTCCAAGGTACCAGCGGCGTTCGGCGGCACTGGTGGGTTACGCGCCCGTGCCCGCGCCCGGGACGGATGGGGGCCGTGAGTATGCTCCCCGACCGTGTCCAAGGCCACCAAGCGCGAACGTCAGCGCCAAAATCGTGAAGATCGCCGCCTGCGCGAGCTCCAGGCGCAGAAGCGGTCGAACCGCTTCAAGAGCATCCGCAACGGCGGAATCGTCCTCGCGTTGCTCGTCGCCATCTTCGTGATCGTCCAGGTCGTCAACAGCAACAGCAACAGCAAGAAGAAGACGACCAGCACCACCACCACGAGCACCACCGCCGCGGCCACGACGTCCGCCGGCCCGCGGCCGGCCGGAAGCCCGCCCCTGTCGATCGACCCCGCCGCCACCTACACCGCGACCATCGACACCACCCAGGGCACGATGGTCGTGGCGCTCGACACCACCGACGCCAAGTGGGGAGCCAACAACTTCATCACCCTGGCGCGGAAGGGCTTCTACGACGGCACCAGCTTCGAGCGGGCCGCCAAGGACTTCGTGATCCAGGGCGGTTCGCCCAAGTCCGGAACCAAGCGACCGGCCTCCTTTGTGTCCGAGCTCCCGCAGAAGGCGTACGCGGTGGGCGACATCCTCTACGCGAAGAGCGGCTCGGCTCAGGCTGGTACCGCCGACTCCACCTTCTTCGTCATCACGAGCGACGCCGCGCTGACCACGCTGCAGCCGAACACCTACAGCGACTTCGGCCACCTCACGAGCGGGCTCGACGTGGCGAAGAAGATCGAGGGTTTCGCCCCCGCCAGCGGCGACGGGCCTCCCACCACACCGGTCACGATCAACAAGATCACGATCGACGGTCCCCCGCCCACGACCGGCTCGACGGCCAGCACCACGACCGCCCCGGTGGCGACCGGGGCCACCACGACGAGCGCCAAGTAGCGGGCCGCCAACGATCGTCAGTCGAGCGGGACCGGCTCCGCGTTGGTCAGGGCCCGGGTCGAGCCGTCGTTCTCGTAGACCGTGACCACCCCGGAGCCCGCGACGGTCCAGCCGCCCGCAGGGTCGCGCACGATGGCGGTCGACGCGTCGACGCCCACGAGCGTGGCGTTCTTGGGCAGCAGCTCGATCGACCGCTCCCGCAGGTGGTCGGCCGCGGTGCCGTGGTACGGGAACACGGCCACGTTCGGCACGAGTCCGAGCCCCACGGTGTAGGCGCCGCCCCGCGGATCTACCATCGGATCGCCGAGCACCGTCGCGCCGGCACCCGAGGCGGCGAGGACCGCGCCCCGCTGGTAGGCCGCGACGATCGCGGCGTAGACCGCGGAGTCCTTGAACACCGAGCGGAGGTGCATCGGCGAGCCGTCGGCGATGTAGATGAACGCGGCCGACGACACCACGTCGGCGTTCGCCGACTCTTCGGCGTCGCGGCGGTTGAGGACCCGCAACTCGCGGACCGTGGCGCCGAGCGGGCCGAAGTGGGCCCGGGCCCGGTCGAGCACGTGATCGGGCATCTCGAACGCGGCCGCCGTCGGCAGGACCGTCACCTCGAGCCCTCCGCTCGCGGCCAGCAGGTCGGCGTCGAGCGCTTCCGTGCCGGGGCGCCACTCGCCCCCGCCGAGGAGCGCGAGGGTCCCGGGGCCCTTCCCGCCCTTGCCGCGGAGGCCTTCCTGGGTCTGGTGCTCGGGGGTCGGCATGCGGCCGACACCCTACCGGTGGGCGGGGGCCCGCCCCTCCGATCGAGCCCGTGAGGCGGTTTCCCTACCGTCCGGTAACCTCTGCCGCCAACGTCGACCGGGAGGATCCGACATGGCAGTCAAGCGGGTGGGGGTCGTCGGCTCCGGGATCATGGGCTCGGGGGTCGCGGAGGTCGCGGCCAAAGCCGGGTTCGAGGTTCTCGTGCGCAGCCGGACCGAGGAGGGTGCGCTCGCGACCGTCGCGGGGCTCGAGCGGAGTCTCGCGAAGCAGGTCGAACGCAAGCGCCTCGAAGCCGGCGAACGCGAGCGGGTCCTCGGGCGAGTGCGCGCGGTGTCCGACCTCGGCGAGCTCGCCGAGTGTGACCTCGTGCTCGAGTCGGTCGTGGAGGATGCCGACACGAAGCACGCGCTGTTCGTGGAGCTCGATGCGATCGTCCGCGAGGGCACGATCCTCGCCACCAACACCTCCACGCTGCCGGTCGTCGACATGGCCATGCGCACGTCGAGGCCCGACCTCGTCTGCGGGATCCACTTCTTCAATCCCGCGTCGGCCATGCCCCTCGTCGAGCTCGTCCGCGCGATCACCACCTCCGACGAGACGATGGCGACCGCGCGCTCCTTCGCGGAGGCCTGCGGCAAGACGACGGTCGAGGTGAGGGACCAGGCCGGCTTCATCGTCAACGCGCTCCTCTTCCCGTACCTCAACAACGCGGTGAAGCTCTTCGACGCCGGCGTCGCGAGCCGCGACGACATCGACGCCGCGATGAAAGGAGGCTGCAACTTCCCCATGGGCCCACTCGAGCTGCTCGATCTCGTGGGCCTCGACACCAGCCTCAGCATTCTCGACGCGCTCTACGAGGAGTTCCGCGACCCGAACTACGCACCGGCTCCGCGGCTCCGGCGCATGGTCGCGGCCAACCAGCTCGGCCGGAAGTCGAAGGTCGGGTTTTACGACTACCGCAAGTAGCGGTGCCGTAGGAAGATGACCGGCATGTCCGAGCGCGACCGCCCGTGGATCATGCGCACGTACTCGGGCCACTCGTCAGCCCGGGCCTCGAACGAGCTCTACCGGATGAATCTGGCCAAGGGCCAGACCGGGTTGTCGATCGCGTTCGACCTGCCGACCCAGACCGGTTACGACCCCGACGACCTCATGGCGCGGGGCGAGGTCGGCAAGGTGGGGGTCCCGGTCCCGCATCTCGGCGAGATGCGCACGCTGTTCGACGCGATCCCGATGGCCGAGATGAACACGTCGATGACGATCAACGCCACCGCGATGTGGCTGCTCGCCCTCTACGTCGCCTGCGCCGAAGAGCAGGGCGCCGACCCCGCGGCGCTCGCGGGCACGACGCAGAACGACATCATGAAGGAGTACCTGTCGCGGGGCACATACATCTTCGGCCCCGAGCCGTCGCTGCGGCTGACCGTCGACCTGGTGACCCACACCGTCGCCGACATGCCGAAGTGGAACCCGATCAACGTCTGCTCGTACCACCTGCAGGAGGCGGGCGCGACGCCGGTGCAGGAGATCGCGTACGCGTTGGCCACCGCGGTGGACGTGCTCGACGCGGTGCAGGCCACGGGTCGGGTCGCGCCCGAGGAGTTCGGCGCGGTGGTCGAACGCATCTCGTTCTTCGTGAACTCGGGGATCCGGTTCGTCGAGGAGATCTGCAAGATGCGCGCCTTCGGCCGGCTGTGGGACCACATCACGGCCACCCGCTACGGCATCACCGATCCCAAGCAACGCCGGTTCCGCTACGGCGTGCAGGTCAACTCGCTCGGGCTCACCGAGGCCCAACCCGAGAACAACGTCGAACGCATCGTGCTCGAGACGTTGGGCGTCACCCTCTCCAAGAACGCGCGCGCCCGCGCGGTGCAGCTGCCGGCGTGGAACGAAGCCCTCGGCCTGCCGCGACCGTGGGACCAGCAGTGGTCGCTGCGCATCCAGCAGGTGCTCGCGTACGAGACCGACCTGCTCGAGTACGGCGACATCTTCGACGGCTCCAAGGTCATCGAGGCGAAGACGGACGAGCTCGTCGAGGCCGCGCAGGCCGAGCTCGACTGGGTGCTCGAAGGTGGCGGCGCCTTCGCGATGATCGACCAGCTCAAGCACCGTCTGGTGCAGAGCAACGCGGAGCGCATCCGCGACATCGAGTCGGGGGCCACGCCCGTCGTCGGGGTCAACTCCTTCACCGAGACCGCGGCGTCGCCGCTCACCGCCAGCCTCGAGGGCGTCGACTCGATCCTCGTCGTCGACCCCGCCGTCGAGGCCGCCCAAGTGGCGTCGGTCATGCGGTGGAGAGCCGAGCGCGATCCCGAAGCGGTCGAGCGGGCCCTCGCGCAACTGCGCGAGACCGCGAGCACCACCGACAACCTCATGCCGGCGACGGTTGCCCTGGCCCGGGCCGGCGGAACCGTCGGGGAGTGGGCCGGGACGCTCCGGTCGATCTTCGGCGAGTACCGCGCCCCCACCGGGGTGGCCGGGGTGACGGTGGCTCCGGGCGGCGACCTGCTCGCGGTGCGCGACCGCATGCGGGCGGCACCGGGCGGACCGGTCCGGATCCTGGTCGGCAAGCCGGGGCTCGACGGCCACTCCAACGGCGCCGAGCAGATCGCCGTCGCGGCCCGAGACGCCGGGATGGAGGTCGTCTACCAGGGCATCCGCCTCTCGCCCGAGCAGATTGCGGCCGCCGCGCGCGACGAAGATGTCGAGGTGGTCGGATTGTCCATCTTGTCCGGTTCCCACCTGGACCTGGTGCCCGAGACCATCCGCCTGCTCCGGGCCGCCGGCGTGGACGCCCCGGTCGTCGTGGGCGGGATCATCCCCGAGTCGGACCAGGCCCGGCTGCTCGACGCGGGGGTGTCCCGGATCTACACGCCCAAGGACTTCCGGCTCGCCGACATCATGGCCGATCTCGCCGATCTGGCCCTCGGGCGCCGCGCGGCCGCGGGATCCGGCGAAACTTCTGCCGTAAGTAGCTCAGCCGCGGGCTCGCAGCAGCCGATGAAACGCCCGTGATGGACCGTCGACTCATTGTCTCCGTATGCGCGGCCGTCGGCGCATTGGCCGCCGGCGTATGCAGTGCGATCTTCTCGTCGCCCGAGCTCGCCGTGCTCGCCGGCCTCATCGGCCTTGTCGCCGGGGTGGCCGCGGCCGCGCTCGGCGCCCGCCTCGAGCGGGCCGACCATTCCGCCCGCCGGGCGCGCGGCGAGGTGCTGCGACTGCGGCGCGAGCTCGACGAGCTCGCCGCGGTCGTTTCCGAGGAGGCCGCCCACCTCGGGTCGGGAGCCGCGTTCCTCAGTGAGCACGAGCGCCTCGCAGCCGGCCCGTCCGCGGTCACGACCGCCACGGCCGTCGCGGCCGAGAGCGCCTTCGACACCGTCACCGGTCTGCTCGACGAACGCTTCTTCGCCGTGCTCGTGCAGCAGCGCGTGGCTGCCGCACGCCGTCAGCTGCAGCCCGTGTCCGTGGTCCTGTTCGAGCTCGACGGCTTCGGCGACGCGCACGAGTCGAGCCGCGACTCCGCGCTGGGCGTGCTCGGCGACGTCATGCGCAGCACGCTCCGCGAATGCGACACCGCCTGCCGGATCGGCGACACCATGGCTGCGGCCGTCCTCGAGGACACCACCGAGGCCGGTGCGGTGTGGGCCGCGGAGCGGGTGCGCGGAACACTGCACGGGAGCCCGCTGGGCGACTCACTCACCATCTCGGCCGGGGTCGCCTGCTATCCGTCCCACGCCCTCGGCGCGCCCGAGCTGGTCGCCATGGCCGGGCGGGCGCTCGACCTGGCCCGGACCCGTGGCCGCGACCACGTCGAGATCGCGCCCGGCGAAGGCTGAGCTCCTGCCCGCGCTGCGGCCGCGAGCGGGTCGCGTGCGTAGAGCGGGCTCTCGCGGGGTTCAGCGCATCGACCCGGAGAGACGTCGGCGCCCGGCCTCGCGAGCAGCGGCGCCTCAGGAGTACAGCGCCGCGATCTCGTCGGCGTACTTGGTGAGCACGCCCCGACGCTTGAGCTTCATCGTCGGGGTGAGCTCCTCGGAGTCGGGCAGCCACTCGTCGCCGAGCAGCTTGAACCGCTTGATCTGCTCGACCCGGGCGACCTGCGCGTTGACCCGGTCGACCCCCCGCTGCACCTCGGCGACCACGGCCGGATCGTCGGCCAGCCCCGCGAGCGACTTGCCGCCCAGTCCGTTGCGAGCGGCCCAGCCCGGCGCGATCTCGGGATCGAGGACGAGCAGGGCGACGAGGTACGGCCGCTGGTCACCGATCACGCACGCCTGACCGATCAGCCGGTCACCCTTCAGCGCCGACTCGAGGTTGGCGGGCGAGATGTTCTTGCCGCCCGCGGTGATGATCAGCTCCTTCTTGCGGTCGATGATCCGCAGGTAGCCGTCGTCGTCGATCACGCCGATGTCGCCGCTGCGGAACCAGTCGCCGTCCATCGCCTCGGCCGTCTTCTCCGGCGCACCGAGGTAGCCGCGGAAGATGTTGCCTCCCCGACAGAGCACCTCGCCGTCGTTTGCGAGCTTGACCTCGACTCCCGGGACCGGCGGCCCGACGGTGTTGATGCGGACCCGGTCGGGTGTCCAGGTCATCGGGCCCGACGTTTCCGAAAGGCCGTAGATCTCGGAGAGCGGAACGCCGAGGCCGCGGAAGAACCGGAAGACCTCCGGGTTCAGGGGCGCCGCCCCCGACACCGCGGTGACGCACTCGTCGAGGCCCACCAGCGAGCGAATGCCTGCCAACTGCGGGTCGACCGCCCGGAGCTTCTCCGCGAGATCGGCCGGGACCTCCTCGCCGCGCGCCCGGTACTCACTGGCCTTCCAACCGGTGTCGATCGCGGCGTCGAACTGCTCCTTGGCGACCGGATCCGCTCCCGCCAACGCCTCGATCAGCGCGTACGCCTTCTCGTAGATGCGGGGTACGCCGAAGAAGATCTGCGGCTTCACCTGGGGCAGGTACTGGACGATCTCGGCCGAGACCGGGCACGCGGTGATCTCGAAGCCCTGGCGGATCGCGAGGTAGTGCGAGTTCATGCGCTCGGCCACGTGGGCCATGGGCAGGTACGAGACCAGCCGGAGGCCGACCTCGTCGTTGTCGAACGCGAGGTAGAGGCACTCGGCCGTCCACACGATGTTGGCGTGATCGAGCATCACGCCCTTCGGCGGCCCGGTGGTGCCCGACGTGTAGATCACGGTCGCGAGGTCGTCCGGCTGCGCGATCTTCACCGCGGCCTCGAGATCGACCGGATCCGACGCGAGAAGCTCGTCGAGGGCGTGGACACCCGCCGGCGCGACGCCTTCGATCATCACGATCTCCCGCAACGCGGGCAGCGAGGCCTTGGCCTCGAGCATCTTGTCGAGGTACCCGGCGTCCTCGACGACCGCGAGCACCGCGCCGCAGTCGCTCATCAGGAACTCGATCTCCTCGACCGACGACGTGTTGTAGATCGAGATCGGCGTGGCGCCGAGCAGCAACGCGGCCATGTCGACGAGGTGGAACTCGACGATGTTGCGCATCAGCAGGACGATGCGGTCACCGTGACCGACACCGAGGGCCGCGAGGCCCGCGGCGACCCGAGCCGCCTGATCGGCGTAGTCGGCCCAGGTCCACTCGTTCCAGGTGTCGCCGTCCTTCCACCGCAGTGCGACGGCGTTCGGCCGGCCCCGCACGGTGTCGAGGAACTGCGTGGTGACGGTCTGGCCCGCGACCATCCCCGAGATGGTGTCGCTGTCGATCCAACCCGTCATCCCTGCCCCTACCTCGCTGGTGGACCCTGCATGCTCGCGCGTCCAGGACCCCCGCGGTCACGCACCGCGCGTCGTTCAGGGCTCCGGATCATCGAGCTCGGCGAACACGGCTTCGGTGTCGGCGCCCAGCGGACGGCCGGGGTGGCGCACCTCGCCGGGAGTGCGCGAGAGGCGGGCGACGACGCCCTGCATGCGGATGCCTTCGGTCTCGACGATGGACCCGCGGGCGACCACGTGGGGATCGTCCATCAGGTCGGCCATCGTGTACACGGGTGCGATGGCGGCTTCGGCCCGATCGAACGCCTCCAGCACCACCTCCGACGGGCGCGCCGCGCACCAGTCGCGCATCGCGGCATCGAGCTCCGCCCGGTGCGCGAGCCGGCCGTCGAAGTCACGGAAACGGGGATCGTCACCCAAGCCGACGAGCGCCAGGACCCGGTGCGCGATCGAGTCGGTAGAGGTGGACACCGCGATCCAGCGCTCGTCCGCGCAGCGGTAGGTGTTGCGGGGGACCGAGTACGGAATCCCGGCGCCGAGGCGGGGCTGCAGGTAGCCAAGGTGCGCGTACGCGCTCGGCAGCGCGCCCATGATCTGCAGCATCGACTCCAGCAGGTTGACGTCGACGACCTGGCCCTCGCCGGTGCGGTCGCGGTGACGCAGGGCGACCATGACTGCATAGGCGCCCGCCAGCGCGGCGACCTCGTCGGTGAGCGCGATCGGCGGGAGGAGCGGCTGCCCGTCGGGCTCACCGTTGATCGCCGCGAAGCCGCTCATCGCCTCCGCAAGGGTCGCAAACCCGGCGCGCCCGGCGTAGGGACCGTCCTGACCGAAGCCGGTCAGGCGGAGCACCACGAGGCGCGGGTGGTCCCGCAGCAGGTGGCTGGGATCGAGGCCGAGCCGCTCGAGCGCGCCGGGACGGGAGTTCTCCACCAGCACGTCGGCGGTGGCGATCAGTCGCCGCATCCGCCGCATGCCCTCCGCGGTCTTCAGATCGAGCACCACGGCGCGCTTGTTGCGGCCGACCAGCTTCCACATGAACGACTCGCCGTCGGTGTCCTTCCAACCCAGGCGGCGGGTGCCGTCACCGGTCGGCGGCTCGACCTTCACCACATCGGCGCCGAAGTCGGCGAGGTACCGCGCCGCTCCCGGACCCGCGATCACCGCGGCCATGTCGACGACCCGCAGTCCCTCCAGCGCCTGCATGCGGCCGAGGGTAGGCGCTCGGCCGGCCACCGGGCCGAAGCGCAGCGGGTCAGAACGTCCAGGTGAAGCAGCGGTCGGCCAGGGCCCCCAACGCGTAGTCGCGGTAGAGACCGAGGAACATCTCGCGGGTCCGGTCGGTCCAGTCCAATGCCTCCGGCGCGGCGATGCGACGGACCATCTGCGTGTAGCCGCCCTCGTAGACCCGGTACTCGGCCCACGCGCCCGGATAGTCCTTGGCGGCGGAGACCTCCACGATGGGCACCCCGCGCGCCGCGTCGAAGTGCCGCACCCGGTTGCGGTGGGTGTGGCCGGCGAAGTAGCCGGCGATCGACTCGTTGCGGGCGATCACCGCGACCAGACCTTCGCTGCCGTCGGGGTGGATGCCGAAGTAGTCGTCGTTGCGGTCCTCGCTGCCGGGCTCCCACGGATGGTGGTGGCCGAAGACGAGCACGGGATTCGCCGCACCGCGCGCGAGGTCGTCGAGCCACGCCAGCTGTCCGGCGTCGAGCTGACCGGAGTCGGCGCCGGGGACCACGGTGTCGAGCACGGCGAGCGTGACGCCCGGGAGCTCGATCGCGAACGGCGTCTCGCCGGAGGCGATCGACGTCGTGCGCATCGCGTCGTGGTTGCCGCGCATGTGGCGCATGCGCGGGCCGAGCGTCGAATAGGCGTCGAGGAACCATCGGTACTCGATCTCGGTGCCCTGGTCGGTGAGATCGCCCTTCACCAACACCGCGTCGGGATCGAGCCGGTTGATCTCCTCGATGGCCGCACGGCTCATCACCTCGGGATACGGCCGGTCACCGGGTGCGGCCGTGAGGATGGGCCCGACCTCTTCGTGGCCGCCACCGATCGCACCGCAGACCGTCTCACCGAAGTGCACGTCGTTGGTCGTGGCGAAGGTCGCGAGCAGCGCACCCGAGGGCCGGGCAAGGGTGCGCACGCGTTGCGGCAGGTACTCGGCCGGTTCGGCACCCTCGACCACGAGCGGGTACTCCGTGTCGGGCTCGAGCCCGTCGAAGTGGATCACGTGGTGCGGCCCGGTCGTGTGTCGCTCGCGGTCACCGACGCGCGTGGTGAGCGAGACCCCGGGTTCGCTGGCCGCGAAGACCACCAGCTCGTCGGGGCCCACGGTCATCAGCTCGGCGTTGCGAATCTCACCCATCCGACAATTGTCCACCCGGAGTCCCGTAGGCGTTCACCGCGTACATCCTCTGTGGTCGGTGCACGCTGACGAGCTAGCGCTGACGGCGATCCAACCGGCCCGACAACCGCCAGGAGCCGCGGGCCATGCCGGCGTTGCGGGCGCCCAGACGCGAGGCGCGCACCCAGGCGTCGAGCCGCTCCGTCTCCGGGCTGATTGCCGCCGACGGCGCCGCGCTGCTCGCGACGATGGCCGTGATGGCCGCGGTGATGGCGGCCACCTCCTCGGCTGACGCACCGGCGGCCTCGATCCGCACCGCGTCGCTCACAGCGGGACGTTCCCGTGCTTGCGTTGGGGCAGCTGCTCCTTCTTGGTGCGGAGCATCTCGAGCGACCGGGCCAGGACCCGCCGGGTCTCCCGCGGGTCGATGACGTCGTCGACGTAGCCGCGCTCGGCCGCGTTGTAGGGATTGGCGAACCGCTCGGTGTACTCCTCGATCAGCTCCGCCCGACGGGCCTCGGTGTCGACGGCGGCCTCGATCTCCTTGCGGAAGATGATGTTCACCGCACCTTGCGGTCCCATGACCGCGACCTCGGCCGACGGCCACGCGAACGCGAGGTCGGCCCCGATGCTCTTCGAGTTCATGACCACGTAGGCGCCGCCGTAGCCCTTTCGGGTGATCACCTGGACCCGCGGGACCGTCGCCTCGCAATAGGCGTAGAGCAGCTTGGCGCCGTGACGGATGATGCCGCCGTACTCCTGGTCGGTGCCGGGCAGGAACCCGGGCACGTCGACGAAGGTCACGAGCGGGATGTTGAAGGCGTCGCACGTACGGACGAAGTGGGCGGCCTTCTCCGACGCGTCGATGTCGAGGCAACCCGCGAGCACCTGCGGCTGGTTGCCCACCAGACCCACGACGTGGCCGTCGATGCGGGCGAAGCCGCAGATGATGTTCATCGCGTAGAACGGGAACACCTCGAAGAAGTCGCCGTCGTCGACGACGTCGGCGATGACCTTCTTCATGTCGTACGGCTTGTTGGGCGCGTCGGGGATGAGGCCGATGATCTCGTCGCACGATCGGTCGACCGGGTCTTCCGGCGGGAAGTACGGAGGATCCTCGAGGTTGTTGGCCGGCAGGAAGCTCACGAGGTAGCGGACCTGCTCGAGGCACGACTCCTCGTCGTCGCACACGAACGTGGCCACGCCCGACTTCGACGCGTGGGTCATCGCGCCGCCGAGCTCCTCCTGCGTGACGTCTTCCCCGGTGACCGTCTTCACGACGTCGGGCCCGGTGATGAACATGTGCGACGTGCCCTTCACCATGAAGATGAAGTCGGTCATCGCGGGCGAGTAGACCGCGCCGCCCGCGCACGGGCCCATGATCACGCTGATCTGCGGGATGACGCCCGAGCTCTTCACGTTGCGGAAGAAGATGCCGCCGTAGCTGTCGAGCGAGACGACGCCCTCCTGGATGCGGGCTCCGGCGCCGTCGTTGATGCCGATCATCGGGGCGCCGACCGACTCCGCGAGGTCCATGACCTTGTGGATCTTCTCGGCGAAGACCTCGCCGAGCGCACCGCCGAACACAGTGAAGTCCTGGGAGAAGACGAAGACCTTGCGGCCGTCGATCGTGCCCCAGCCCGTGACCACGCCGTCGGTGAGCGGCCGGTTGTTCTCGATGCCGAAGCCGTGGGCCCGGTGCCGGGCCAGCATGTCGAGCTCGACGAAGCTGCCCGGGTCGAGGAGCTTCTCGAGGCGTTCGCGGGCCGTGAGCTTGCCGCGGGAGTGCTGGCGCTCGACCGCCGCGGGCGACCCGGCGTGCAGCGCCTGGGCCTTCAGATCCGCGAGGTGGGCGAGCCGCTCCTCGATGGGGTGGGGCGTGGGGGCGACCGGCGGCGCGGGTGCGGCCTCGCCGGTCGGGATGTCCTGCTCTTCGACGGCCATGGGCCGAGGCTACCGGCCCCGGATCGCGACAGGCTTCAACGAGCCACGTCAGCGGTACAGATGGACCGTCAAGGTCGCCGATGGCCCGTACAGTCGACCCCGACGGGGCGGAGAGGAGCACACCATGGTCATGCGTGCGGGCGAGGGCATGGAGCGGGTCGAGGAGGAAAGCCACCAGAAGAAGCGGCACTGGTTCAAGCTCGGCACCGCCGGCGTGCTCGCCGTCGTGGTCATCGCCTTGGCGATCGCCAACCTCGACGACGTGAAGGTCCATTTCATCGTCGACGACGTCAAGCTGCCGCTCCTCTTCATCATCCTGGGCTCAGCCCTGCTCGGGGCGATCGCGGCGACGCTCTTCCACTGGGTCCGCGGACGAAGCGACGATTGAGCGACGCCATGGCCACGCACTCGGTGGAGAACCAACCTCCGCCCCTCGCCAACTACGACGTCTTCGACGCCGACCTCGCGCTCACGGACGCCGTGTCGCGGGAGGGTGCCGGCTGGGCGGTCGAGGAACTCCGCGCCCTGGGAGTCCTCGCGGGCTCGGAGGAGGCGCAGGCGTGGGGGACGGCCGCGAACGAGTTCCCGCCCAAGCTCCGCACCCACGACCGTTACGGGAACCGCATCGACGAGGTCGACTACCACCCGGCGTACCACGAGCTCATGCGGGTGGCCCTGGCCCACGGGCTCCACACCCGTCCGTGGTCGGAGCCGTGTCCGGGCGCCCATGTCGCGCGGGCCGCGGGCTTCATGGTCTGGAGCCAGGTCGACGCCGGCCACGGTTGCCCCGTGTCGATGACCTACGCGGTCGTTCCCGCGCTCGCGGCCGAGCCGACGCTCGCACTCGAGTGGGAGCCGAGGCTCTTCTCCCGGCACTACGACAAGCGTGCCCTCCCCGCCGCGCAGAAGACCGGCGCGACGGCCGGGATGGCCATGACCGAGAAGCAGGGCGGTTCCGACGTCCGTGCCAACACGACGCGGGCCGAGCCCGTCGCCGCCGCCACCGGCTCGGGCGCCGAGTATCTGCTCACCGGCCACAAGTGGTTCTGCAGCGCACCGATGGGCGACCTCTTCCTCGTGCTCGCGCAGGCCCCGGGCGGCCTGTCCTGCTTCGCGGTGCCCCGGTGGACCCCGGACGGCAACCGCAACGTGTTCCGGCTGCAACGTCTCAAGGACAAGCTCGGCAACCGGTCCAACGCGTCGAGCGAGGTCGAGTTCTCCGGCACCTGGGCCCGCATGCTGGGGCCCGAAGGGCGCGGCGTCCCGACGATCATCGAGATGGTCAACCACACGCGGCTCGACTGCATCCTCGGTTCCACCTCGTTGATGCGCCAGGCCGTCGCCCAGTCGACGCACCACGCAGCCCACCGCGTGGCGTTCGGCCGGGAGCTCTCGCACCAGCCGCTGATGCGCGCGGTCCTGGCCGATCTCGCGATCGAGTCCGAGGCCGCGACCGTCACCGCGCTCCGCATCGCCCGCGCGTACGACGCCCCCGCGGAGGACGCGCACGAGCACGCGTTCCGCCGGGTCGCAACCGCCGTCTCGAAGTACTGGGTGTGCAAGCGCGCACCCGGGCTCGCGGCGGAGGCGCTCGAGTGTCTCGGCGGCAATGGCTACGTCGAGGAGTCGGGCATGCCGCGGTTGTTGCGGGAGTCCCCGCTCAACGGCATCTGGGAGGGCTCGGGCAACGTGATCTGCCTCGACGTCCTCCGGGCGATGTCGCGCGAGCCCGACGCGATCGCCGCGTTCCGGGACGAGATCAACACCGCCCGGGGAACCGACCGCCGCCTCGACGTGCACCTCGACGTCGTCGACACGCACCTCACCGAGCTGGACGACGTCGAGACGCGCGCCCGGCGCATCGTCGAGGACCTCGCGCTGGCGCTCCAGGCGTCACTGCTGGTGCAGAACGCGCCGGCCGACGTGGCCGACGCCTTCTGCGGGGCGCGGCTCGGCCCCGACCGCGGTTGGGCCTACGGATCGCTCGATCCCGCCGCGGCGCACGCGGCGATCGTCGAACGGGCCACGCCCGCCGTCGACCTGTAGGCGCTACGCGAACGCGCCGAGCACCTCGGGCCAGTGGGCAAGCACCCCGAAGTGCCCGTCGTCGGCCCAACGGGTGACTCGGGCGCCGCGCAGCTCGCGTGCGTACGTGTCGATGTCCGGTGCGGCCCGGAGGTCGTGGGCGCCGTGCCAGACCTGTGCGCCGGGCGGGAGGTCAGCGAGCGCGAAGCCCCACGGCCGCCACCACGTGATCATGTCGTCGGCCATGCCGCCGGCACCCACCCGCAGACCCTCCTCGGCCTGGCGGATCATCATCGTCGCCACGTCGGGATCGTTGAGGACGGCCCGGTTCGGGTCCTGCTTGCCGAGGGGGATCGACGACGCCGGGTTCGCGACGACGGGCGCCATGAAGCGCTCGATCGCGCGGACCGAGCGCGCCGGCTCGCGGCGGGCCATCTCGGCCGTGGGTCGCATGTGGTCGGAGAGCGCGTCCCACGCGTCGGGCACCTCGTCGAGGGGACCCGGGCTGCTCACCACGCCGAAGCCGCGGATCCGGTTGCCCAGCGCGGCGGTGATCCCGAGCGCGTGCGGTCCACCGCCCGACACGCCGACGACCGAGAACCGTTCGAGCTCGAGCGCGTCGGCGATCGCAGCCGCGTCGATCCCGGAATCGAGGAGCGAGCGACCCGGGTTGCGGTCCGACCGTCCGTACCCGGGACGGTCGTACGTGACCAGCCGGATCCCGGCGTCGGCGACGACCGCGGGTTCGGGGTGCAACCAACGCGAGCCGGGAGTCCCGTGCAGGAAGAACAGCGCCGGCGCGTCGGGCGCGCCGATGACCACCGCGCCGAGCTTGCGACCGTCGGGAGTGCGGGCGGTGACCTCCCGGAGCGGGTCGCTCACTCCTGTACGAGCTCGATGAGCGTGCCGAACGCCGTCTTCGGGTGCACGAACGCAACCGTCGTGCCCCGCGAGCCCGGGCGGGGCGCCTCGTCGATGACCCGGTGCCCGTGCTCCTTCACCGACGCGAGCGCGACCGCGCAGTCGTCGACGCGGTAGCCCACGTGGTGGAGACCCTCGCCCTTGTTGGCGAGGAACTTCGCCACGGTCGCGTCATCACGCGTGGGCGTGAGGAGCTGCACGTAGGAGTCGGCCACCTTGAGCAGGACCTCTTCCACGCCGTCGCTCTCGACGACCTCGCGGTGCGCGACCGAGCAGCCGAAGGTGTCCTGGTAATACGCGACCGCGGCATCGAGATCGTTGACGGCGATCGCGATGTGGTCGATCTCGGTGAACTGGGGTGCGGTCATGTGTGTCTCCGGAACAGGGTGATCTGCGGGAGGAGGCGCGCCCGCATGTCGGGATCGGTGACTCCGAGGCCTTCCTCGGGTGCGAGCACGAGGATGCCGAGCTTTCCCTCGTGCTCGTTGCGGTGAACCTGGCGGGCCGCCTCACCGGTGTCGGCGAGGTCGAACACCGCCGACAGCGTGGGGTGGACCTTGCCCTCGACGATCGCCTGGTTCGCGGCCCATGCCTCGCGGTAGTTGGCGAAGTGGCAGCCCTTCAGGGTCTTCAGGTTCATCCAGAGGTAGCGGTTGTCGTACTCGATCATGAAGCCGCTGGTGGCGGCGCAGGTGATGATCATCCCGCCGCGCTTGGCCACGAACACCGAGGCGCCCATCGTCTGGCGGCCGGGGTGCTCGAAGACGATGTCGGGGTCGGTGCCCGCGAGCTCGCGGATGCGCTTGCCGAAGCGGCGCCACTCCGAGGGATCCTGCGTGGTGTCGTCCTTCCAGAACCGGAACCCCTCGGCCTTGCGGTCGATGATGTGCTCGACGCCCATCTCGCGGAGCAGCTCGGCCCGCTCCGGTGAAGAGACCACCGCCACCGGCGTGCCGCCACCGTTGAGCACGTACTGGCACGCGTAGGCGCCGATGCCGCCGCCGGCTCCCCAGACGAGCACGGTCTGGCCCTGGGTCATCTGCGCACCGTTGGGGCTGACGATCATGCGGTAGCTGGTGCTGTTGGTGAGCGCGTTGACCGCGGCCTCCTCCCAGGTGAGGTGGGCCGGCTTCGGCATCAGCTGGTTGGCCTTCACGAGCGCGATGTCGCCGAGCCCGCCGTAGTTGCTCTCGTACCCCCAGATCCGCTGGTTGCTCGCGAGCATCGAGTCGTCGTGGCTGCTCGGGTCCTGGTCGTCGACGTAGTTGCAGTGCACGACGACCCGGTCACCGACCTTCCAGTTGCGCACCGCGGGACCGGTCCGGAGCACCACTCCGGCCGCGTCGGATCCGAGCACGTGGAAGGGCTGGTCGTGCCGGGCCCCGAGCGCGCTCTCCTTGCCGAGCCGCTTCAGGAACCCGAACGTGGGCACCGGCTCGAAGATCGACGACCACACGGTGTTGAAGTTGATCGAGCTCGCCATCACCGCGACGTAGACCTCGTCGGAGGCGAGCTCGGGCAGCGGGACCTCCTGGATGTGGATCGACCGACGCGGATCCTTCTCGGCCGATTCCATGCCGTCGAACATCTCCTGCTCGTCGGCCAACACGACTGCGGCCCGGAACGTCTCCGGGAGCGGAATGGCCGCGAGCTCCTCGACGGAAGCGTCGGTGAGGATCGCGGAACGGATGTCTTCGATGCCCATCGGGGGACGGTAACCGGTGCTGCGGCCGGTCTGCGAGACGACGCCGACCCACGCCGCGGCGTCGTTTGGCCGTCAGATCGGCCCCCGATACCATCCGGTAACCACTCCGCCTTCGCGTCCGTGGAGGTCGTCCAGGAGGACCACATGCCCGGTTCGGTCATCGTCTCCGTCGCCCGCACGCCCATCGGCAAGCTCTCCGGCGGGTTCGCATCCTTCAGCGCCATGGACCTGGGGGGTGTCGCCATCGAGGCGGCTCTGCGCCGCGCGGGCATCGCGGGCGACCAGGTCGACTACGTGATCATGGGCCAGGTGCTCCAGGCGGGCGCAGGCCAGATCACGGCCCGCCAGGCGGCCTACAAGGGCGGCGTTCCGATGATCGTGCCCGCGATCACCATCAACAAGGTCTGCCTCTCGGGCATCAACGCGATCTACATGGCCGACCAGATGATCAACAGCGGCGAAGCCGACATCGTGATCGCCGGTGGCATGGAGTCCATGACCAACGCCCCGTACCTCCTTCCCGGGGCGCGTGCCGGATACCGGATGGGCAACAACGAGATCGTCGACTCGATGATCCAGGACGGCCTCTGGTGCGCGTTCGACGCGGTGCACATGGGCACGAGCACCGACCGCTACCTCGGTCAGTACGAGGTGTCGCGCGCCGACCAGGACGACCTCGCGGCCAAGAGCCACGAGCGGGCCGCGGCCGCGATCAAGGGAGGCCGCTTCGCGGAGGAGATCACGCCGGTCAACGTCCCGCAGCGCAAGGGCGACCCGCTCGTCATCGACACCGACGAGGGCGTGCGGCCGGGTACGACGGTGGAGACGCTCGCGCAGCTCCGGCCTGCGTTCGGCAAGGACGGCACCATCACCGCCGGCAATGCTTCGCAGATCTCCGACGGCGCCGCCGCGGTGATCGTCATGAGTCGCGCCCGAGCCGACGAGCTGGGGATCGCGCCGCTGGCGGAGCTCGTCAGCTACGGCATGGTCGCGGGCCCCGACACCTCACTGCTGCACCAGCCCTCGCACGCGATCAAGGTCGCGGCCGAGCGGGGCGGGCTCGGCATCGGTGAGATCGACCTGTTCGAGATCAACGAGGCGTTCGCGGCGGTCGGCGTGGCGTCGATGCGCGACCTCGGCATCACCGACGAGGTCGTCAACGTGAACGGCGGAGCGATCGCGCTCGGCCACCCGGTCGGCATGTCCGGCACCCGGATCGTGGGCACCCTCATCGAGGAGCTGCGTCGACGCGGCGGCGGAACCGGCGCGGCGGCGCTCTGCGGCGGCGGCGGCCAAGGCGACGCCGCGATCATCCGCACGCTCTGAGACGCCCGATCGGCTGCCGGCCCGGCACTACGGTTTCGCGCATGGAACCGCTGGTGCTCGAGCGGCGCGATCTCACCAGCCTGCGCGTCGCGGGCGCGGTCATGCTCGGGATCGGCGTGGTCCGGCCGCTCCTGCCGTTCGACGGCGGCGCTCCCTGCCCGTTCAAGGCAGTGACCGGAATCCCGTGCCCGATGTGCGGCATGACGCGGTCGGTCACGTCGGTGGTCCACGGTGATCTCGGACACGCGCTGACGATGCAGCCGGCCGGCATCGTGCTGGTCGTGCTGGCGGTGTTGCTGCTGGTGAACTGGCGGCTGCCCCGCCGCATGCAGATCCCGATCTGGGTGCCGGCGGTGCTTATCGCCCTTATGTGGACATACAACCTCTGGAAATACGCGACTGGGCGACCGACCTAGGTCAGACTCCCCCCCGAAGCGCCGATAGACGCGGTTCAACCGTCCAGGGAGGAACCAAATGTCGCAAGTGCCCCCGCCCCCGCCCCCACCGGAACCGCCGAGCTTCCCGCCCCCGAGCTCCCCGCCGCCGAGCTTCCCGCCGGCCGGGCCCCCGAGTGCGTTCTCGCCGGGAGCGGCCTTCGGCTACGGCTGGTCGGCGTTCTGGAAGAACGTCGGGCCCATGGTCGGCATCACCATCGTGATCTGGCTGGTCTCACTCGTGCTCAACCTGCTCGGTCGGGCCACCGGCAGCGCCGGCTCGGTGATCTTCGGGCTGATCGGACTGGTCGTCAGCTTCATCCTGGGAATGGGCCTCATCCGGGCCTCACTCGCGGTGACGCGGGGCGAGAAGCCGGAGATCTCGATGCTGACCAACACCGATCGTCTCGGGCCGTACGCCGTGGCGGCGATCCTGTTCTTCATCGGCGCAGTGATCGGGTTCGCCCTCGTCATCATCCCGGGGATCATCTTCGTCCTCATCTACATGTTCCACGGCTACGTCATCGTCGACTCGCCGACCGAGATCTCGGGGATCGACGCGTTGAAGGCGTCGGGCGAGCTGACCAAGGGACACCGGGGCGAGCTGTTCCTCCTCGTCCTGATCCTCCTCGGCGTCAACATCGTCGGGCTGCTCCTCTGCGGGATCGGGCTCCTCTTCACCTACGGCATCAGCGCCATCACGGTTGCGGCGGCGTACCGGATGCTCAAGGGCGAGCCCCTCGCGCCCGTCGGCTGACCCACCGGTCGGCCAACCGGCACCAGGACCACGACCATGGGACGGCACCCGCCGTCCCATGGTCGCGTCCGCGGCCGTATCCTCAGGGCCTCATGATCGAGCCATCCGGACCGAGAGCCGACTTCTTCCCCCGCCTCGGCGGTTGGATCATCGATCTCGTCCTGATCAACGCCCTGTCGTACATCGCCCGCCGCTTCGGCGGGTTCGCGGTCGGCCTCCCGATCGCGCTGATCGTCGGCGTCCTCTACACCGTGCCCCTCGTCGCCGGCAGCCGGGGCCAGACCGTCGGCATGTGGCTCTGCGGCACCCGGGTGATCGACGCCGCCACCGGCGGCCGGGTGAGCTACGGACAGGCCGTGCTCCGCTATTTCGTCGGGCTGCTCTCGCTCCTGCCGCTCGGCGCCGGGTACTTCTGGATGCTCGTCGATCCGGAGCGCCGCACCTGGCACGACATCGCGGCCCGGACGGTCGCCGTCCCGATCGCGTTCTTCCCCGCGATCCGCCCACCCGCGGGCCCGACCACCACCTGATCTCGGCCGGCGCGTCCCCTCCGGACGCGTAGCGGGGCGACCCTGGGGCCGCCCCGCACGCTGGATCGGTGGTGCCGCCGGACCGGACCTCAGGCGGTGGCGCCGTGAGACTCCCAGAACCGGTTGAGCGCGCCCTGCACCTTGAACAGCCAGATGAGCGCGCCGAGGATCGGGATCAGGACCCAGAACCCGGTCAGGCCGCTGACGGGCTTGTCGAGACCCTCGCTCGCGTAGAGGTTCCCGACCTCCGAGGCCAGGAGGAACGGGGTGACGATGCCGATGAAGATCGCGAGGAGCAGGCCGACCACTCCACCGACTCCTTGGCCGGAGTGGTCCTTCATCTCCTGGTAGGTCTTGTAGTAGTAGACGAGCCCGTAGATGCCGAGCGTGATGATCATCAAGAGGAAGACGACGAGGGGGTTGCGCACCTTCCCGACGGGTCGGGACGGTGCCGGCTGGCTGTAGCTGGCGTCGGTCACTGCTTTTCCTTTGAGGGCCGCGATCGCACGACGCGATCGATGGGGGACTATCGACCATTTGCGACCCGACTTGCAGGATGGTGTGAAAATACCGGTTGACGGGTCGGGTTTTGCCGTCTTAGCGTGAACCCCGCCGTCGACGAGGAGTCCGCCATGTCCGACTGGGGTTTCGAGACCCGCCAGATCCACGCCGGAACGCAGCCCGACCCCACCACGGGCGCCCGGGCGGTCCCGATCTACCAGACGACGAGCTATGTCTTCCGGGACACCGAGCACGCCGCCGCGCTCTTCGGGCTGGCCGAGCTGGGCAACATCTACAGCCGGATCATGAACCCCACGCAGGACGCGTTCGAGCAGCGGATGACGGCGCTCGACGGCGGGGTCGGGTCGCTCGCCACGGCGAGTGGGCAGGCCGCGCAGACCATTGCGCTCCTCAACTTGGCCGAGAACGGCGGACACATCGTCTCGAGCGGGTCGCTCTACGGCGGCACCTACAACCAGCTCCACTACACCTTCCCGAAGCTGGGCGTCGAGGTCACCTTCGTCGACCCCGACGACCTCGAGGCTTGGCGCAGCGCGATCCGGCCCAACACCCGCGCCTTCTACGGCGAAAGCGTCGGCAACCCGAAAGGCGACATCTTCGACATCGAGGCGGTGTCGAAGATCGCGCACGACAACGGCATCCCGCTCGTCATCGACAACACGGTCATGACCCCGTACCTGCTGCGCCCGCTCGACTGGGGTGCCGACATCGTCACGTACTCGGCGACCAAGTTCATCGGCGGCCACGGCACCTCGATCGGTGGCGTCATCGTCGACGGCGGCAAGTTCGACTACGTCGCCAGCGGCCGGTTCGCCAACTTCACCGAGCCCGACCCGAGCTACCACGGCCTGGTGTTCTCGCAGCTCCCGGAGGAGCTGCGACCGGCGCAGTACATCCTCAAGGCCCGGCTGCAGTACCTCCGCGACATCGGCGCATCCACCTCGCCGTTCAACTCGTTCCTCTTCATCCAGGGGCTCGAGACCCTCAGCCTCCGGATGGAGCGGCACTCGGAGAACGCGCTGAAGGTCGCGCGATGGCTCGAGGCGCGTGATGAGGTCTCGTCGGTGAGCTATCCCGGGCTCGCGTCCAGCCCCTGGAACGGGCGGGCCAAGAAGTATCTGCCCAACGGCGCCGGTGCGATCCTCGCGTTCGAGCTGAAGGGCGGCATCGAGGCGGGCACGAGGTTCATCAACGGCCTCGAGCTCATCAGCCACCTCGCCAACGTCGGCGACGTGCGCACCCTGGCGATCCACCCGGCGTCGACCACCCATCAGCAGCTCGAAGAGGCCGAGCAGATCTCCGCCGGCGTCACTCCCGGGCTCGTGCGTCTGTCGGTCGGGATCGAGTCGATCGAGGACATCCTCGCCGACCTCGACGCCGGGTTCCGAGCCGCAAAAGTCTCGTAACATCGGTCGTCCCGTCGCCGCTCCGTGCGCGGGCGGCCGATCCCTGGGTGCCCCGATGGAAAAGATCCTGCCGGTAACCGGCGCGTGGAGACCGGGCGACCCGCCCGGTCTCCGGCGCTTCGTCACCTGCTTCGAGTCACGCCCGCACATCCTCGAGGCGGGCGGGCGGCTGTCCGACGTGACCATCGCCTACGAGACCTGGGGCGACCTCGCGCCCGACGGCTCCAACGCGGTCCTGGTGCTGCACGCGCTCACCGGTGACAGCCACGCGAGCGGGGTGCCGACCCCTGAGGACCGGCGCACCGGCTGGTGGAACGCGGTCGTCGGACCCGGCCGGCCGCTCGACACGAACGAGTGGTTCGTCGTCGCGCCCAACGTGCTGGGCGGCTGCCAGGGAACGACGGGACCCTCGTCGCCGGCGGAGGACGGCCGGCCGATCGGCAGCCGGTTCCCGTGCATCACCATCCGGGACCAGGTCGTGGTCGAAGCCGCGCTCGCCGACGCGCTCGGCATCGACACCTGGGCCGCGGTGGTGGGCGGCTCGATGGGCGGGATGCGTGCGCTCGAGTGGGCCGTCAGCTTCCCCGAGCGCGTCCGCCGCGCCGTCGTCCTCGCGGTCGGCGGCTACGCGACCGCCGAGCAGATCGCGCTGTGCTCGGTGCAGTCGCGCGCCATCCGCTTCGACCCCAGGTGGCGCGGCGGCGATTACTACGACGCGGCGCCCGGCGACGGTCCGTGGGAGGGCATCGAGCTCGCCCGCAGCATCGGCCACATCACCTACCGCTCGGAGCTCGAGCTGGAGGCCCGGTTCGGACGGCTCCGTGAGGGGCGCAGCGACGCCTTCGAGGGCGAGCAGTTCGCGGTGGAGTCGTACCTGGAGCATCACGGCCGCAAGCTGGTCGAGCGGTTCGACGCCAACAGCTACCTCGTCCTCAACGACGCGATGAACAGCCACGACGTCGGCCGGGGCCGTGGTGGTCTCGCGGCGGCGCTCGCGCGGATCACCGCCGAGGTGTCGATCGGCGGCATCTCCTCCGACCGGCTCTACCCGATCCGGCTGCAGCACGAGCTCGGAGCGCTGATCCCGCACAGCCACGGCCCCGAGGTCATCGAGTCGGTGGCCGGGCACGACGGCTTCCTGGTGGAATCGGACGCGGTCGGCAAGCTCGTCGCGAACGCCCTCGCCGGCTGACGTCGGAGCACAGGCCGGGCGGGTCGGCGGTCAGCCGTCGAGCGTGCGCCGGCCCTCGAGGGCGCGCCCGAGTGTGATCTCGTCGGCGTACTCGAGGTCACCGCCGACGGGTAGACCGCTGGCGATGCGCGTCACCCGCAGGCCGAGGGGCTTCAGCAGCCGGGCGAGGTACATCGCGGTCGCCTCGCCCTCGATGTTGGGGTTCGTGGCCAAGATGACCTCCTGCACGCCTTCGCCGTCGACCCGCACCAGGAGCTCGCGGATCCGGAGCTGATCGGGGCCGATGCCCTCGATGGGCGAGATCGCGCCCTGCAGCACGTGGTAGCGGCCCTTGAACTCCTGCGTGCGCTCGACCGCGACGATGTCCCGCGGTTCCTCCACCACACAGATCAGCGTGTCGTCACGGCCGGGGTCGCGGCAGAACGCGCAGAGCTCGCCTTCGGCGATGTTGAAGCAACGACGGCACCACGAGACCCGTTCCTTGGCCTCGACGATCGCGGTGGCCAGACGCTTCGCGTCCTCGGGTGCGGCCTTCAGCAGGTAGAACGCGATGCGCTGCGCCGACTTGGGCCCGACTCCCGGAAGGCGGCCGAGCTCGTCGATGAGGCTTTGGACCGGACCTTCGTAGACGCCTGCCATCAGTCGGGGATCGCCTCAGCCGAGGAGTCCGCCGAGCGGACCCAGGTCGAGACCGCCCGTGACGCTTCCGAGCTGCTGCTCCTGCAACTCGTTTGCCGCGCGGCGGGCGTCGGCCACCGCGGCCACGACCAGGTCCTCGAGCATCTCGACGTCCGCCGGGTCGACCACACTCGGGTGAATCGACACCGATTTCAGGTCGCCGGTGCCCGACACCGTCGCCCGCACCATCCCGCCACCCGCGGTGCCGTCGACGCGCGCCTCGGCCAGCGCGGCTTGCGCCGCGGCCATGTCGGCCTGCATCTTCTGCACCGACTGCATCATCTGGTTGAGCTGCTCGTTCGCCACTGGCTCTCCTCCGGGTCGGGGTGCCGGGATCGGTGCCGTTCGGGATGCGCCGTTGGGACGCGGGCTTCGGTGGGACGCACACGGCGGGCGCGTGGCGCGACGCACGACTCGGGGTGCCGCGGTGACAGGTCGAGCGGATGCCGACGCTCAGGTGCGTCGCTGCTCGTCGACAACCTCGGCGCCGAACGTCTCGACCAGGCGGCTCACCGAATCTACCGCCCCTGCGCCCGCGGGAGCGTCCGTCAGCTGGCTCGGATCGATGTATTCATCCGCGTCGTCGTCGGGGGGCGGCGGCTCCCCGGGGGGAACGTCGTCGTGGGCGGTGGGCGCCGGATCCGTGAGGTCGATCGAGCGCGACTCGACGAAGTCGTGGGGAACGATCTTGAATCGCAGCTTGCGGCCGAGCTGGCCGGCCAGCGAGTCGCGGATCGCGTCGGCCTCGCGCTGGAATCGGGGACGGGCCGCTTCGATCACCCGGGGCGGCACCCCGAACACCACGACATCGCCTTCCATGCGCAACGGCTGCGCTTCCTGCACCGCGCTGCGGGTCGCGATCGGCAGGGCGGCGAGCGTGACGGGCCACGCGAGGATGACCTCGTCGATGTCGACCGGCGTCGTCGGATCGGCGGTGTCGGCCACCGGCGCGGGGACAGCTCTGGGCGCGGCCGGGGCCACCGGCGCGGAGGGCGTCGCTTCGCGCCGGACGCCGCCGAGCGCGCGCCGC
>JAODBH010000138.1 GCA_025463865.1 Actinomycetes bacterium | reverse complement strand
TCGCTGAAGCAGTCAACCCATTCGTGTTCGAGGCCATAGTCGATCGCATGCCCGTACCGCGAGAGCAGATCGAGGATGTCACGCTCCGCTTCCAAACGAGCCACGCGTGCTTCCAGATCCAGTACCGCGTCCGACTGTCGCTCGGTCATCGATCGGTGCCTTCCTCTCGAGCTTGTTTTCCGGCTACTGCGGGGCGCGGCGTAGCTGCCTCGCGGTCGGCCTTCCGGGGTCGCGCATCCTCGAACCGCCCGAGGTAGCTCTCAACCAGCTGATGATCGTCGACGTCGGCTTTCGGTCCTGCCCACACGATGTGACCGAGTTCGAGGAACGCGACGTAGTCGGCGACCTCGACAACCTGTGACTTCTCCTCCACCAGGAGGATGGCAACGCCGTCTCTGCGCAGTTCGTCGAAGATCGCCATCAGGTTTCGGACGACGAGGGGAGCGAGACCAAGCGTCGGTTCGTCGGCGATGAGGACACGGGGAGGACGGACCGCGAACGGACCAAGACTGAGGATCTGCTGCTCCCCACCGGAGAGATCGCTCGCGGGGATGGACCGACGGTCACGCAGCATCGGGAAGCGCTCGTAGACCTCTTCGCGTTCCGTCCTTCGGAGCCGGAGTGCGAGGTTCTCATCCACGGTGAGTGCGGGAAAGACGCCGCGCTGCTCAGGGGTCGCGAGCAGGCCACGCCGAGCGCGCAGGTGGACGGCGACTCCCGACACGTCGTCGCCGAGGAGAACCACCCGGCCGCGGGTGGGGCGGATGAGTCCGGCGGCGACCGCACACAGGGTCGACTTCCCCGCACCATTGGGCCCGAGCAGAGCGGTGATCGTCCCGCTCTGCAGCGCGAGGTCGATCGACGAGAGCACCTGCAGGTCGCCGTAACCGGCGTCGACGCGTTCCAACGAGAGCGCGGTCGCTCCGGTTGAGGACGTTCGGCTGGTTGGTACGGCGGCCCCGACACGAACGATGCCTTCCTCGACGAGCTGGGCTGCGTGCTCGGTCAGCTCGAGGTCGATCTCGCGTCGTTCCGCGGCCCGAACATCTTCGATCTTGCTCTCGGCCGGGACGAGCGTGCCTCGCTTCTGTGCCTTGCGGGCGCGTCGCTCGTGGTTCTGGCGAGCCGTCACCGACAATGCGCCGTCGGGATTGCGAGAGAGTTGGATCGCCCCGAGGCCGAACAGGATGCTCGGCACCCAAAACGACGCGGTGCCGTTCCAGTTCATCCAGTCCGGGAAGAGCGAAGGCCAATGAACGCCGTAGGCGAGGATGGCCGGGAACACTGCGGACATGAGGCCCGCTACGACTGCGGCCGCAGGCCGCCGGATCCCAAACAGTACGACGGTCGCGAGCCACAGCAGCCCGGTCAGTGCCGGAGTCGCTTCGCTGTTGACGCTGCCGGTATAGGAACCAAGGAGGACTCCCCCGACGCCGGCCACGACCGCAGCCAGTACGAAGAGCCTCAGCTTGGCGCCGACGACCGAGATTCCGGACGCGGTTGCTGCAGGCTCCGAGACGCGAACGGCCACGATCGCACGCCCGGACGCGGACCGCTCGAGGTTCCTGATCAACAAGATGACCCCGCCGATGAGCACGAGTGCCAGGACCGCCATCGATCGATCGGTGTCGAAGTGCAGTGGGCCAATCGAAGGGCGGGGGATCGTCCAGCCGACTTGATTGTTGCGGAACCAGTTCCACGGGAACAGGACACGATCCGCCAAGAGCGCCAACGCGAGCGTCGACAGCGCAAAGGCCAGGCCGCCCACGCGCAGCGAGGGCAACGCGATGATGATGCCAAGGATCACCGACACCACCACTCCGCCGAGGAGCGCAGGCCAGAACGGAAGATCGAACCGGTTGATGAGCAATCCGGCGGTAAGGCCGGCGATGGTGACGAACGCCGCCTGCGCAAGACTGACGAGGCCGCCGAGACCGGTGACGATCACGAACGAGAGGAAGATGAGTCCCAGGATCAGACCGCGGGTGACTTGGCTCACCCAGAAGTCACTGCCGAGCCAGAAGAGGTAGACGAAGAGAAACGCGACCGCCACCACCCACGGCGCGGTTCGCCGCCAGCGCGGCAGGTCTGAGAAGTAGTCGTTGACCGGCACGTCGTCAACCGTCGTTCCCGCCGTTCTCGAGCGGTCGCGCGCGACGACGATCAGACCGACGAGCAAGATGACGAACGGGACGGCCGAGTTGAAGCCGACAATGCCTGACGCGAACGTCGCGTAGCCCGCCACGAGGTTCTGGGCCACGCCCAGCACCAGGCCGCCGACGAAGGCCAAGGGTATGGAACGAAACGCACCGAACACGGCCGCGGCCGCGGCCACGAAGAGCACAAAGGTGTACGTGTCCGGGAGCAGGCTGTTGAAGACAGGAGCACCGACGACACCGGCGAGTCCGGCGAGCATCGTGCCCAGCATCCAGGCCACCGCCGAAGATCGTCCGGGATCCACGCCGCGCATCCGAGCGAGATCGGGACGGTCCACGAGTGCTCGAAGCCGAAGCCCGAGACTCGTGCGCCGCATGAGAAGCCAGAGCAGGAGCGCGGAGAACGCAGCCGCGGCGAAGACGTTCGCTTGGTCCGAGTTGATGACGACGTGACCCGGATGCGTCCACGTCACCTTGGGGGTCGGTCCGATCCCCCGCGGCGAGTACACGTGATC